>JAGTRV010000011.1 GCA_018262245.1 Pseudomonadota bacterium | reverse complement strand
GTCCTTGCGGTAGATCCAGGCGAACTGGGCCTCGCGCTCCAGCAGGCGTTTCTTGGTGATCGGGATGATCACGAAGCGATAGAGCAGCGAGTCGATGAAGTCGAGCTTGGTGACGCGATTGATCTCGGCCATCAGGATGTCACTGTTGAAACGCGGGTCCTTGGCGCAGTCGATCAGGTAGCGGAAGAAGCCTTCAACATTGGTCGTGTGCGATCCGCCGCCGACGACGAAGACCGGATTGGAATCCGGCGTTTCCCGATAGCTGGTGGTGTGGCAGACGGCGCAGTTGTTGGCTACGCGGTCGAAACCGATTCGCTTCTTGGTGAAGCCGGCGGGCAGTTCCTGGCCCATCTCCCAGGGAACGCCGAGGGCGGCATAACCACCGGGTAAGACCACGCCGTCCTGTGTCAGCTTTTCAGGGAAGATGCGCGGCAGAACGTAGAAAATCCAGTAGGGAATTCCCGCGTCGTATTCGGCGCCGATCGAGCCGTACTTGAAACGCATTTCCGGCGTGGCGTTAACCCAGTCCGGCTGCGGGTATTCGCGGAAGCCCCGGTCGTAACCAATCCAGGCGCCAACGGCGAGCAGAACGAATACGAAAATGCCGATGATTTTGAGCCAGGTTTTGCGGGAGCCGGTGGTGGTCATGATGTTATCCCCTCAGAGAATCGATGCACATCCATTCCGTCATTCCGGCGAAAGCCGGAATCCAGTAATCTGCGTGGATGAAACAGCCATGTGTCTATATCCTTGCCAGTCGCAGAAACGGTACGCTTTACACTGGCGTCACGTCCGATCTTGTCCAAAGGATTTGGCAACAAAAAAAACCTCGTGGAAGGATTTACCAAGAAGTACGGCGTCCATACGCTGGTGTGGTACGAGCTTCACGATACGATGCAACCGGCCATTGAGCGTGAAAAGGCCATCAAGGAGTGGCGACGTGCATGGAAGCTCTCGCTCATTGAGTCCAACAATCCAGAGTGGCGAGATTTGTACGGCGACATTGTCTGATGTGCCTTTTCTGGATTCCGGCTTTCGCCGGAATGACGGCGGGTGAAATTGGCTCATACGTTATTCAAAACGTTTTGAGGAACTCGACCAGCGCCGTTTTCTCGGCGTCGGAGAGTTCGGTACCGTAGGCCTTGCCTTCGTGGCCAGCGTTGCCGTTGCCGGCTTGTGCGGTGTCGAAGTGGAAGAATTTCTTGCCGTTGGCTTCCGGAACGTCCGAGACGAAACCAACCTTGACCGGGTCGAAGACGTCGTTGCCACGATAGAAGTCCTTTGGTCGCGTGGCTGCAGGTTCGAGCAGGTCGCGCAGGCTGGGCACTGCGCCGTTATGCAAATACGGCGCGCGCAGCCAGAGGCCATCGAGCGGCATGTTGGCGTAACCGTGGGTCTTTTGGAAATGAGTGAATCGCCACGGGTAGCCGGCATAGAGCGTGGCCTGGTTCACCGCCAGCGTATAGGTGTAGGAATCGAGACGGCGGCGGTCGGTGCCGATCTTTTCCAGCGGCACCACCTGGCCGACGTATTCGCCGGTGAAATTGCTGCCTGAGGCGCCGTGGCAGGCGGCGCAGTACTCCTGATAGATCGGCGCACCCGTTGCGGCGAGTTGCGCGTCAATCGAGAAGAAGTCCTTGAAAGACGGCGGCTTGGCGTCCAGCAGCCAGTCCTCGACGCGCTTGATGCGCGCCAGATCGATGGTCGGCGGTGTTGTGCCGGTACCGAAGGCGGCACTCTTGTTGCGTTCCTCGACGGTCGTGTTGTTACCGTCCCAGTGCAGTTGCATTTCCTTTGGCTCCTTACGCTGGCGTTGTCGCCAGATCGAAGGGAAGTCGGCGGGCGCGTCCAGCTCTTTCGGGTCGAGATGCGCCATCGGGAAGTTGAAGATGACCTTGGCCGAATTGAAGGTGTCGACCCGGCCCGGGCCCCACTCGCGCTGCTTGAACACCCAGTCGAAGCGTCCGGCCAGTGCCAGCACCCGGTCGCGCATGATGGCGATGGCAACCGGATAAACCAGATAGCGGTCGAGCAGATCAAGGTCGGCGCCCTGGCGCTGAATTTCAGGAACGACGTATTCCTTGGAGAATTTCGGATCGGCGGCGCAGCGGAACAAAAACTCTTCGAAACCTTTGATGTTGAAGGTCGCGGCAGGCATGCCAAGCACAAGCGCCGGCGGCTGGTCGATGGCGGTGCGCACGGTGCTGACATGACACACGGCGCAATTCAAGAAAACCCGGTCTATGCCCTGAAAACGCCGTTTCGAAGTGCCGACCGGAACATCTCGCTCGCTACCGTCCGGGTTCTTCTCATAGATCATGCCCAGCGACTGGTAGCCCTTTCCCGGCAGATACTGCGGGCAGACTTCCGGCAGCGCCCGCCAGATCCAGTAGGGAAAGCCCATTTCGTGCTCGCCACCGGTCGACCCGTACTTGAAGTGCTCGGTCGGACTGTCGTAATCGACCGGAACGTCGCCGCCGAAGCGATTGAACAGCCACACGGCAATAAGCACCGGAATGACTATGGTGATAATGAAGAGGATCAGGAAGCGCCGCTTCCACGGGTTATCCGCGCGTTTGAAATTGTCAGTCATGGTGCTTCCCTTCGTGGTGGGTGCATCACGGAGTCATTTGTCGGCAGACAGGGGCGCAGAGCCTCGTAACCACCGGCCAGCAGCTGGCTCAGGTTTGGGGGCTGTCCGGTTTCGGCTTTCAGCCAGTCGCTAACTTGGGCGAACAGCGCGGCGCGTGCGGGGCTGGTACGCCAGCCGGCACTAGTTGTGGCGAAGGCAGGCAGCAGGCTCTCCGGCGGCATCGGGGTCTTGTCCCGTTGCTCGGGTGTCAGGTCCGCCATGGCTAGTCGCACGTAAAGACGCGGTGCGCATTGGCGCAGTTGGGCGGCGACCTGCGTGGCATTGCCGGAAAGGAAATTCGGTGGGAATGTCTCGGCGCTCTGGTGGCAGGTGGCACAGTAGGGGTAGAAGCCCTGCAGGGCCTTTTCCATCGGCATCGTGGCCGAGCTGCCCGGTGCGATAGCGGGTACTTCGAGGTGCGGTGGCGGAAGCTTGTCGGCGGCCTGACAACAGGCCGCTACAACCGGTGCGTCCAGCCGGGAAAGCAGCGCCGCGAAAAGCTGTTCGCGCGGAAACGGGCGGGCGCCGAAAAGCGCCGCGCCGTCCGGACCTTCAGCCATGTCCATGACGGCTTTCTCGACGCCGGAAAACTCCTGGCGAAAATCGACGGTCACACGGCCATCAGTCGGATCGTTCGATGAAACCTGAAAGGCGATGCGCGTCAGCGGGTTGCCGTCGGCACCCCTGGGACGATTGGTCGGAGAATCGTCATTCCGGCGAAAGCCGGAATCCAGAACAACCGTGGAACTGGACACCGGGCTCTGCACTTCCTGCGGTCGCTTTCGCCGGTGTGACGGGCGTATCTGTGATTGCCTAGAGGTAGCCTCTGGGACAAGGGAGAATTGCTCATTGGAGCGAGGGGCTGTGCCGATTAGCGCTACGGAACTCAGGGTATCACCGCCCGGCAGGGCTAAGCGTTCCAGCCTCCCGCCCGATACCTTTCCACGTGTTATTTCGAGTGTCGCAGTCAGTTGCGGACCGGTCTCGCCAGCGGCCGGCTGACAACGCACCGACCAGCGGGAAGCTCGGGTTTCAAAGCGGCAGGGTACTTCATGGCGGACGACATGTGCTGGTCGGGCAGCGAGCGCGTTTTCGAGCCGTTGACGGTCGCTGGCGGCGACGAATTCGGCCAAGCCGTTGACCAGTTGATCCATCGCATCGGTGGCATCGGCTCGCCAGATTGCCTGAGGCTGACGTGGCGCCAAAGGTTCGAAGCGGGCCGGAACGTGAGAGTAGGCCACCTGTCGGGCCGCGTCATCGGGCCAACTGGTTAGGCCCTGCAGAGGATTCCGGTTGGGAATGTCTGCGGGGGCGGTGGCGAGTCCGCCGGGCCAGCGCCGCGCGATTTCGGCAGGCAAGAGTGCCGCTACCGCAGCCTTGCGGCCATCGGCGAGAACATGACGCAACGCGGCGGTGAACAGGCCGGCACGGCAGCGGCGGCCAGACAGGTCGGCGTCACCGCAACCTTCTTGCCACAGGCGCTGGGTCAGGGCAAAGCCGTTGGAACGCTTGATGGCGATGTCAATGGCGTAGGGGACGTCGACGCCCCGTTCGGGCGGGATTCCGTAGAAGCTTTTTCCACTGGCAGCAAGCAACGCGGCGACTTGTGGATTGGCGTTGGTTTCGTCCCACAGGGCGCGCGAGAAGATCGGCGCGCCGTTCTGGTGGCAGGCGTAGCAGAGTGTGCGATTGGCGTAGACCACCTGCGGTTCTCCGCCGGCCCGATAGTCCTTGACCAGCTGGAACTCGAAACGTCCGACCGTTTCGTTGTAACTGATCACTTCCAGTACCGCCGATTTTTCCTGATAGCCGATGTACAGGCGATCCTTCAGCAGCAGGTTTGACGGCGAGGCCGGCGGTGAATCGACGGCGACCACCACGCGCGGGAACGCGAAATAATCGGGCGCGGCGGCAGTGCGCTGCAGCGAACGCCCGAGTGGAATCAGAACCCGCTTGGCCGGCGGCAGCGGGCTGGATGGATCACCGCTGAGTTGGGAGTCGATGCGGCCGAGCAGCGCTTCGAAGGGGAAGGGCAGGTCGTAGTCGACCTTGCCTGCGCGCTCGGAAGCAAACAAACGGTCGAATTGCGAACGCCCGACAGGCGGCAGGTTTTCGCCGGGAAGCGCCGGGTCGACTACCCAGGTGGCTTCAGACTTCCCGGCAGCCATGGCCGTTGCCCCGCTGAAAGCCAGCAAGCAGAGTCCCGTGCAAAGAGCCAGGGGCAGCGTCATGACGAATCCTCATGGCTGTATGTATCCGCGTCGCTCAGGGCTTGGCGGCGGCAACGGTGGTCCGTGCCTGTGTGCCCGGCCAACAGTCTTCCTGAACCTTGCCGGTCTTCACGAAATCGTCCCGCGCCTTGTCGTCGGTGGTCTTGTCATAGAGCGTGAAATTCAGCGCGAAACCACGGTCGAGGTAGGCGCGGCCAAGGTAGAGACCGGGGTGGATCATGCGGATTTCGTCGCGTACCTTGAGGCCACGGCGACCGGCGAGGAAGTCCGGGCTCTCCTGGTAGCCCGCGATTTCGTCGGTGAAGGAATAATCGATGATGATCGATTCGCGGCGGGCGTCGAGCAGGCTTTGCCCGCAGTAGAGCTTGGCCGGGAAGAGCAGCCAGGTTTCCTTGCCGCCATAGCTCATCTTCTTCGGCTCGCCTTCGACCAGCCCGATCTTTTTCAGCACCGACAGGTCTTCGATGCGGTTGCGCAGTACCCGTTCGTCACGGAAGAAGACCTTGCCGCGCCAAAGCGCCTCGCCGACATCCTCGATCAGCAGGCCCTTGAGGTGCAGGCCCATGCCGGTGAAACCGCCGACGATTTCGGATAGCCGGAACTTGCCGCTCTCGCCGCGCGGCAGCAGGATGCGGCCGTCGAAAGCGCCATCCGGAATGGGGCCGGCCGGCAAGCGGGCGTAGATCTGGTCGAGTTGCTCCTGGTCCAGCTTGGCCAGGTAGTCCGGCGTGATCTTGGCGAGTTCTGCCGCCGGGATCGGGTATTTGTACTCGACCTGGGCCAGGCTCATCTTGGTCGCGTAGTCCTTGCCGTAGGGGGCGAAGCCGATGTTCGGCGGCTCCGGTTTGCTGCAGGCGGCCAGCATCAGGATGGCGAGGGCGCTGAGAGTGGTGAGGGCGATCCGGCCAGTGCGCGGGGTGAAGGTGTGCAGTCCCATGATCTGATCTCCCGTGCCTTAGAGGGTGGCGAGGAAGGCAGTCAGCGCCTTCTTGTCGGCTTCGGAAAGATCCTCGCCGAAGCGGTGACCCTCGTTTTCGATCTCCTGGGTGCAGGTCTCGTAATGGGCGCTGAGGAAATCGCGCTTCTCGCGCAGGATTTCAACAAAGCGCGACGGATTTTTCAGAACCTCGTCGGCAATCTCCAGCAGGGTTGGCTGCAGGGCCTTGCGGCCGGCCTTTTCCAGCTGCTCGGGGTGGCGCTTGGCGAGGAAGAGGTCGCCGACCAGTTGCTTGTACTCCAGGCCATTCAGGAAACCGGCGCTGGCGCCGGCCGCAATTTTCACCTGGCCGAAGCCGCCGAGCGGTTTCTCGGTCTTGCCGTCGAGGGGGCGGATGCCGACGTCGAGCAGCAGGTCGGCATTGGTCAGCGTGCGCTTGGCGCCGCGCTCCCTGGGGTGCAGCAGTTCGAACATCGAGCGCTTGTAGAGGTCGAAGCGGCCGTCCACCGTCGGGTCGTAGCGCACGCAGTCGGGCTGTTCGGGCAGCAGTTTGCCATCGGCGCTGACGTAGCGGGCACGGTGGAAATCGTTGTCCTTGTTGGCCGGCTTGCCGCAGATTTCCGGGCCGACGGCGTTGTTGTGCATGAACGGCGCGGTGGCCCAGACATTGACCAGCGAGACGTTGCGCATATAGCCGCGGCCGCCGTCCTTCAGTTCGGGGCGTTCCGGAATGTCGGCGACCGGCGGCTGCTTGTGCAGCGTGTTGGAGGCGTATTCCATGTAGAGATGGCCCGGCTTGTGGTTGGAGTGCAGCGCCCGGCAGCGGAAGGTGCCGACTTCGGTGACGGCGGTCGGCTGGTCGTTGCCCAGGAAATCGGCGCGCACCTTGCGCGGATGGGCATCGTTGGGCGCCGTGAAGTCGCGGTTCTTGAAGGCGCCGCCGGCGCTTTCCGGGATGCTCGAATGGCAGCGCGCGCAGTTGTCGGCGAAGACCGTCTGGCCGCGTCCGACGGCGCCCTTGCCGAATTCCTTCTCGAGGTCGGCGGCAAGCTCGGCCCGTGTGTACGTGGCGGCCGGATTTTTCGCCTTGCGCTGGTTGGCGCGGGCTGCGTACAGGTCGCTTTCATCCGATTCGGCCGAGGCGAAGAAATCGAGGATGTTCTGCAGGCGGTCCTCGACGGCACGGAAGTTCGGGCAGTCGCGCCGGCACTGGCCGATGTTGAATGCCGTCTGGCCGTAGCCGCGCTGTTCCGGGTCCAGTTGCCGCATGTCGGTGAAGTTGTTGACCCAGCACTGTTCGGAGCACGAGCCGATATTGAAATAGACGCGCTGGATGGCTTCCTGGGCACCGATCGAATCCTCGCCGCCCTTCAGGATGTGATGCACGCCGGGCAGCACGACCTTCTGGCCGCCGAGGAAGATGGTGGTGGTGTCGTCGTCGCGCGTGCTCTTCTGCCAGCACTTGCCGTTGCGGCCCGGTTCGCACCAGCACTTGTCCTCATCCTTCTCGGTACCGCAGGTGTTGGCCTTGCGCCATTTGGTGACCATTTCGCCCTTGAACACCGGGCGCTGGGCGACGTTGATCAGCGCGTTGATGGTGCCGGGGTTGTTGACCTGGTCGTGCGAGATGGCCGAGGTGTCGGTGACGCCGGGGCGGGCGTGGGCGAACATCTGGTATTCCAGGCTGCTCTTCGGCATGCCGGAGGTGAGCAGTTCGGACATCCGGGTGTACTGGTTGCCGATCAGCCCCTTGATGTTGTCCCACTTCGGATGCGCCGGGTCGGCCGGCGGGTTGAGCGGGTCGAAGGCGATGTGGCAGGAGCCGCAGGCGGTGCCGATCAGGAAGGGCGGTTCGACCGAGGCATCGGCCAGCTTGCTGACGCGGGCGTCCGACTCGACGCCGGTGGCGGCCACCTTGGTGGCGTTGAAGCCGGCCCAGCTGGCATTGCCGCCGTTCAGCACTTGCCACTTGGCGGCGTCGAAGCGCGGGTTGGGGAATTTGCGGATACCGAGCGCCCCGGTCGAGGTGCCGAACTTGAGGTCGCAGGCCGAATGGCGCTGATCCACCTTGCCGCCCTGGCTGTGCGGATCGTCCGGGTCGAGCGCGGCGTCCTTCAGGCTGCAGGCCGGGTCCACGTAGCCGGGCTTGCCGACGTACTTGAGCAGCACGTCGTCGCCCGGGCACCAGTCGAAGCCATAGGTCTCCTCGGCCGATTTGGCCGGGCAGTCCGGGTCGCCCGGCTTGCAGCAGGCCGGGTCGTTGATGATGCCCCAGGCCCAGAAACGGTCGTCGCGTTGGTCAGCGCGCAGCACGCGGAACCAGTCGATCAGCACGCCAATGCGCTGCTGGAAGGTGTAGGTGTGGAAACGGTCGTTGCCGGCGGTGGCCTTGAACCAGATCAGGCGGCCGACGCATTCGGACTCGTTCAGCCCCTCACGGGCGCAGGCCTCGTGATAGGGCGCGTCCTGATCGACGGAAGAGACTTCTGGGATGGATTTTCCGGCGGGCGGCGCTGCAACGCTGACTGGCGCATTCGCGGCCAAGGCGTCGCCGATGCTGTGGTGTTGGTTCTGGAATATTCCGATGCCAGCGGCAAGGGTGACGAATGCCGCGATAGCGGCCAGCAGAGTACGTTTCATACGTGTTCTCCCCATCAACGCCTACGAGCCTCAGGCTGCTGTGATTCCACTCACAGACTTAATGACATTTGAGATGCCAGGAAGTTCAAACAGGGGCTAGCTTGTTTGAACAGATTTCAAAAATGACGGTATTTGTGTTCCGTAGCCAGCCCGGTGGATCGTTGCCATCGCCCTATCTGGGACGCCGCTGATCAATTTTTCGCTCCCGCGCCAACGGGAATCCATGGCTTCAAGACACTGAATCCCGCCGGCGGAGCCTCGGGGATGAAGAATTGACTGCTAAGGCTTTAGGGCCTTCCCGGATGAATCATGTCGGCCGGCACGACCCAGCGGTCGTAGTCCGTTGCCGAGACATGACCGAGGGCCAGTGCTGCCTGCTTCAGTGTCATTCCCTGACGGTGTGCCAGTTTGGCGATTTCAGCCGCATTGTCGTAGCCGATGTGCGGGGTCAGCGCGGTGACCAGCATCAGCGAGCCTTCCATCAGATCGGCAATGCGTTCCTTGTTGGCCGTGATGCCGCGCAGGCAGTGGCGTTCGAAACTGAGCATGCCGTCTGCCAGCAGGCGTACGCTCTGCAGGAAATTGTGGGCAATCACCGGTTTGTAGACGTTCAGTTCGAAATTGCCGGAGGCGCCGGCGATGCCGATCGTCACATCGTTGCCCATCACCTGGCAGCAGAGCATGGTCAGCGCCTCGCACTGGGTCGGGTTGACCTTGCCTGGCATGATGGAGCTACCCGGTTCATTTTCCGGCAGCCTGATTTCGCCCAAGCCCGAGCGGGGGCCTGAACCTAGCCAGCGAATGTCATTGGCCATTTTGATCAGGGCCACGGCCAGGGTTTTCAGGGCACCGTGGGCGGCCACCAGGGCATCATGCGCGGCCAGCGCGGCGAACTTGTTGGCGGCGCTGGTGAAGGGCTGGCCGGTGCGGATGGCAAGCTCGGCGGCGACTCGACTGCCGAATTCACGATGCGTGTTCAAGCCGGTGCCGACGGCCGTTCCCCCCACAGCCAGCGGGAAGAGCGAACACAGGCTGGCGCTGATCAAGGTTTCGGCGTGCTGCAGTTGGGCTACATACGCCGAAAATTCCTGGCCCAGCGATAGCGGGGTGGCGTCTTGCAGATGGGTGCGACCGATCTTGATGATGTCAGCGAATTCGGCTGTTTTTTCTTCCAGCGTTGCAGTCAGTTGCTGGATGGCCGGCAACAGTTGTCTTGTGATGGCGGTAGCCGCTGCGACATGCATGGCCGTCGGAAAAATATCGTTGGATGACTGGCCGAGATTGACCTCGTCGTTGGGGTGAACGAGGCGGGCGTTGCCGCGCGGGCCGTTGAGCAGTTCTGATGCGCGGTTGGCCAGCACCTCGTTCATGTTCATGTTGGTTTGCGTGCCGGAACCGGTCTGCCAGACCGGCAGCACGAATTCGTCGTCATGGCGGCCGCTTGCGACTTCGTTGGCAGCAATGACAATGGCTGCCGCCAGGGCTGGTTTCATCAGACCGAGTTCCCGATTGACGCTGGCGCAGGCGGCCTTGATCGTGGCCAGGGCATGGATCAGTTCACTGGGCATGCGCTCGGATGAAATCGCAAAATTTTCCAGCGCCCGTTGCGTTTGCGCACCCCAGAGCCGTTCGGCGGCGACTTCGATGCTGCCGAATGAGTCGTTTTCCAAGCGGGTCCGAGCACCAGCTTCCATCACGTGCTCCTCGTCGGTTTGCCGACATGTTTGATTGAGCCTACTGATTTGAACTCAGGCGAAGCAGTTAGTTCGCTGACATGGCGGATATGCTTGCCTTGCTCATGCTTTTGACTACCGGAGCGGAGCATCATTAACGATAGTTTTTGCTTCCGGCCTTGCTGCATCGCTAGAATCACCAAAAAAGAGCTATTTCCTTATTCCTACCGGAGCTGTGGATTGATGTCGATGCTTGTCGAGTGCTGCGGTTGGCTGCCATTCCGGCCCCAGGAAGGCGTTGTGGCCACACTTTGGATTGGCGAGCGATGAGGCGCGGCGTCTTTAATACGGTCATGGCCGTGCTGGTCTGCGGCATGGCTTTGGCGGCCTATGTCGGCGAGCGAATCAACGATGAGCGTTATGTCGGTGCTGTCCGCGGCGAAGTTCAGCAGAATCTGATCCGGACCCGGGATCGGTTGGACAGCAATCTCAACAGCGATATCCAGCTGGTTCGAGGTCTGGTCGGGGTCATCGCTTTGGAGCCGGACCTGGTTCAGGCTCGTTTTGAACGGGCCGTCCAGCCGTTGTTTGCAGGCCGCACGCAGTTGCGCAGTATTGCCGTCGCCCCCGACATGGTGATTCGCCTGATTTACCCCACGCAGGGCAACCAGAAGGCCATTGGTTTCGACTACCGGAAAAGCCCTGGACAGTTCGAGGCAGCGGATCGGGCAAGGCTGACTCGTCAGATCGTCCTGGCTGGCCCGTTGAGTCTGGTTCAGGGCGGTGTCGGCATCGTGGCACGCTTGCCGGTATTTCTGCCGGATGGTGAGGGGCAGGAGCGTTTCTGGGGGATTGTCAGCGCGGTCGTCGATGCAGAGTTGCTGTACCGGAATAGCGGTTTGCGGGATGACAACTCGCCGATCGAGATCGCAATCCGCGGCACCGATGGGAAAGGGAGCGAAGGGGGCGTCTTCTTCGGTCGCCCGGCATTGTTTGCCGAGTCACCGGTGCTGGCCGAAATCAATCTACCCAGCGGTACCTGGCAACTGGCCGCGCTGCCGCGAGGCGGCTGGCCGACCAGGGCGGACAATGTCTGGCTGTTACGTCTGGGCATGGCTGTCGTAGCGCTGCTGGTGCTGGGGGCGTTTCTGGTGCTCTGGCGGGCCTTGAACCAGGCCTCGCGGGCTTGGGCACGCGCCGAATCTTCCGGGCGGCAGCTTTCGGCGACCTTGGAGAACACGCCGGATGTGGCTGTCCAGTGGTACGACTTGCAGGGCCGGGTGATCTATTGGAATCATGCCTCGGAGCAACTTTATGGCTGGTCTGCCGAGGAGGCGATTGGTCAGCGACTGGATCGGCTGATTTTTGACCGGGAGCAGACTGCCAATTTCACGCGCCTGCTGGACGAGGTGGCTGCGAGCGGAAAGCCCATCGGTCCGGCTGAATATCCAGTCCGGACTCGTGATGACGAACTGCGCTGGGTCGAGGCGACGATGTTTTCCATCCCCGGGGAAAGCCCTGAAAAACCGATCCTCGTCTGCATGGATGTCGATATTACCGACCGCAAGCAGGCTGAGAAGGAGCTGGCGGATTTCAACCGGGACTTCGAGGCATTCCTGAATCAGACCACAGATTTTGTGTATTTCAAGGATGCCAAGGGCTGTTTCCGTTTTTGCAGCCAGGCCATGGCCGAGATTTCCGGACATGCCAGCTGGCGCGAGATGATCGGCAAGCACGACCGGGAAATTTTTCCGCCGGATACCGCACGGGTCTATCAGGAGGAGGAATACCGGGTCCTCACTGAAGGCCGCCCCTTGCTGAACAAGATCGAGCCGTACTACGACGCCGACGGTCAGCGCGGCTACGTGCAGACTTACAAGTGGCCATTATTTGACGAGCAAAAACGGGTCGTCGGACTTTTCGGCGTCAGCCGGGATATTTCCGAGCAGGTCCGCAACGAAGAAGAACTGGCGCAGCACCGCCTGCATCTGGAAGAACTCGTTGCCGAGCGCACCGAGGAGCTGGCTGTCGCGAAAGAGTCTGCCGAGGCTGCCAACGTGGCGAAGAGTGAATTTCTGGCCAACATGTCGCACGAGATACGTACCCCGCTCAATGCGATTTCCGGCATGGCACATCTGATCAGGCGTGGTGGTCTGGCACCCGAACAGATGGAACGACTCGACCGGCTGGAACTGGCCAGCGAGCATCTGCTGGAGACCATCAACGCCATTCTCGACCTGTCCAAGATCGAGGCCGGGAAGTTTTCGCTTGAGGAGGCACCACTGCGGGTGGCAGGCATTCTTGATAACGTGGTGGCCATCCTCCAGGATCGCGCCCAGGCAAAGCATCTGCAACTTTCAGTCGAGAGCGACCCAACGCTACCTCCCTTGCTCGGAGACCCGGTTCATTTGCAGCAAGCCTTGCTGAACTACATGTCCAATGCCATCAAGTTCACCGAATCCGGCCGTATTACCTTGCGGGCCAGGCGCGTCTATGAGGATGCCGACAGCCTGCTCCTGCGCTTCGAGGTTGAGGATACGGGAATCGGCATTGCTCCCGAGCACTTGCCCAGACTTTTCTCTGCCTTCGAGCAGGCCGACAACTCGATCACCCGCCGCTATGGTGGCACAGGCCTGGGGCTGGCGATCACCCGGAAGATCGCCCGTTTGGTGGGGGGGGATGCTGGTGCAAGCAGCGTGCTGGGACAGGGGAGTACTTTCTGGCTGACCGCCCGCTTGAAGAAAGGGGCAGCGGGCGATGTGGCGGCTGGTATTGAATTGCTCGATGGTGCCGGTGAAGTTCTGAGAGGAGATTATCGGGGCTGCCGCATTCTGCTGGTCGAGGATGAGCCGATTAATCAGGAGATCGCGCTGGCCATGCTGGACGATGTCGGCCTGATCGCCGATGTGGCGGAAGATGGTGTCGTGGCCATCGAAATGCTTGACCGGAATGACTATGACCTGATCCTGATGGATATGCAGATGCCGAGAATGGATGGCCTGACGGCAACCCGGAAGATTCGCGAGCAGGCTGGCAAGGCCGGGATTGTCATTCTGGCCATGACGGCAAATGCCTTTGCCGAGGATAAAGTGCGCTGCCTTGAGGTAGGCATGAACGATTTCATCGCCAAGCCGGTCGATCCCGGCCATCTGTACGCGATGCTGGTCAAGTGGCTGAGCAAGTGGCTGAGCAAGTCGCCCGCCTGAAATGGTGTCGCGGCCCGGACACCGGTACCCAAGTTCGAATTCTTGAGCGGAAACATTCTGGCAGCGGCCGGTGAGTGGTTTTTGTTGTGCCTTGCGCCCGCGTGCGGAGGGCTTTGCGACCACGATCTGCCAGTTTCAGCGATTTATTTTTCGAAAGTGACAAAAGTAAATTGATACCTCTTTTTTGATTGTGTATAAGAAAAACACAATGTTGTTGAATTCTGTTTTTCTTTTTCTAGGGGGGGTCGATGTTCAGTCGCCTAACAATAAAAGTCCGCTTGATATTTGCATTCACCGCTTTGATCATCCTGCTGCTGGTCAGCAACATCCTGGCATTGCAGCGCTTGGCCGAATCGATGCAGGACATGGATACCTTGGTTAAAGACCGGGTGTTCAAGCTCAATACATCCTACAAACTTGTCGAGAGCGTGCTCAAAAACGGAGGCATGTTGCGCGCCATCCTGCTGGTTGATAGCAATGAAGAACGGGCTGCATTGGAAGCCAAAATCAGTGCCAACCGGAAGCTGAACAGCGAACTGATCGAAAAACTGGATCCGCTGGTCCGTACGGAGCGGGGAAGGAAAATCCTCGATCACATCAAGGAAACGCGTGCGGCGCAAAGCAGCTTGTACGGCAAGTATTTTGAAGCACTTGATCGGAGTCCTGCCGAAGCCAGATTGCTTCTGACCAAGGAGTTCGCCCCGAAGAACGATGCGCTGATCAGCGCCGTGAAGGAAATGGCCAGCCTGCAGGATGAGAACATGCAGAGTGATGTCGCCCGCAATCGTGCAGAGTACGAAAGCGCAAGAAATCGCGCCATTGGCGGTTTGATTGTCGGTGTCTTGCTCGCGTTCGGTGCAGCTGTCTGGATCATCCGCTCGATTACCGGTCCGCTGAGTTCGGTGCGCGACGTCATCACGCTGGTGTGTGACAAAAATGACTTCACGGCTACTGTGCGTGTCGATTCCGAAGATGAAGTCGGGCAGGCGGCGAAAGCTTTCAACGAACTGCTGGCGACCTTGCGCAAGACGCTGGACGAGCTAAAACGCTCAATCGGAGAGGTGGACGTTTCGGCTCACTCCCTGTCCTCAGCGGCCAGCCAGTCGGCCCAGGCCTCGGCGATGTCCAGCGAGTCGGCAGCAGCAATGGCGGCTTCCGTCGAACAGGTTTCAGTCAGCATCAACCAGGTTTCCGACAATGCACATACGGCCTCGGATTTGGCTCGCCAAGCCGGGAGTTTGTCCGACGAGGGCGGCCGTGTCATCGGCGATGCGGTGACCAAGATCCGGCACATTGCCGACGCGATCGATCGTGTGGCCAACATGATCGGAGCCTTGGGCGAGCAGTCGAAGGAAATTTCCAGCATCGTCCAGGTCATCAAGGACGTGGCTGACCAGACCAATCTGCTGGCGCTCAATGCCGCGATCGAGGCAGCGCGGGCCGGCGAGGCCGGGCGTGGTTTTGCCGTGGTTGCTGACGAAGTGCGCAAGCTGGCCGAACGGACGACCAAGGCCACCGGCGAAATCTCGACCATGATCGAGACGATCCAGTCCAGTTCGCTCTCGGCTGTTGATGCAATGCATGAGACGGTGCAGGAGGTGCGTACCGGCACCGAACTGGCCGAGCAGGCCGGACAATCCATCGTCGATATCCGCCGGGCGGCCGGTGAGGTCGTTTCCGTGGTGGCGGATATTGCCGGGTCGATTGCCGAGCAGTCTTCGGCCACTCAATCGCTGGCGCAGCAACTGGAGATGGTTGCTCAGTCAGCGGAAGAAAACAACGCGGCGGCGGATGAAACCGCCTCGTCGGCCCATCGACTGGGCGAACTGGCGCACACGATGCGCTTGAATACCGACCGCTTCAAAATCTAGGCGGAAAGCTCACGCCAAGGGCGTCGCGTGGCGACGCCCTTTTTTCGCTTATTTTCAGCCGTGCACCTTAGTTGGGTGGGCTTTGGCGTATTCAGCCAGCAGCCGCTGGTGTAATTCACAACCGGTCAGCTCGAGTCCCGGTGAAACTAGCCCGAAGAAACGGATTTCGCCATCGATCAGGTCGGTCGCCATGTCCAGTGTGTCCTCACCGTAGAGGCTGACCAGCGCGTCCTCGAAGATGTTCGGGTCTTCCATTTCGAGCAGTGTCGCGATGCACTGATAAACACGGCGGCGTCCGGCATCGAGTTGTTCGAACTGGCGCACCCATTCGCAACCTTCGAGCGTTGCATCGGTATCGCCGACGGCCAGCGCCAGCATGGTCTTCAGTTCGCCGATGCGCAGATCGGCCCATAGCGAACCGGCATCCGGAGCAAGGCCGATCAACGCGGCAACCGGGCGTTCGTCGGCGATGTTCAGTTCGTTCAGCAGGTCGAGCAACTGCCCGCACTGGTCGTCGTCGAGTTCGGCCAGATTCAGGATGGCCGGGCGGACGGCGGCGCCGTTGCTGTTGTTTTCCCATTCCAGATCGTCGATCGGATAGATTTCCGACATGCCGGGAACCAGGATGCGGCAAGCATAGACGCCGAGGTGGTCGAAGTCGGCGACGTAGATGTCGTGGCCGTCGGCGTGGATGCGTTCGGCCAGCCAGGCGTAGTCGTCGGTGGTTTTGCCGTTTTCGAGATCGTTGAAATTCCAGTCCGCGAATTCGAAATCGGGCGTGTCGCCGAAGAATTCCCAATGCACGATGCCGCTCGAATCGACGAAGTGGATCTCGATGTTCGGCGCGCTGGCCACTTCATCGAGGTCGAAGCCGGGGGGCGGGAAGCCGTCCAGCGCTTCCAGGGCGCGGCCCTGCAGCAGTTCGGTCAGGGCCCGTTCAAGGGCGATCTCGAAACGCGGATGCGCCCCGAAGCTGGCGAAAATGCCCTGGTCGCGCGGGTTGAGCATGGTCACGCAGAGCACCGGGTAGTTGCCGCCGAGCGAGGCGTCCTTGACCAGAATGCCGAAGCCGGCATCGCGCAGCCCCTGGATGCCGGCGGCGATGGTCGGGTAGCGGGCGATGACTTCTTCTGGCACATCGGGCAGGCACAGGCCTTCAGCAATAACCTTGAACTTGACGTGGCGTTCGATGATTTCCGACAGCGCCTGGGCGCGCGCCTCGGCCGGCGTGTTACCGGCCGACATGCCGTTGCTGACGTAAAGGTTGCTGATGATGTTGACCGGCACGTAGACCTCGGCGCCGTCACGCTGGCGCACGTAGGGAATGGCGCAGATGCCGCGCTCGTAGTGGCCGGTGTTCATGTCGATCAGCGCTTCGGCCGGGATGCTGCCTTCCGGGTTGTAGAAGGCCTGCAGTTCCGGCGTCAGCAGTTCGCTCGGCCAGTCGGAGCCGGTGACCGGGAACCAGCGTTCGCGCGGGTAATGGGCGAATTCGCCGTTGGCCACGGCGTCGCCGAGGTAATAATGATTCCAGAAGTAGTTGCACGACAGGCGCTCGAAATATTCGCCCAGCGCGCTGGCCTGGGCGGCCAGCTTGGTGGCGCCCTTGCCGTTGGTAAACATCAGGTGGCAGGCGCGATTGCGCACGTGCACCGACCAGACGTTATCAACCGGATTGAGCCAGGAGCATTCCTCGATATCGAAACCGAGGGCAGTCAGCTTGGCCTGCATGGAGGCGATGGAGTGTTCGAGCGAGGCGTCCTTGCCCGGAATGAAGTGTTCGTTTTGCATCGGGCGTCCTGTCGAAAGAGTGAGGGGCGCAGTCTAAGCGATGGTGCGGGAAAGCTTCGGAGGAATCGTCGCGCTGCCGCAAAAAAATGGACGGCCTGGCGTTGCTTTCGTAAGCTGAACGGATATTTCAAATAGACCTAACGTCCAGCTTTCCGGAGAAACCACATGAATCGCGACGAACAGTTCAAACAAGGCTTGCAGATGCGCCAACAAGTGATGGGCGAGGCTTTCGTCGACAAGGCCTTCGCCAATGTCGATGCCTTTACCGCGCCGTTGCAGGAGTTCGTGACCCGCAACGCCTGGGGAACGACCTGGTGTCGTGAGGGACTCGACCTGAAAACCCGCAGCCTGCTCACCCTCTCGATGCTTACCGCCCTCGGTCGTGCTACCGAAATCAAGGGCCACGTGCGCGGGGCCATCAACAATGGGGCGACGATGCGGGAAATCCAGGAAACCCTGCTCCACGCTGCCGTTTACTGCGGTTTTCCACTGGCTATCGATGCCTTTCGTTCAGCGCAGGAGGTGCTGAAGGAGATGGGGGTCATTGAGGGTTGATTATTCTGGGGGAAGGGCGAATTGATGCGGGTTTGGGCAGCCTTGGCGATAGAGATGGTTACGCAATTACAATCTGTGACTGAAAAAATTGAGCGGTGGCGTTAGTATTTTCCGTTTTTCGTGACCGGCGCGCTGTTTTGCCTCGGTTTTGGCTTGGCGCGCCAACTCCACATAATCGGAATTTGTCGATGAAATCCCTGTCCCTGCTTCTCGCTGCACTGCTGGCCGCTCCCCTTCACGCCTTTGCCGTAGATGCCGTCAAAATCGATGTCTACCTGGCGGGCACCCTGGAGCAGTCTGTCTCACTGGTTGGACCAAACTCCACCGTGAAATTTTCGCCAAGAGACACGCCAAGCACGACGTGCGAACTGCGCTTGATCGCGCCGGAGCCGGTCATCGTTGAAATGAAAGAGACATCAACCGATGGCAGTAAAGAGGTTGCCGGGCGGGCGAAACTGTTATCGTCAGGAAGCTCGTTCGCTGTCTCAGAGATCAAAGGGGCAAAGTTTCGCAGTCCCTATGTCCTGGTCAGGCGCGACTGAAACCGGCCAACCTGGCCGCCAGGGCCGCAGGCCCGATTTCTACTACTCAGGAATGGCTGATGATCCGTTCTGCTAGACGACTGCTTGGCTCAAGGCCTGTCTGGGTTAAGCAGTTGTTTCTCGGAATGATGATTGTTCTGGGTATTGGTGCCATTGGCACGCTGGTCATCAAGCAGGGTTTGGTCCGCTGGCCGCTGAAAGTGGCGACTGGACCCGCCATGATTGGCGGTGCGGACTTCCTGAATACGATCACAAAGGTATTCGCTGAAGAACGTCCGATCATTCATCTGAAGCGCATCAAGAAAGAGAGTTTCGCTGCCAGCGCCAAGGCCCTGGAAAACGGGGAAGCCGATCTTGCTATCGTCCGCAGCGATATCGCGATGCCGAGCAACGGACTGACGATTGCAGTTCTCCGTCGTGACAATCTGGTGCTGATCGTGCCGGGAAACGCTAGCCTGAGCAGTTTTCAGGGGCTGTCGGGCCAGAAAATCGGCTTGCTCAAGTCGGATTCAGCGGAGCGCAATGAAAGCCTGGTGCGGCTGCTGAATGGCGTTCTGAATTTTTATAATATCAACCCCGAAACGGTTCATCAGGAATTACTGACGCTGGATGAAATTGGTCCGGCCATCGCAAAAAAACAAGTGGCCGGCATTCTTGCGCTTGGTCCATCGGGCACCGGCCCGGTTAGCAAGGCCATCGCCGCAATCGGCAGTGCATCCAAAACCTCACCGAAGTTGATTGGCGAAAAACAGGCGGCTGCCATTGCCAAAACAATCCAGGGTACGGAGGCCAACGAAATCGAAGAGGGCGATTTCGGCGGCGCGAAACCGAAGCCGGAGGAGGCGCTGGAGACCTTGGCCGTCACCTTTCGCCTGGTTGGACGGCACTCGCTGCCGGACTTTGCCACGGGTGAAATTGCACGCCTGCTCACCCTGACCAAGGCGCGGCTGATCTCAACCTCTCCTCTGGCCCGGAACATCGAGGCTCCGGATAGCGACGATGGCTCCGGCTTGCCTATCCATCCCGGGGCTGCCGCGTATTTCGAGGGGGAGCAAAACTCACTGGTCGACAGCGCCGTGAGCATCTTCTATTTGATATCGATTATTCTGGGTATTCTCGGCTCGTGCATCGTCTGGTTGTTCAGTGCAAGAAAGTCCGACTCAGCGACAGGCGGTGGCATTGATATCGAGCGACTGGTGAGCATCATGCGCAACGCTCGAAATGCCAATTTGACACTTCTTGATCGGCTGGACGATGAACTCTCCGACCTTGTTATTCGATCGTTTGATCAAGGCAAGGTACCCGATGCGGACCAGATCGGCATCATCGCAATCGTCACCCGACAACTCGACCTGAGACGCCAAAGACTTCAGGCTCATCCACCCGTTTGAAGCTTCCCGCTGGATCAGTTCCTGATCTTTGGGCGGCGGAGTGGTTCACGCCCTGAGCTTCACCTTGTCGCCAATGGCTGTTTGGTGCGGCACATTGAACTCAGTTCGTTGAATTCGTGGATCGCGGTTTCCACCCTTTCCGGTGAAGGAGTTTCAAAAATCGTTAACTTTCCATGTGAACCCGGTGTTCTAAGCGAGTAACCGAGCCCCTTGGCATATTCGAATATTTCGAAGTCTGTATTCGATAAGTCGATATTGGCCTGACTGAACCGACTTCCATTCAGCAATTTGGTGATGAGGAGCTGGCATCCGCCAATCAACTCATAGCGATAGGTTGTATCGCGATGATCGCTTGCAGTCAGTCTGCTGATGTTTTCTACAATCTGCATTCTCTCTGGAAAATCAGAATGCTTCGATGTGCCTTGTTTTTCCGAATCACATCCGAACACGACCAGCGCTGCACAGGTCAGCAGAACCATAGTGACGTTGCCGGAATTCATTGTTCGGTGACCGTTTCCTGGGGGGGCATGCTCTGATCGGTATGCTTTGGCTCAAGCGTTGCTACCTCTTCCCCGGATTTTGAGCGAGCTTTCCAGGTGGCAAGCGCTTTCATCTTGTCCTGGACCGGTTTTGTTTTGAATGCTTTGTAGTTGCTTCTGGCGATATTTTTCTGGACGCTGGTGACTTCGCTCCATCTCACTAAACGCCGATGGAATCTATCTTTTTGTCTTTGAGAAAGGTGACTGAATTTTCTGGCGGTCGAGCGCCATTTGTCCCGTTGCAAGCTATTCAAAGTTGCCCATTTCTCTGCCAGTGGGGCGAGCGCCAACTGCTCCTCCGGGCTTAATCTCTGCCAATCCGAACCTTGGGTAATCAATTCGCTGGCCGCTTCGGGAGGGATTAGTGCAAACGCAATACTGCCAATGCCTCCGCCGACCAGGAACAGCAAAATGAGCTTGATTGCCCAGGATGTCGCTATCCGAATGACTTGAAAGGATTGGTTTTGAAACACGCTCAGTCTTTCCAGTCGATCTCTACTATCTGGTAACCATTGCTGCATTCTTGCGTCGGGCAAAACTTTTTCTGAAAGCGCTGCCCCATTAGCACTTGTCGAATTCGGGTTTTCTGAATTCCGGACTCTTGTAGTGCGCCAGAGACTGCGCGCAGCTGATTTTCCAGGGCGGCCAATGTGTAGGCGCGACTGCCGGCACCATAGGAAAAAGCCTTGATGACAACCACGGTTTTGGGCCGATTTTTTAGTTCTTGGGCGTAGCCGTGAAGTTTCTTGCGGTTCGCTTCGTCCAGGCTCAGTTCGTTCGGAGCAAACGAGATATATCTTTTGGATAATTTCTTTTCACTACGAATGTTGTCTTGCCTGGAAGCGGCAATGAGTGGAGGGGCTTCCTCTCGGGCAGCATCCGGGGGATTGAGCGGTGCGACTTCGCTTGTCGCGAGATTTTGCGAAGGTGCATTTGTTGCTGCCGGCGGCGTTGTGCCGCAAGCACTCAGAAGCAGAAGGATGGCGATGGGCGTTGACCTGCCATCCAATCTGCTTTTGACCTTGCAAAGACGGTCCTTCAAGGTGATGAGAACCGTCTTCGCTACTGAATGCCTTGCCAAATCATTCCCCAGGATAGGCAATGTCCGCGTGGCGATTTTTTGCCCAGGCTGCTTCGTTATGGCCTTCAGCAGCCGGTTTTTCGCTGCCGTAGCTGACGGTTTCAATCTGGTCGCTGACAACACCGTAGGCGCTCAGTGCCTGTTTGGTGGCATCGGCACGACGTTGCCCCAGCGCCAGGTTGTATTCACGGCTGCCTCGCTCATCGGTGTTGCCGCGCACGGTCACCTTTACCCCGGGTCTATTCGCGAGGAATTTTCCGTGAGCTTCGGCGACAGAACGGTATTCCTGCTTAATGGCACTGCTGTCGAGATCGAAGTAGATGCTGCGTTTTGAAAGCGGGTTGGAAGGATCGCGCAAGGCGGCCAGATCGGCTGCGGAAAGGCCACTCGGCGCTGCGGCGACCGGACGAACGGAATCCGGCGCTTTCTGTGGTGTGGTCGTTTCAGTGGGGGCGGTAGCGGTTGTTGAGCACGCGGCCAACAGGCAGACCGCAGAGGAAAGGAGGGCTAGTGCAATTTTCTTTGACATGATGAATTCAATCTGGAATGAGGTTTGTGCAGAGAGTCGGAGGTTTGAACAGGATTTGATCCATCGACCGTGGGCATGGACCATTCATTGCTAGCACATGGTGTGCCATCGTGTTCTTTTGTAAGTTGTTGATTCCTAAAGGCGATTGATTCGCGCGGGGGATGGGTTTAAGGTGTAATTGTTGCAATTTGCAACCATGTCCCGATTGGAAGTGCCCAGAATGCGCATAAGTAGATGAATAACAATGAAAAGTATGCATCTGCATACTGTTTCATATTGCAACCATCGATATTTCAGAATGCAACAAATGAAATTGTTTCGCTCCCTGCACTCTAAAATCCTTTTCGGCTATGCCGTGGTGGGACTCTTGTTCGTTGTTTTCGTCGGAACTTCGATCATCCAGTTTCGCGTCCTGAAAGACGAGTTGAACAGGCGTCAGGGGATCGTGTCGTTTTTTGATTTGCTGAGAGATGCGCGGCGCCTTGAAAAGAACTTCCTGCTTTACAAGAAGGAGGCCGATCTTCATGAGGCTGTCGAGCAGGCCAACAAGGCAACACAACTTCTCGAGGCGCTTTTACGTAAGCAGCCTGAGTTGTCGGCTGAAGAGGTCGGTTCGGTCGCGACATATCGCGACAGATTGCTCGATTTTCAAAGTGCGCTTTCTGCACCAGGGCTGTCTGCCGAAATATTGAAAGAAACCTTCGTCGCAGGAAGCAGCGCCCTGCGCTTGGGCGAACGCCTGGATGACGATGCGCAGAGACGCGTCGATGAAGCCATTCGACATCACGAAATCAACCTTCAGCGCATTATCTGGGTGATGCTGGCCCTGGGGCTGCTGGTCGGAATACTGGTGACGCGCAGCGTGGTTCGGCCACTCCGTGAGTTGGAGCGGAGCCTGCAAAAAATCGCCAAGGGCGAGGCGGGGAGACTCGAAGGCGAAGATTCTGGCGATGAGATGGCCTCACTGACGCGATCCATCAACGATACCTTGCATGAACTGGAGGCGCGACAAAGCACGATGGCCAGGTCTTCTCGCCTGATGGCGCTGGGAACCATGTTGTCAGGCGTTGCGCATGAGTTGAACAACCCGCTTTCCAATATTTCCTCATCCTGCCAAATTCTTCAGGAGGAGATGAACGAGCTGCCTGATGAGCAGATTCGTACCTTGCTTGGTCAAATTGACGATCAGGTCATGCGTTCACAACGCATTGTTTCGGCACTGCTCAATAATTCGGGGAGTGGAAGCCTGGAGCGGAGGAGCCAGAACGTTCTCCTGCTGCTCGATGAAACCTTGACCTTGCTACGCAACCAGATTCCGGCTTCGATTGTGGTGAAGCTTGAGGTGGCGAAAGATGTCGTGGTCGTGATTGATCGTACCCGTTTCCAGCAGGTCTTGATCAATGTGATCAAGAACGCTGCCGAAGCGATCCATGGCGAGGGAAATATTGTGTTGCGAGCCTGGCGAGAGGAGTTTCCAGAAGGGAGAGGAACCACCTTCGAGATTGAGGATGATGGCGAAGGCATAGCCGGCGAGCCGGCACTACGCATCTTCGATCCTTTCTATACAACCAAGCCAACAGGCAAGGGGATAGGGCTCGGTCTTTTTGTGGCAAGCGAGATTGTTACGCAGCATGGTGGGACGATCGCTGCCGAATCTGTCGTCAGCGGCGGTACACGAATCTGGATTCACGTACCGGATGAAGGTAAAACAAGTGGGGAAAGCGATGTCTGAGACAAGAATCCTGGTTGTCGATGACGAAGAAATTGCCCGCCAGAATCTCGTGCATGTTTTGAAGCGCGAGGGCTGGCACGTAGATGCCGCTGCCGATGGAGAGCAGGCAACGGCTTGTCTGGGCAAGCAAACTTATCAACTGGTGCTGACGGATATTCGTATGCCGGGTATGGATGGTCTGGCGTTGCTCAGGCAGATCAAGGCGCAGGCAGCTGATACCGAGGTAATCGTGATTACCGCGCATGCGAGTGCTGGGTCCGCCGTCGAGGCGATGCGAGCCGGCGCATTCTTCTATGTGGAAAAGCCCTTTCGCATTGCCGAGGTACGAAAGATAGTCCACGAAGCCCTGGAGAAGGTCCGCCTTAAAAGTGAAGTTCTGGCGCTCAAGCAGGAGCTGGCCAAAACCACCATGTCTCGCCGGATCATCGCGAGTTCAGAGGCGATGCAGCGCCTGCTGGACACAGCAAGGCGTGTCGCACCAACTGACTGCACGGTGCTGATCCACGGCGAGACGGGGACCGGGAAAGAGTTGATCGCCCGCTATTTGCACGATTGCAGCGATCGATCCGCATCCCCTTTTGTCGCAATCAACTGCGGTGTGTTGTCCGAGGAATTGTTGGCCAATGAACTGTTCGGCCATGAGCGGGGTGCCTTTACCGGAGCCGCTGGTGTGAAAACCGGACTGCTGGAGGCGGCTGAGGGCGGGACCTTGTTTCTCGATGAAGTCACGGAAATGCCGCCGGCCATTCAGGTCAAGCTTTTGCGAGTCTTGCAGGAGCGAGAATTCTTCCGCTTGGGCAGTACGCAAGCAATAAAAATAAATCTCCGGATCTTGGCGGCAACCAATCGTAATCCGGAAGAGTCGGTCGCTGCGGGCATCCTGCGTTCGGACCTTTACTTTCGCCTGAATGTGGTGGCATTGAGTATTCCACCCCTGCGCGATCGAAAGGAGGATATCCCTGTGCTTGCTTCTCACCTGATTGCGACTCACGCCCAGAGAATGGGCAAGGCTTTACCCAGTCTTTCGCCGCAGGCGCTGTCCGTGCTAATGGCCTATGACTATCCCGGCAATATTCGCGAACTGGAAAATATCATTGAGCGGGCGATCGCTTTATGTTCCACGCAGCTCATTGAGCAGGATCTTTTGCCGGCAAACCTGTTCGAGCAAGCGTCTCCGAGTCCGATCGATTCGGCGAGTGGCGGTTTTCAGACTTTGGAGCAGCTTGAAAAAGAGCACATCCAGAAAGCGCTATTGCACTGCAACGGCAACAAGTTTCAGGCAGCAAAGATGCTGGGTATCGACAGGGTGTCGCTCTGGAGAAAACTCAAGTCGTTTGATGAGTAGGCTGATCTTTTGATGTCAAACCATTGTCCTGGCGCGTGAAGGAAACACTGATGCCATCCTTGCTCGTATTCATATTCATTGGTCTGATCGGCGGTCTGGCGGCAGGTATTTTTGGTATTGGCGGCGGAGTCATCATCGTGCCCGCACTGGTTTACTGGGCCGGCTTCTCGCAACACATGGCAACCGGTACCACCCTGGCCGTACTGCTTCCCCCCATTGGTCTTGCTGCCGCCTATGAGTATTACCGACATGGAAATGTCGACATCCGGGCGGCCATCATTCTGGCGGCAACGATGTTTATCGGGGCGTGGCTGGGGGCATTTCTCGCCAATCGGATGAATGCTGAGTATCTTCATCTGATCTTTGGCCTGTTTGTATGTGGCCTTGGGTTTTTTCTCGTCCGTGCAGCCTGTAAGCAGCTTGGCTGGCTCTAAACGAACAAGGGGATAACCTGGCGGTGATCCCCTTGTTTTTATCCAGCGAACGGTCGCTTAGTGCCGGTTCTGGATCTCTTCGATATAACCCAGCATGCCGGTCTGGATGTTGCCGGCATTGCCCTCGTCGGTGTCGATGTGCATGGCCAGGCGGAAACCGGGGTTAACGCGGACGACGACGTCGCCGAAGATCAACTGGCGCTCACCTTCGATGCGGACGCGAACGACGTAATTGTCACGTACGTGGAAGCGCATGGCGTCTTCCGGCGTCATGTGGATGTGGCGCTGGGCGCAGATCACGCCGCGTTCGATGGTCGTGCTGCCGTACGGGCCTTCCAGCGTCACGCCAGGTGTGCCGGTCAGGTCGCCGGACTGGCGGATCGGCGGCTGGACGCCGAGCTTGAACTGCTCGGTCATCGCGATTTCGACCTGGGTTTCCTTGCGTGTCGGGCCGAGGACGCGAACCTTGGCGATCCGGCCCTTGGGGCCGACCAGATGCACTTGTTCCTCGCAGGCGAACTGGCCGGGCTGCGACAGTTCGTGCATCGGCGTCAGCTGGTGGCCGGGGCCAAACAGCTTTTCGACATCGACTTGCGACAGATGCACGTGGTGGGCGGAGATTTCAACGGGGATTGGCGCATCTTCGGCATTGGCCGCGAGCAGCAGGGCATTACGTTCGATGGCGCGCAGCGTTTCCCAGGCGACCAGGCGCTCGTCGTCATTGGCGACGACCAGGATGGTGACTGGTGAATCGTCGGCCGAAATGACGGCATAGCCATCGATGCGGCCCAAGTTGCGGTTCTTTTCCTCGTCGAGCTTGATGCCCATGTAGCCAAGGCCCTGGCAGGCCAGGCTGCGCACGGCGGCACTGGTTTCGCCGACATCGCCGGTGAAGGCCAGGACATCGATACCGCCCATGGCCGCAACGTAGGCGCCGATATTCTTGCGGACCTGATAGCAGTAGGCCTTGTGGGCGAGCAGGGCGCGATGGTGGCCTTCGCTGGCGGCTGTCTCAATGTCGTGGATGTCGCTGGAAATGCCGGAGATGCCCTTCAGGCCGCTTTCACTGTTGATCAGCGTGGACAGCTGATCCGGCGTCATCTTGTGCTGTTCCATCAGGTGGATCATCACGGCCGGGTCGATGCTGCCCGAGCGGCTGGGCATGATCAGGCCATCGCTGGGGGTCATGCCCATGCTGGTGTCGACCGAACGGCCATGGTCGATGGCGCACAGCGAGGCGCCAATGCCGAGGTGGCAGGAGACGATTTCCAGCTCACCGAGCGGGCGCTTCAGGACTTCGGCGGCTTTCAGCGATACATAGCGGTGCGAGGTGCCGTGGAAACCGTAGCGGCGAATGCCGTGCTGCTTGTAAAGGTCGTAGGGCAGGCCGTAGAGGTAGGCGTAGGGCGGCAGCGTCTGATGGAAGGCAGTGTCGAACACGGCGACCTGCGGCACGTTCGGGAACTGCTTGATGGCGACGCGGATGCCGGCGACGTTGGCCGGGTTGTGCAGCGGCGCGAAGAGCGCCAGTTCCTCGATCTCGGCAATGACGGACGGCGTGATGACGACCGAACTGGAGAACTTGTTGCCGCCGTGAACGACCCGGTGGCCGATAGCGGTGACATCTTCCGGGTGGAAGGTGAAGGCCTCGCCGAGCAGGGCGGTGGCTTCCTGCATCACCTTGAAGAGGTCGGAAAGCTTGAAGGGTGCATGCTCGATGGTTTTTTGCTGCGGTCCAACCATGACGCTGATCAGGGTCACCTGCTGGTCGGCGTGGTCGATGATGCCGTGCACGTCGGCACCGCTTTCCTCGGTGTCGTAGATGCCGAAATGAATCTGGCTGATGCCGACATTGATGACGACGACCTTGCCCGGCTGGTTGGTGGTCAGCGACAGCGCATAGGGATCCGTCGAGCGGGTGATGGCGTTGGCCTGGGCGGTGACCAGATCGACCGACATGGCGCGGGTGCGCTCGGCGAGCAGGCGGGACAGGTAGCCGACGGCCTTCGGGTTGGTCAGGATGTGGGTGTTGAAGACGTCCTGCGGAATCATCAGCACGAAGCAGCGATTACCGGCAATGACGTCGGCGACGATGCGGTCGCCGGTCAGCAGGGACATCACACCGAAGACATCGCCGGTGCCCAGCTGGGTGATCACGGCGCGGGTGCCGGTGTTGTCGGTCATCGAAATCTCGGCATGGCCGCTGATCATGACGCCGATAAAACGGCCTTCATCGCCAGTTTCGAGGATGGCCTCATTACCCTCGTAGGTCGCCAGTCGGGACTTGATGACGATTTCCTCGACCTTGTCGGCCGGGAAGTTCTCGAACAGGCGAACCTGTTCAAGGAAGAAACGTTTCAGATCGATTTCACTCATGCTGTTGCTCGCTTTGATCGCTTTATTTTATGCGTCAAAGACTACCATTTTGTTGCGCCGCAGCAAAGTGTGGTTTTTACGGATTATTGGTGATTTTGGATGTTTCCACGAAAGCGGGAATCCAGTCGATCGGTCGTCTGGATTCCCGCTTTTCGGGATGGATGGAAGGCGTGGCGGTGTTTTAGCCTTTGCACTTGCCTTCCGCCGCGGGGCGATCGGCAACCAGCGGTCGCAAGACCGGTTCCATTTCCTTGAGAATCTGGACCGGTAGCGCCGAGGTGAAGTCGTAGGCGGCCGCTTTGGAGCCGGGCACGAAGGCGGTCACGACACCGTAGAAGCGGTCACCGATGTAGAAGGCAAAGGTCGCGGCACGATTCATGACCTTGGCGCTACGCACGCCACCATCTGCGCCAATGACCTTGGAGCGGTGGTCGCCGGTGCCGGTCTTGCCACCGACCAGCAACGGTTTTTCCTCGTTGTCGCGGTAGGCGTCCTTTATACGTCGGGCAGTGCCGCTATTGACGACGCGGAGCAAGGCGCGCCGGGTAACCTGGGCGACTTCGACCGGCATGACCCGTTCGCCGGCTTCGGGCTGGCGCTTGAGGCGCGTTTCGAACGGGGTGTTGGCCGCAAACAGCAATTCGTCGATGCGCACCGTCGGGCGCCGGATACCGTCATTGACCACGATGCCCATCAATTCTGCGAGGGCCGCTGGCCGGTCGGCGGAGCTGCCGATCGAGGTGGCCAGCGAGGGCACCAGATGTTCGAAGGGGTAGCCCAGGCGCCGCCACTCGTCGGCGATGCGCTCGAAGGCAGCGACTTCGACAACGATGTCGATACGGACCTGCTGGGCATGCTTGAATCGCGTCGAGAACAGCCACTTCGACGCATCGCGGCGAGCCTCGACGCTGGCCGGCACGATGTCCTTGAGCGTGGCTTTCGGTTGGTCCTGCAGATGGCGGACCAGCCACAGTTCGAGCGGATGCACCCGGGCCAGGTAGCCCTGGTCGGCCAGGTTGTACTGGCGCGTGGCGTGGGTGTCGAACAGGCGGCGCAGGCCGGCGTCAGTGCCGGCCTTTTCCCCGAGTTGCTTGCGCATGAAGGCGAGGAAGCTGGCGAAATCGCTCTTCGGCAGGACGCTCAGGTAGGCGGCAGCCTGCGGCACGGGCCGGGCGGGAACCGAGTCGCTGAGGACTTCAAGCCGGTCTTCCGGTGCCACGTCACGGTACTTGTGCCAGTAAGTACGCAGGAAGCCGAGACCTTCCCGTTCGGCAAAGCGGTTGAGGAAGGCCTGCCGGGTCTCCTCGTCGTCCTTATCACGCAGGCCGCGGGCCGGCGCGTCGACCGCCTCGTAGGCGTGGTAGTGCACGACATCGTGCATGATCCGGACGAAAACGAGATTGACCGACTGTTCCAGCGCTTCGGCGACGCTCGGTACCTTGCCATCGTCTTCGTGCTTGAAATTGTTGAAGTGGTGAATGCCGCCGCCGGTGAAGAAGGTTTCACCGGGGCTGGCCGAATAGCGGCGCTCCATGGCAGCTTCGAGCAAAGCCTCCAGCGTCATCTCCGGCTTGGCGCGCAAGCTATCTATCGCCCAGTTGCTCAGACGGTCGGCCGGGTGGCGGGGCAGCTTGGCCAGTTCTGCCGGGGGCATCTGGCTGTAGCGCTGGTGCAGGTCGGTGACGACCAGCAGGTAGGAAACCAGGGTCCGGAACTTGGCGCTGGAGCCGAGATCAAGCTTGGTGCCGGCGTTGATGTCCAGCGGCTGATCGAGATTGTCGGCCTGGATGCGCAGCACGTTGGCGGTCGGTGTGCGCTCGTACAGGGTCAGGCTGTAGTTGACCTGTTTCGGGTCACCTCTGTCCAGCAACCGGCCTTCCTTGAGACCTGCGCAGGCCAGGAAAGCCGGGTCGGCGAGACGGTTCAGGATACGCGTCACTGCCTGCTGGCTGGGACCATCGAGGGTGCTATGGACGGTCAGGTCGTAGCGGTCGAGGGAATAGAGATTCTCGATGTTGAGGAGGTCGCCCAGCGTGCCGCGGATTTCGTTGACCGCCTTGCGTTCGACGAAAGAGACTTCTTCGCCGGGGCGGGCCTGACGTGCCGGGTTGATCTGTACCTGGAGGGCGGCTTCGCGCAGGTCGGCGGGGATCAGCTGGTCTTCAGCCAGCAGGCGGATATAGCTGTCGGTCAGCGCATTGAGGCGCCCCGTCGTGTCGCCGAGCAGGCCCGATGGCCGGCGCTGGGCAACGAACAGGGAGAGTGCCTGCTTGAAGGCTTTGGCCCGCTCGGTGAGGGCGGCCTTGGGGTCGGCCAGCAGTTGATTGGTGCGGGCGAATTCCTGCCCGTACCAGGCCCACAGGCCATCGCCCAGCCCATTGACCTCGCCGTAGCCCGGAATGCCGCCGAGCGGTACGGAATTGATGAAATCGAGAACGATGCGGCGGCGGGCCGGCAGGTTTTCCTCGCCATCCTGATAGGCGCGCAGGGCAGCCGACATCATCTGGTGATATTTGTCGTCGGTATCGCGCGTGCGCCCACCGGGGGAGTGGCGGAATTTCTCGATCTGCGTCGCCAGCGTGCTGCCGCCGGCACGGCCGCCACCCATATTGACGTGGCGCAGTGCCTGACCTGCCGCGACCCGGGCCAACCGGCCCCAATCGACGGCCGGATTGCGCTTCGGGTAAGTGGTGTCAAGCAGGTCGCGGTTTTCGATGAACAGCAGCGCTTCGACCAGGACCGGTGGAATAGCTTCGAAGTCAGCGTACTGGACACGCGGATACTGGCTGTCATAGAGCGGTTGATCGTGACGATCGAGAATGCTCAAGCCCGCCCGGGATTTTTCACGGTAAATGGGGAAATGGCCAAGACCAACAATGTGGCGGAAACCAGCGGATTGCCGGGCCTGGGTGTCGATGATGAACCCCGAACTGGCCAGGCGCGGCAGGAAATTGCTTAGCTGTGCGTAGCCCAGGCGTTGCTCGTACGGGCCGGTGGCTGGAAACCAGATGTCCTTGTCAGCGCCGGATTCCATGGTCCAAGTGGAGGTTTTCGCCTGTTCGGTGAAATAGCGGGCCTGGAAACTGGATTCCTGCAGTTCGATCCAGCCGGCGGTGGCAACGGCGGTACCCAATACGAGGATGCCAAGGGTGAGGTAAAGCTTCCAGCGGCGTGGCCGGGGGCTGTCTTGAGGGGTGAGGCTGGCCATGAGTTGGGGTCAGGACTTCTGTGAAATGGGTCGGAAAGATTCCGCGGTGCAGGCGCCTGGGGCTTTTTTAGGAATATGAAGCAGCGCGGAATGGGAAAATGCATAAGCATTTTGCATGGTAAATCAGTTTTTGAAAGCAGCCGTTACCGCCAGCTTGTAAAGCCGGTATTCTAATTTGAATAAGCCGATCGTCCATCAAGATCGTTCGGCCGGCCGTCAAACCAGTTTGCTGGTCAGGGCATCCAGAACTTCGAGCTTTCGGTGACCGAGACTTTTTCGTCGGCCACGTCGGTCACGCTGAAAGTGATCGGCGTTGCACCGGATCGGGTGGCCCCCGGTTCAGCGCTGACAATGGCGCTCTGACTGCCAATCTCACCGCCGGGTACGGTAATTTCGCTGTCACCCTTCAGGCGGGCGCCTTCGACACCGCCAATGCTGATCCGGAACTTCCGCGTCTGGTCGCCGGTATTCATGATCTGCAGGCGATAGGTATTCTCGATCGAGCCATCGTCCGCTTCCCGGGACAGCACGTTGCGATCCTTCAGGACATTGACCTTCAGCGGCACGCGGGTGGCCAGCGACCAGGCGATGGCGCCCGTCAGGGCCAGCAGGATCGCCGTGTAGATGATGACCCGCGGCCGGGCTGCACGTTTGATGATTTCCAGCGTCGTAAAGCGCATTGAAACAGCGTTTTCAGTCGAATAGCGGATCAGGCCGCGCGGGTAATCCATCTTGTCCATGACCTGATCGCAGGCGTCAATGCATGCGGCGCAGCCAATACACTCGTTCTGCAAGCCGTTACGAATGTCGATGCCGGTCGGGCAGACCTGAACGCAGATGCCGCAATCGACGCAATCACCCAGGCCCAGGGCCTTGGGGTCGGCCCCCTTGGCGCGCGGGCCGCGGGCATCGCCACGCGCCGTGTCGTAGGCGATGATCAGCGTGTCGGGGTCGAACATCACGAACTGGAAGCGGGCGTAGGGGCAGATCTGGCGGCACATCTGGTCGCGCAGGAAGCCGGCGTTGCCATAGGTGGCGAAGGCATAAAAGACCACCCAGAAGGACGACCAGGCACCGGGCGACAGGGTAATCAGATCATTGACCAGATCGTGGATCGGCATGAAATAACCGACAAAGGTGATCCCGGTCCACAGCGAGAAGAGGATCCACGTCGCGTGCTTGGCGCTCTTGATCGCCAGTTTGCGCGGCGACCACGGGGCGGCATCAAGCTTGATGCGCTGCGGCCGTTCGCCTTCGATGACCTTTTCAAACCACAGGAAGATTTCCGTATAAACGGTTTGCGGGCAGGTATAGCCGCACCACAATCGTCCCGCCACGGCGGTAAACAGGAAGAGGGTGAAGGCCCCGAGAATCATCAGCAGCACGAGATAGATCGTGTCCTGCGGCCAGAGTACCAGGTCGAAGAAATAGAACTTGCGGGTGTCGATGTCGAACAGGATGGCCTGACGACCATGCCAGGGTAGCCAGCACAGGCCATAGAAAACGATCTGGGTCAGCCAGACAAAGACCCAGCGCCAGCGGGTGTAAGGTCCGCTGATCGAACGCGGATAGACCTTGGCATCCGGATCGACGACCTGCTTGATTTCAAAGATCTTTTTTGCGGGCTGCTTGGCCATGACTATTCCGGCGATGACCAGCCGGGCGAATTGCGCCACAGGCTGGCATAAGATATAAATAAAATGAATCTTGATGCTATCAACCAAGATCGCTATAAGCAATATTTTAAATGTATCTTTTGAGCGACCATGCGACTGAGTGCCTTTTCCGACTACAGCCTGCGCGTTCTGATGTACCTCGGCGCGCAAACAAACCGGCTGGCGACGATCGCCGAAATCGCCGCCGCCCACGATATTTCAAAGAGTCACCTGATGAAGGTGGCCCATCAGCTCGGGCGAGGTGGATATATCGAGACCGTGCGTGGCAAGGGCGGCGGCCTGCGCTTGGCGCATGAACCGCAGGAAATTGTCGTCGGCGAGGTGATTCGCCAGACCGAAAGCGATTTCACGCTGGCCGAATGCTTCGCTGATAAAAGCACCTGCCGGATTCAGGGCGCCTGCTGCCTGCCTGCGATTCTCAATGAAGCCTTGAAGGCCATGTTCCTCGTTCTTGATGGCTACACACTGGCCGACCTGCTGCGGACGCCAGGTAAGCTGATGCCGCTAGCAGGCTGTGATCTGACTATTGGTCAGGGGAAAAAGGCTGCTCCTACATGTATGCGAAGCTAATCTTGTTTGCTTTCGATAGAGGTCACGTTACGGCCCAATGAGACCGACGTTTGAACGTATCTCCGCAACCTTCCCGTCACGAGGTAGCAGTGCCACTTGCCAGCGCCTGAACACGGGCCATTCATCAGAGTTTCGAGAGCAGAAGATGAACTCCGTCGTGTCGTGAACGTTGTTTGTCCATCCCCTGGCGACCGACTTGCACTCGAGTCCGACGGCCTTCAGCCGATCCTTTGCGGACTCTATAGATGAACCTATAACGATCTCTCGCTCGACCAGCGCCTGGAACTGACCTCGGTCGGAGGGCAAATCAGCGGCAGACCCAGCGGTGGCTTGACATGCGACGAGAATGGCTCCGAGGTAAGTGACGGTTTTCATGAGCTCTAACGTAGAGGTAACTGACCTGCGCGGCTTTTTGCGCAGCTCCAGTTGGTCGCCGGGTTGGGTCTACCGTGGATAGCGCCCATATCAGCTACGGAGAAATTCTTTCTGCGATTGCCAGGGCGCGTTTGGCACCACTTTCGGAAAACATTCCTTTGCCAACCCTGTTGCGGATTTCCGTTGCCATTGCTTTATAGGCAACAGTACTCAAGTCGCGGGTCATTTTTGCAAGTGACTGAATACTATCTGTTAGCGCCTTCTGCTTTTCAGCATCCGCCCCAGAGGTTTTGTTGGTTGTGGAAGGCGGCATAGATACATTAGTCATCGCCGAAGCAATAGAGATCACCTCGACCGAGGCTTCAAGGCTGTCCAAAAACTCCTTTTCGTAAGCTCGTGGTTCCTTCTTGAATGCTCCGTCATACCGAGCAGCTAAAGGCTGCAAGAGCTTGGGAACCTCAGGAATCTTCTCGCTGCGCTTCATGGACTCTAAATAGGAGTTCAGTACCGCCTTGACCCGCGTCGGCTCAAGGACTGATTGAAGAAGCGCGCCATTCTCTCCATCGGTATATCGAATTACCTGGTCCGGGTTGCGAGCCTGATGACTTTCGTGAAGATAGAAATCTGCTACGTAGTCGTAATAGGCATCGGCCGCGTAGGACTGATGGCAGAGAACTATTAATGAGGTGAGTATGAGGATGCGCGTCAGACGCCAAGTCATTGTTCGATAGCTCCTGAGAGAATGGAACGGAAGGCACACTGTTTGAATTCACCAGTCAGCGAGGTATTCCCACAGATAGGGTGGAATGAGTGGTTAGCGCTCATTGCACAATGAGCTCATATGCGATGTCTTGACGAGTGGGAATGTAGCGGTTGCCAAAAGCAAGACTAATGCGTTGCGAAGCATGAAAACTCCTTGATAAGCGCTAATGTTTGAATTGAGTGGCCTGCGCGGCTTTTTGCGCAGGTTCGCTCGAATGATGGGTTGGGACGCGGAGGGGATTCAAGTACGGTTTTCTTTTTTGCCTTCGACGTTCGGAGGGATGTACACGTATTGCTCTCCCTCTTGACTCTTCCGATTTCGGCTAGGCCAGTCGCAGCTTCCATAATCGCAACAACTAGCGAAATCGCCCAGCGAAATGCACCCATCAATACTTGGAACATCACAGGGGAAATCACAGCCAACGTCGCAGAATCCTTGCTGTGAGTGAAGGATGCGGTTACGCGGTTTTGTGTAACGCCGATGAACCACTCCGCACAAATAGGTGCGGTGCCTAAGAACCGTGAGGCCAGCGAGAACGCCGTACCTACGCACGGCTCTGAAACCGAGAACCGAGCAACTCTTGTGCCCTGTGTGTGCGCGATACGCGCAGCAGAAACCCTTGTGCGGGGATACGTAGCGTTGGTATACGGTGATTGCTGCAAGGACAAGTTTGCGCATACGAGCTAAGCGCCCCAACGTTTTAGGTAAGGGGCACGCGGCTTGCAGCGTTTCCCGGCGACCGAAGGAAGCGCCTTGAGCGTAGGGTTAGGGTTCAATATGGCCGCCATTGCTCCTGTCCTGTAAAGACATACTGCTTGCCAACTGACAACTGACCTTCCCCTCGAATGGAAGGCCAGTCAATTGAAAACTGGTAGATGTATTCGGGTAGCACGAAGTAATACTTCGCTTGCATATCTACTACAACGGTATGTCGCTCGAAGAATTTCGACATCCAGCTAAAGATCGCAAAGCGCGAGCACGCAGAGAACCCGAACAGACAACCCCATGCA
>JAGTRV010000063.1 GCA_018262245.1 Pseudomonadota bacterium | reverse complement strand
CATCGCGGCAAATGCAGCTGTGGAAAAAGCGATGGAAAACCTGGCCAGTTTTTGCGCCGAAGTGGTTGGCAGCTGGATGCCAGCCGACGACAGGCGCCACAAAGACGGCGAATTAGCGCCATCAAGCCGATCTCCAGGCAACTCGAATTGATCCGGGAGCGTTTGAGGTTTGCTTTTTGTTGATCCGCATCTGCCTGACCCAAAGCTAGGCAAGCAGATCACTGTGCGTCAAATCTCTTGTCGCGTTTAATCCCCATCTTTCGGACCATTCCGCTACCCATGGCAGGCAGGGGCATGGCAACGCGACTTGTCGTTTGGCTGAGTATCGGGGGTAGCACCACCTTGTACTCGGGCCGCTCATAAATGCTATGAAGCAGCGCCTTTTCGAACGCGTTGAGCGTGGCGAAGATTCTGGTTCGTATATTGAAAAAGTAATCGAGCAGTTCCGGGGTCATTCGCTGATGATCAGACGAAGAATATCGTTGCTCTGAAACGTGGTGATCGGGGTTTTCACAACGCGTCAAACAGACATGAAGCTTGTTATGTAGCCACTGGGCGTAGGAGCGGACAGGTAACTCCGTTGGCAGTTCCTGCAGATCCAGGGTGGCACCAACAGCCGGCGCCCCATTGGCGAAGTCGTAGCTTTCAACGACGCTTTCCGTCAGGCGACGAAACAGCAGGAGTGACTCGTAGCGTCTGATATGCCTTGGATTGACAGCAATGACCAGATGCCGGGTATTGATATGGGCCATACTGTAGTCATAGACAAGTTTCATCAGGGCAAGCAGGATGTTGCCGCTATTTTTGCGAAACATCCGGCTGATGGCGAGCGCCGATATTTCGACAATACAACCTCCCTTCGAGCGCAGCTCAGTGAGGTCAAAAGCTTCCTGTAGCGGCATCCCGAGAAGACTTTCCCGAATCAGCGAGACGGTGCCCGCCACTTGGCCTTCGTAGATGGCGCAGAGGGTGGTCGTGGTCGGCAGTGCGTAATGCACACTCAAGCGCATACCCGATGGATCCGGCTTCATGAAACCGCTTTCGACATAGGTATCGTGCAGAACAGCGAAGCAGCCTTCAAGTTCTTCTTTGGTATCTGCAATTTTCAGCGTCAGCCGTGATCTGGATTTCGGCTGTCCATTGACCATCGCATCGGTTGGCTTCGGCATCTTCCCCTCCTTGGAATGCTTGCCTCCTAAATCCTGTTCGGCGTCCTATCCGCGCGGCTCGCCACGTTCATTGGCGGTGATGGACGCTGAGGGGGGCCTCATCATCTGTATGCGATGCTCCAGACTGCCAAGCGTTTCATTGCCGCCGTTGGCCCCCCATTTGACCAATGGCGGCAATGGCAACTCCCAATGGCCGTTCAACGGGAACGGAAATTTGGCGCTGCCCCATGCTTGAGGAACAAACCTGCAACCGCCAAAAAAACTAGAGGACGTTGCCTCCCCGGATCACCCGAAGCAGGATGGCGACAATGGCGATGACCAGAAGAATGTGGATCAGTCCGCCGGCGGTGTAGGCGGTGAGCAGGCCAAGTAGCCAGAGGATGATCAAGACAACTGCGATCGTATAGAGCATGGTGTTTCTCCTTTTGTATCCGCTTGCCCGGCACAGGAACGAACGGCCGCTCAAGCGCCCCAATGTTGGCGTCACCGGGACAACGGCAAGCGCTCGGCCGCCCTCGCCCCGGTCATGCCTGCCGGCAGCAGGCATGAGTGATATCAGCGCTTGATACGGCTGATCTTGGTACCTTCGATGCTCAGGCTGGCCATCAGACCCTGCTGGTCGAAGATGAAGGCATAGGCGTCGTTTTTCAGCGTCGAGGTCGACAGGTTCTTGGCAATTCCTTCATTGACAACGACCACGCTTGGCCCGACACCGAATTCCCAGCCCTTGGACTGATCGAGGTACTTGATGGCCTTGTCACTCATCAGGAAGACGACATAGCCGTAGGATTCTGCACCGGCTTGCCAGCCCCACGAGGCGGACACGGAATTGAAATAGCCGGACTGCTTCGAGTCCTTGGTCAGTACGCCTTCGCCATAGCTGCCGCCGAAGACCAGTCCGGCCTTGACGATCTTGGGAAAGATCAGGATGCCCTTGGCTTTTTTACCAAGGCTTTCGGCAACCGGGCTGCTCTTGTAAAGGGTTTGCAGCGCCTGGGAAGCATCCTGGTCAAGGTCTTCTGCACTTGCAGCAATGGCCTGGCTGCTCAATGTACCCAGCGAAAATGTGGCGGCTGTGATGAGAAGCATGTTTTTCAAAACGTGGCGTCTGGTAGTCATGGTTTTGTCCTGTCTATGTTGAATTGGATGAAGATTGAGAGATCGACACCGAGGCGAACGCAACAACGTTCTCGCGGACGGGTCACTGGCGTTGATGGTTCAGAATAGGATCAAGACTGCAATGGAACCGTTCGCTGGCGCACATAGAGGGGGTCCGCAAACGCCAGAATGATCAAGCCCTATGCGAGGTAGCGAACAGACGAATGTTCAGTACCGAGTAGGTTAGAGGCAATGGCGACAGCTGCACCTATCGACGACAGGGGAGATCCAGCGAAGCGGGCCGCCAACACGAAGGAGACAACAATGAATCGCCAGAATCACTATGCAACCTTGCACATCGATCGATGCGCCTCTTGTGCCGAAATCAAGTCGGCTTTCCGCACGCTGGCCCAACGCTTTCATCCAGACGTGACCAATGATCGGGATGGGGAGCGGAAATTCAAGGATGTCGCCGAGGCCTACAGAACGCTCAAACGTCCAGACTCGAAGGTCGCCTACGACCACCAGATAAATAATATTTGCCCTGACCAGGCAATCAAGCATCCAGACATCGGATATTTCAACTGGGAACTGGTCCTGTTTCAATATTTTTCATGGTTCTGGATCAATCGAGACGGGGATGGCAAATGACAGCTTGCCCAGCTCTTCCATGTTGATGAAGGTCACTGCTGAATGCCCCGGATGCCAGGGGGAATACTGAGCACTTCAACGCTAAAACAACCGGATGGACAACTGGCTGACAGCACCTAATCCGCTTGCTAGTCTGCTGAACGGGCAAATTGCCTGGCGATGAAAGACCAGATCATTCGAGATGCGTCCGGGCCTTTGGGATCGCTGTAAGAATGCCCTGCGGCGCCACCGCTCCAGGCGTGCCCAAGCCGGTCGACAGCACAAAGCGTCGCGACCAAGCGGCCGCTTTTTCGATAATCGGTAATGGTCGCCGCATAACGCGCACCGCGCTGTACCAGGCGCGGCTTGCTCGCCTTGGCGCCAACCCGTTCCCCCCAGCGCATGGCCGCTTCGGCACCATTCCCCGGCGCCACCACGTGGTCGGCTGTACCGTGGATGACCAATAAGGCCGGCAGCCTCACGTCGGGCGGAATGGCCGGGAGCGGCGAGCTTGTCACGCTTTGCCCGAACATGGCCTTGATGGCGCTGGCCGACGAATGCGCAACACCCGGTGCGACTCCCGAATGCATGGCAATGGCCCGAAAACGTTCCGGATGATGCGTCGCCAGCAACACCGCCATCCCCGCCCCGGCTGAAATTCCGGCCAAGGCAACTTTACTGCGGTCTACCGCTTGCGACAGGCAAATCTGCTCGATGGCCGCGCTGATCGAATTGGCTTCGGCCTGCGCCCTGCCTGTCCGGGTGTCGTACCAGTTCCAGCAACCTTGCACGTTTGACAGGCGATCCTGCTCGGGGTAGAGCACGAAAAATCGCTCACGGGCTGCGATCGTGTTCATCCGGCTACTGGCAGCCAGCGCTTCGGCATCCTGCCCGCACCCGTGCAGCATGACGAGCAAGGGGCGCGTCTCATTGCGCCGCATGCCGGACGGCTTATAGAGTCGATAGCCACGAGGCCCCGCGGCGCCGATGGCGATCCCCTTCGTCCAGTTGGCCGAGTGCGCCATCGCCTTTTTGACGGGTTTGCGTTTGCTCGTCAGCGGCGCGGCCCGCAAACTTTCCTTGATTGCTTTGGTGCCGACACGCATTGCCGTTCGCGTCATTGCCTTCAATGCACTCTGGAATGATCGGCTCCAGACCGTTTTTCGTATTCGCCTTGCCATTTGAGCAGCCTCCAAGCGGTGTCGTCAGTGGCCCGATTATCAAGCCAGGCCCGCAGCGGCCTCTGTCTGCTCGCGAACATTGGCCTGAGCGGTTCGCTATGCGTGCCAGCGTACCGATTGCCGGTAGAACCTTGCCTATTCTATGCATCACGGGTGTCGGATTGCAGTTCCGGCCCCGTCCCACCATTGATGTAACGCTCAGGAGCCAAGCATGAACAAAGATCAAGCCAAGGGTCGTATTGAAGAAGCCAAAGGTAAAGTAAAGGAAGTCGCCGGCAAGCTCGTCGGCAACGACGAACTGGAACTGAAAGGAAAGATTCAAAAATCCGGGGGCAAAGTCCAGGCGGCCTACGGCGACCTGAAAGAAGACGTCAAGGATGCCATCAAGGGTAAATAAGCATTCGAAACCTTGGCCGCCACTACGGCCAAGGCGCTCTTTCTTCGCATTCAGTCCTGCTCCCGTCCGGCCAGCCTGTTCGAGCCTGACGGGAGCACTCGGGCAACGGTCGAACGTGGCTGCAAACAGCAATGCAATGACTAATCATTTCTTGGGTACAGCCAGGGGCACTGACCACCGTTGGACGGCCGGACGACAATGCGTCCTTGCAAAAATGGCACGATACCCTATTGTTGGCAGAATCCTCTCCGCAGAAGAATTAATTAAGAGCCTTGCCAACAAAGGGCTGCGCACTGAAACGCTGTGGCAAAGTAGCCATCAATTGAACCGTTACCATTTCGTCTGCTGCCGCCCTCGCCCATGATCGAACCGCTACTACTCACCGCCGCCCGTATCTCGACTTTCAACGAAAGAACATTGCTGACCAACGCCAGCGGCTTTTTCTTCGAGCGCGATGAACGGCTGTTTCTGGTCACCAGCCGGCATGTGCTGTTCGGCAAGACCAGCAAGCACTTTCCGACCCGAATCGAGATCGAGCTGCACACCAATGCCGCCAACGTGGCCGAATCCACCGGCTTTTCCATTCCACTCTACCGCGATGGAAAAAGCCTCTGGCGCCAGGGGCTGGATGCGGCCGGTGAAATTGACGTCGCGGTCATCGAGATCAACCGCAAGGCTCTGCCCAAGACGGCTGTCTATCGAGCCTTCAGTCCGCGCCATCTGTTGAGCAGCCTCGACCAGGTCGAGGTTGGCTCGTCCTTGCTCATTGTCGGCTTCCCGCTCGGCTTCCATGACGCCTTGCATCACACCCCGGTGGTGCGCCACGCCATCATCGCTTCGTCATTCGGCCTGCGCTTTCAGGGGGAAGGTTTCTTTCTGACCGATGCCCGCACCCATCGCGGCAGCAGCGGAGCGCCGGTGGTCATGCGCATTGCCGAATCGGCACCAACCCACGGCGATCTGCCATGGATGCTGCTCGGCATTCATTCATCGCGCTTCGACGTCGGCAATCGCGACCTGATCGCTGATGAAGCACTGGGACTGAACGGCGCCTGGTACGCCGACATCCTGCTCAAGCTGACCGAGCAGTAAGCGCACGAATCGGCCAGGACCTCACGCCTGCAAGCCAAGCAAGATCTTCTGATAGGCCTCGGCAAACAGTTTTACGCCATCGCTTTGCAGGCTTTCGCCCACTGCGTTCAGATCGATACCCAGGTCCAGCAGGGCCTGAATATGTGCCTGAGCTTCCTCCAGGCCTTCCTGCAGGCGATTGGCCACCTGCCCATGCTGACGAAAAGCCGCCAGCGTCGCATCGGGCAGCGTATTGATACTTTCTGCACCGATCAGCGGTTCGACATAGAGCACATCGCTGTACGCCAGATTCTTGCTGCCGGTGCTGGCCCAGAGCGGTGTCTGCGGCCGGAGGCCGGCCAGACGCAGCAAGGCAAAATCAGGCCCGTGGAAAATGTCGCGGTATCGGCCATGGCAACATTTGGCCAGCGCGACACCGGCCCGCCCGCTGAGCCGCTCGGCATGCGCGGTGCCCAGTAAATCGAGGCGTTTATCAACCACCGTATCGACACGACTGAGGAAGATGCTGGCGACCGAACGCAGATGCCGGGCTTTTCCCCCGCTCTCCACCCAGCGCAAAGCGCCGCGCAGATAAGCTTGGGCGACTGCCTCGTATTGCGCCAGTGAAAAAATCAGGGTGACGTTGACCGAAACCCCGGCTGCACTCAAGGCTTCAAACGCGTCAATTCCCGCCGGTGTTCCAGGCACCTTGATCAGCAGATTGTCGCGCCCGACCGCATCGAACAGGCGATGGGCTGCGGCAACGGTGCCGGCCGTATCGTTGGCCAGCGCCGGCGAAACTTCCAGGCTGACGTAACCGCTCTCGCCACGACTGGCCCTGAAGGCCGGCAGCAACATGGCGCAGGCCGCCCGAATGTCGGCGATGACCAGCGATTCGTAACAGGCCTCGGCATCCAGGCCGGTACCACGCAAGCGTTCCAAGTCTTCACGGTAATACGGGCTGCCGGCGATGGCCTTCTCGAAAATGGCCGGATTCGAGGTCACGCCATCGATGCCGTCCTCGTTGATCAGGCGTTGCAGGCCGCCTTCGCGCAACAAGGTGCGCGACAGGTTGTCGAGCCAGAGGTGCTGGCCAAGCGCCTTGATCGCCAGCAGCGGGTTGGTGCTCCTCGATTTATTCATGATTTTGCTCCCGGCCATTGCCAGTCGAGGATTTCCGGCATGTCTTCGCCGTGTTCGAGGATGTATTGCGTGTGCTGGTTGAGCTTGTCACGCATGGCCTGCTTGATGTGTGCCGCCTGAGCGTGCAGTTTCGGCACCCGCTTGGCCACGTCCATGACCAGATGGTAGCGGTCCAGATTGTTGAGCACGACCATGTCGAAAGGCGTTGTTGTCGTGCCCTCCTCCTTGTAACCGCGCACATGCAAGTTGGTGTTGGTGCGCCGATAGGTCAGCCGGTGAATCAGCCACGGATAGCCGTGGTAAGCAAAGATGATCGGCTTGTCGGTGGTGAACAGCGAATTGAACTCGTCGCTCGACAGACCATGCGGATGCTCTTCCTGCGGCTGCAGGGTCATCAGGTCGACAACGTTGATATAGCGGATCTTCAGGGTCGGCACCATGCGGTGCAGGATGTCGATGGCAGCCAGCATTTCCAGTGTCGGTACATCCCCGGCCGAGGCGAGCACGATGTCCGGTTCGCCCGGCTGGTCGTTGCAAGCCCATTCCCAGAGGCCGATCCCTGCACTGGCATGGTTGATCGCGGCTTCCATGTCCAGCCACTGCCAGTCCGGCTGCTTGCCGGCGACGATGACATTGACCAGATTGCGGCTCTTCAGGCAGCGGTCGGTCACATAAAGCAATGTGTTGGCATCGGGCGGCAGATAGACGCGGATGATGTCGGCCTTCTTGTTGACCACATGGTCGATGAAGCCCGGGTCCTGGTGCGAGAAACCATTGTGATCCTGACGCCAGACATGCGAGGTAAGCAGGATGTTGAGCGAGGCAATCGGCCGCCGCCAGGGAATCTCGCCACACATCTTGAGCCACTTGGCATGCTGATTGAACATCGAATCGACGATGTGGATGAAGGCTTCGTAGCAGGAGAACAGGCCGTGGCGGCCGGTCAGCAGGTAGCCCTCGAGCCAGCCCTGGCAGGCGTGTTCAGACAGCACTTCCATGACCCGGCCATCGGGCGCCAGATGGTCGTCACCAGCCAGATGCTCGGCCATCCATGTCCGGTTCGTCACCTCGAACAGCGCGCCGAGGCGGTTGGAAGCGGTTTCATCCGGTCCGAAGACGCGGAAATTGTCCGGGTTCTGGCGCATCACATCGCGCAGGAAGACGCCCATGGCCCGCGTCGCCTCGGCCACTGAGCCACCTGGCGTCGGCACCGCCACGGCGTAGTCGCGAAAATCCGGCAAACGCAGGTCGCGCAGCAGCGCGCCGCCGTTGGCGTGCAGGTTGGCGCCCATGCGCCTTTGGCCAGTCGGGGCCAGTGCGGCGATCTCGGGCATCAGCCGGCCATCCTTGTCGAACAGCTCGGCGGGTTTGTAGGAGGCCATCCATTCGCCCAGCAATTGCACATGCTCCGGCTTGTCCATGTCGCTGAACGGCACCTGATGCGAACGCCAGGAGCCCTCGCTTTGCTTGCCGTCCACCGTTTTCGGCCCGGTCCAGCCTTTGGGCGACCGCAGAATGATCATCGGCCAACGCGGGCGGCTCTCGTCGCCGCCTTCCCTCGCCCGGCGCTGAATGGCGGCAATGCTGGCGATTGCCGTGTCGACGGCTGCTGCCATCAACTGGTGCATGGTCTGCGGATCATCGCCTTCGACAAAGAGCGGCTGGTAGCCGTACCCAACGAACAGGCATTCCAGCTCGGTGTGGCTGATCCGGGCCAGGATGGTCGGGTTGGCGATCTTGTAGCCGTTTAGGTGGAGGATGGGCAGCACGGCGCCATCGGTGCGCGGATTGAGGAATTTGTTGGAGTGCCATGAGGTGGCCAGCGGCCCGGTTTCCGCCTCGCCATCGCCAACGACGCAACAGGTGATCAGGTGCGGGTTGTCGAACACCGCACCATAGGCATGGAACAGCGCGTAACCCAGTTCGCCGCCTTCGTGGATCGATCCCGGCGTATCCGGTGAGGCGTGGCTGGGAATGCCGCCAGGGAAGGAGAACTGGCGGAACAGCCGGCGCATGCCCTCCTCGTCCTGCGAAATGTTCTGGTAGAACTCGCTGTAGCTGCCTTCGAGCCAGGTATTCGCCACCACGCCCGGGCCACCGTGGCCGGGGCCGGCAATGAAGATCATGTTCAGACCGTGCTGTTTGATCGCCCGGTTCATATGTACGTAGATGAAGTTCAGTCCCGGCGTCGTACCCCAGTGACCCAATAGACGCGGCTTGATGTGCGCCAGCGTGAGTGGTGTTTTGAGCAGCGGGTTGTCGAGCAGGTAGATCTGGCCGACCGAAAGATAGTTGGCGGCGCGCCACCAGGCGTTCATTCGATCCAGTTCGTCGGCGGCGAGCGGCGTGTGTGTGGTCAACATTGGCTTATCCTTATTCCGTTTTCATAGAGCGCCGGCTTTGCGCAGCCGGGCTTGCAGGGCTTCGAGTTCATCGAGCAGTTGCAGGGCCAGCGCAGCGCCGGCCAGATTGACGCCGAGATCACGCTGCAGACGGATGGCCACCGTGGCGCGACGCAGGTGGGTGCCGGTAAAAAGCCAGCGATGCGGCTCCCGGCCGCTGGGCGTGAGCACCCCCTCGTCGACCAGTTCGACGATGGTTTCGACGCGCACGGCGCAGGCTTGACTGACGTCACTCAGCGTAAGGTCGGTTTGCTCTTCAAGAATGATCGCGCTCGGTTGCGGCAGCATCTTGTCTTTGTCCATGCTTACGCTCCCAGTCTAGACCGCGGTTTGAAGGATTTGAACTGCTCGGCCATGCTGGCGTAGAAGGCCTTGTCGGCCTCGCTTTCCGCCACTGGCAAGACCACCTGCAAAACCACGTAAAAGTCGCCCGGCGTATTGCCCGGAATACCGCGGCCTTTCAGTCTCAGCTTGCCGCCGGATTTCGAATTGGGCGGAATTTTCAGGTCGACCGTGGCATCCGGCGTCGGTACGCTGACCGTTGCCCCGAGGGCCGCTTCCCATGGCGCCAGCGACAGGTCGAGAAAGACATCGCGCTGCTCGACCCGGAAATGGGCATGGGGATTGAATGCGACTTCAAGATAAAGATCGCCTGCCTTGCCCTGACCGATACCGGGTGCGCCCTGCCCGGTCAGACGAATGTGCTGACCGGCGCGAACACCGCGCGGTATGGTCACGTTGAGCTGATGTGAACGCATCGTCACCCGGCCGTTGGTATCCACCTCGGGCGTGCCGAGCGTGATGACCCGGGTGGCGCCACTATAGGCGTCGGCCAGATCGACCATGATCTGGGCGTGACGGTCCTCGCCGCGGGCATGGAACTCCCGCTGGCCCCGGCCGGCACCGGCAAAACCACGGCCATACAAGGATTCGAAAAAGTCGCTGAAATCCTCGGCGCCCCTGCCGTTCGCGCCATCGCCGGAAAACTCGAAACCGGCGTTCCAATCGGGTGGCGGCCGAAAATCCTGCCCGGCCTGCCAGTTGGCACCCAGCCGGTCGTAGGCGGCGCGCTTTTCCAGATCCTTGAGCACCGCGTAGGCTTCGCCGAGTTCCTTGAACCGAATCTCGGCCTCGGGGTCCTTGCTGACATCGGGGTGATATTTGCGGGCCAACTGGCGATAGGCGCGCTTGATCTCGTCCTGGGTCGCATCCCGCGCCACCCCCATGATCTTGTAATAGTCCTTGAATTCCATGGCGAGGCTTTACTCAGGACCGGGTGGCTCGACGTGCGCAACGGTGAATTCGCCGAGCTGCGGCATCACCAGTCTTTCCTTGGACCTATCTTTCTCATCAGCCAGCAGTGGCGCAATCGGCGCCCAGTGGCGACAACCGGTCTGTGTCGCGCGGTGCCGCGTACCCGGCAGGTGTTCGATTTCGTCATTCATTTGCGATCTCCAATGCCTGAGCAGCCAACTACTGCCGTCACGACTATGCATGACAAAGGCAAAGATTTCAGTGTGCCAGCCAACATAGATGCCGGTGAATTCCTGCTGTGTGTGTTGGCGAACAGAGAAGCCCCCCCGACCGGCGCACCATCACGACTCGACCATTCATTTGAAGGTGCCCCAAATGACCATACGATCAAGTTCCGCTCGCTGGCTCAGCCGCCTTGTGCCGTTCGCCCTGCTGCTGGCCGCAGCCAACCTTTATGCCGAATCGCCGATCTCGATTTCGCTGACCGGCGCCGCCGAGGTGCCACCGGTCACCACGACGGCGACCGGCATGGTGAATATCAACGTTCTGCCGAATCGCACCGTCAGCGGCAGTATCGACACCAAGGGCATGGTGCCGACGATGGCGCATATCCACGAGGGCGCCGTCGGCAAGAATGGACCGCCGATCATCACCCTGATCAGGAAGGACGATAACGCCTTCACCGTCCCGGCCGACACCAAATTCAGCGAAGCCCAATACACCAGCTACCTGGCCGGTAACCTGTATGTGAACGTACATAGCCAGGCTTACCCGAACGGCGAAATCCGGGCCCAACTCCCCGGCAAGCCGATGCGCATTGCCAACTGAGCAACCATCAATGGAATCACCATGAAACGAACTGCATCAGCCGCCTGGACTGGCGGACTTCAAAAAGGCGCCGGCAAGATCTCGACGCAAAGCGGCATCCTGAACAATGCCCAATACGGTTTCAAGGAGCGCTTCGAGGAAAACACTGGAACCAACCCGGAAGAACTGATCGCCGCCGCCCATGCCGGCTGTTTCAGCATGGCACTGGCGGCGCTGCTGGAAAACGAAGACATGACGCCGGATCGCCTTGAAACCCACGTCACTGTCACGCTCGACAAGGTCGATAACGCATTCTCGATTACTGCCATCCAGCTTGAACTGGTCGCCAATGTTCCGGGGGCAGACCAGGCCAGACTGGAAAGACTCGCCAATATCGCCAAACGCGAATGCCCGGTATCCAAGCTGTTCAACGCACCGATCACGCTGTCGGTAAAACTCGAAACCTGATCAGGAAAAACCATGAAAAAAATACTCGTACTGATGCTCGCCTTGGGTAGCCTGCTCTCCGGCTGCGTGGTTTACGACGGTCCATACCGGGATGGTGGCGAACATCGCGGCGGGCGCGATGGCGGATCCCATCGGGGCGACAGGGACCATGACCGCGACGGGGTACCTGACCGTCAAGACTCGCGCCCGAACAATCCCAACCGCTACTAACGGATGAAAACCGCCGATCAGCTGACTGCGCTATTCCCTCGCGAAAGCGAGATCCCCGGCGATTGCCGCATCATTGCGCCAATTCACCAGCGCGCGATCCTGATCAACGGTGAAATGCGGATCTGGAAGGGCGAGACGCGGACGGTGCATTCGCCGGTCTGCGTGCAGGGTAGTGACGGCTCGCTGAGTCATGTCGAACTGGGCAGCGTGCCGGTCACCGGCACCGTCGAGGCCGATGCAGCGCTGGCAGCGGCGGTGGCCGCCTACGATCATGGCCGTGGCGCGTGGCCAAATTTGTCGGTAGCCGAGCGCATTGCCTGTGTCGGCGATTTCACCAACCAGATCGTCGCTCGCCGCCGCGAGATCGTGAACCTGATCATGTGGGAAATCGGCAAGAGCCTGGCCGATTCGCAGAAGGAATTCGACCGCACCATCGACTACATCCGCGCCACCGTCGAGGAGTTGAAACGGCTCGACAACAGCAATTCGCGCTTCGAAATCGTCGATGGCACCATCGCCCAGATCCGCCGCTCGCCGGTTGGTATCGCGCTGTGCATGGGGCCGTACAACTACCCGATGAACGAGACCTTCAGTACGTTGATCCCGGCGCTGATCATGGGCAACGTCGTGCTCTTCAAGCCGCCGCGTTTCGGCGTGCTGCTCTACTACCCGATGCTCGAAGCCTTCCGCAGCGCCTTCCCGCCCGGCGTCATCAACATCGTCTATGGCCAGGGCCACGTCGTCGTTCCGCACATCATGGGCTCCGGCCAGGTCAATGTGCTGGCCCTGATCGGTTCCTCCGAAGTCGCCGACCAACTGAAAAAATCGCACCCGAAGACCAACCGCCTGCGTGCCATCCTCGGCCTCGGCGCCAAGAACGCGGCGATCATCATGGCCGACGCCGACATCGAGCTGACGGTCAGGGAATGCATCACCGGCGCCCTCTCCTTCAATGGCCAGCGCTGCACGGCAATCAAGATGATCCTGGTGCACCAGTCGATCGCCGAAACTTTCCTGCGCCGCTTCTGCGAGGAAGTCGGCAAGCTGGCCATCGGCATGCCTTGGGAAGCCGGGGTCACGCTGACGCCGCTGCCCGAGATGGCGATGGTCACCTACATGAACGAGTGCATTGCCGATGCCCTGAGCAAGGGCGCCAAGGTCATCAACCCCGGCGGCGGCACCACGGTTGAAACCCTGTTCTATCCGGCCGTGATCTTCCCGGTCAGCGAGGGCATGAAACTCTACCGCGAGGAACAGTTCGGCCCGATCATCCCGGTCGCGACCTTCGAGGATATCGAAACGCCGCTCGAATACGTCATCACCTCCGACCATGGCCAGCAGGTCAGCATCTTCGGCAGCGATCCGGGGCAGATCGCCTCGCTGGTCGATACCCTGGTCAATCAGGTCTGCCGGGTCAATATCAACTGCCAGTGCCAGCGCGGCCCGGACGTCTTCCCCTTCGTCGGACGCAAGGATTCGGCCGAAGGTACCCTGTCCGTCCATGACGCCCTGCGCGCCTTCTCAATCCGGACGATGGTCGCCGCCAAACAGACCGAGGCCAGCAAAAAACTGCTCGATGCCATCGTGCTTGGCAATAAATCGAACTTCATCAACACCCACTTCATTCTCTGAGGCAGGCAAGGCTTGGGAACAAGCCGCTTTTCCCGTTGTCCAGCGTAGACCAGGCCTCAAAGGCGGAGACAGGCATGAGCACAGCAGATATCGGCGTCATTGGCCTCGGGGTGATGGGCGTCAACCTGGCGCTCAACCTCAGCGACCAGGGTTTCCGCCTCAGCGTTTATAACCGCACGCTGGCCGTGACCACGGAATTCGTCGCCACCCACGGCCAGGACCGGGTGATCGCGGCGGCGGACAGCCCCGAACAACTGGTCAGCCATCTGGCCCCGCCGCGCATCATCCTGCTGATGGTTACCGCCGGGCGGGCGGTCGATGCCGTGATCGGGCAACTGCTGCCAAGGCTCGAACCGAGCGATATCCTGATCGATGGCGGCAACTCCAATTACCGGGACAGCCAGCGGCGCTGCCGTGAACTGGCGACCAAGGGCATTCATTTCGTCGGCATGGGCATCTCCGGCGGCGAAGAAGGTGCCCGCCACGGTCCATCGCTGATGCCGGGCGGCGCCGCCGCGGCCTGGCCGACCATACGCGACATGTTCCAGTCGATTGCGGCCCGCGTCGATGACATACCCTGCTGTCAGTGGCTGGGCGACGGCGGGGCCGGCCATTACGTCAAGATGGTGCATAACGGCATCGAATACGGCGACATGCAGCTGATCGCCGAAGTCTGCCACCTGATGCAGCACGCGCTGGGCATGAGCCACGATGAAATGGCCGACACCTTCGCCGAATGGAATGCCGGCCGCCTCGAGTCCTACCTGATCGATATCACCAGTCGCATCCTCCGCCAGCGCGACAAGGACGGCAGCCCGCTGGTCGATAACATCCTCGACCGTGCGGGGCAGAAAGGCACAGGCGTATGGACGGCTCAGGACGCACTCGACCACGCCGTGCCGCTGACCCTGATCGGCGAAGCGGTGCATGCCCGGATGCTGTCGGCACGCAAGGCCGAACGGGTGGCGGCGGCCGCCCTGCTCGGTAGCAAACCGGTCGCGGTGGCGAAATCAGCTCGCGCCGATTGTCTCAGCGCCCTGCACGACGCGCTCTATGCCGCCAAGCTGGTTTCCTACGCGCAAGGCTTCATGCTGATGCAGGCGGCCGCCGAAGCCGAGGGCTGGGTTTTGCCCTACGGCGAAATTGCGTTGCTCTGGCGCGCCGGCTGCATCATCCGCAGCCGCTTCCTGGCCGACATCAAGGCCAGCTTTTCCCGTACACCGGTGCCGCCCAGCCTGTTGCAGGATCCCTTCTTCATCGCCGAAATCAAGGCCGCCGAAGCCGGCTGGCGGCAGGCCGTGATGCTCGCCGTCGGCAGCGGCGTCGCGGCGCCCGCTCTCTCCTCTGCCCTCGCCTTCTACGATGGCTATCGTTGCGCCAATGGTTCGGCCAACATCATTCAGGCGCAGCGCGATTTCTTCGGCGCCCACTCCTACCAGCGCACCGACCGCGAGGGGTCGGAAAACTTCCACACCCGCTGGCTGGGCGACGGGGTCGAGGAGCAACTGCCATGAGTTGCGCCAGCGAGTCGCATGCCTATGTGATCTTCGGGGCGACGGGCAATCTGGCCATGGCCAAGCTCCTGCCCGCCCTGTACCAGCTGCACCGCCTCGGGCAGCTGGCACCCGATGTCCGCATTCTCGGCTGCGGCCGCACGCCTCATACGCGGGATGGCTGGCGCAGCGAGGTTCGGCAGCGTCTGGAAGCCAGCGATACGGCACTGCTCGACCGCTTTCTCCAGCGCCTCGACTATCTCGCCGGCGACCTTGAAGATGCCGCCTTCTATCAGGCGCTGGACAGCTGGATCGGGGCCAGCGACTGCGGCAACAACGTTATTTTCTACCTCTCGGTCAGCCCCGAGTTCTACGCGCCGATCACCGTCAGGCTGGCCCAGGCCGGTTTGCTGACGGAACGCGCTGGCTGGCGACGGATGGTGATCGAAAAGCCGTTCGGCCACGACCTGCAATCGGCCCGCGACTTGCAGCACGCACTCAATGCGCATCTGGGCGAAGAGCAGATTTACCGGATCGATCATTACGTCGGCAAGGAATCGGTCCAGAACCTGCTGGTGCTGCGCTTTGCCAACATGATTCTGGAACCCCTGTGGAACCGC
>JAGTRV010000192.1 GCA_018262245.1 Pseudomonadota bacterium | reverse complement strand
TCGACCTTATGAGCAAGGCGCCATACCAATTTTCTCTGGAAAAACGGCGAAAGAATTAATGCACCGTTGGTAATATCATTGACGAGATCCACCAGATCCCTTGAGCGCACTTTATATTTTGTCATAAAAACTCCTTGTACTTTTGGATCAAAGGGAGTTGTTTTCGTTCAAAGAAAACTTCGGATAAGTACAGCCCACCATTTATGCTCTTAAAATGGTTAGGATAGTCATTACTTAAGCGATTAAAAAATGAAAACCACTGCTGTTTACTCCCACAAGAAGGCATCAAGTCCGGTCGAAAATATCCCCTTACAAGATAATCGCGAAATTCATTGGCTGTATTAACACCATCTCTGGTTAAAAATTTTGTGAGATCGGTATAGCCAAGCGTTGCCTCGAAACTAATTTCGCAATATCGCTGAAACAGGCGCGGCTCTACGATAGCTATATCAAGATCGGAACCTTGTTCTGAAAACTCTTTGTTTTTAAAATAACTGTACCCTGTTTGAGCGGAACCGCATATATGTACCGATCTGAATGGAATACTGAAGTGTGTAGAAATACGGTCAATAATATCGAAACCAGCGTCCGTATCTCTTAATAGTATTGGAGAGAACCGATACGAGAATAATTTACGAATTGTTTTTGTGGGTAGCTCTTTTCGACCAACAGCATCTGCAAGGATTTTGTCCAAGTCGTGCTTCAGATTTTCCTGCATACCTCAATCCCAATCCCAGGAATAATGCTAACAAATGATTATTAAAATTGATTTTCTCTTCGGTGAGAATAGTAGATGGTTGCGGAGCAAAAATCCACCTGGCGAGCCTCAGAATTCCGTTTTAGCCAAGCCCGCGCCCCTGGTAGCTTTGCTACAAAGGTGTGAGCGATGAAATAGGCTTCAGCCCCCTATTGTTGGGTAACGCAGGCGATGTGCCGAGTTCCGCTAGCGAAACACCCGGCAGGCGTATTCAGTCCTGGCCTCGATACGGCCAAACAGCGGGCCGAGATCCTGGCTCCAGTCGATTCCCAGTTTTTCGCAGGCGGCGGCTGACATGTTGGCGACCATGTTCCCATCGCGCCCGGTCAAGTCCAGCGCATTGGAGAGCACTTCCGCCACATGGGTGATGGCGACCAGGCTTTCGCCAAGCCCTTGATCGGGGTCGTGGTGGAAATAGATGGCGTCGACCACCGCAGGCGGCAGGCCCCAGTGGGTCGCCAGAAGGCGGCCGATATGACAGTGATCAACGCCGAAGTATCGTCGCTCGATGTCGTTGATGCCCTCGGTGCCGCAACTGACTGCGGAGCGCACCATCTGGAATTCGAGAGGGTGAAAATGGGCCATCCATAGTTGCCCGATGTCATGCAGCAAGCCAGCGACCAGCGCGTAACCGGAAGGCTGATGGGTGAAGCGAGCGAGCTCCAGGGCGCAGATGCCGACAGCCACGCTGTGTTCCCAGAAATACGACGCCAGGCGGCAGCCATGCGCGAATTCGGCCAGACTGACGGCCAGCGTGATTTCCCGGATTTTTTGCAGACCGATCAGCGAAACGGCCTTGCGAACATCGTGCACATCGGAGCCAGAGTGCCCGGCCATCGCTGCCGAATTGGCAATCGACAGCACACGGGCGGTGATCACCGGATCGCGCTCGACATGATGAACCAGCGCCCCTAGCGTTGCACCGTCATCGTCAAGGGTGGCGATTATCTCGGTAACCACCTTCGGAAAAGCTGGCATGCTTTTCGAGCGCTCGATGATGCCCTGGTCGGTGAGTTGCAGCACCATCAGGTTCTCCGATAGGCGCGCACCGCCTCGTAAAGATTGGCCATGACCGGTTGGCGCAGATCGGCGGCGCGAAAGATGCGTTGCAGACGGGCTTCGGTCTGCGCCCAGGCATTGGCCCGCTCGTCATCGCTACGGGTATCCTCCTCCCGCACACAGACAAACTCGGCATGCCGGATCTTCATTTGCTGAAGATTGGTCTCCGTCAGGGAATGCCCTTCCGGCAGGCTAAAACTGATCACGCCCTTCTCGGCGATGCTCAGCGGGGCACCAAGGACCATGCCCTCGGTGACGTCCGGTAACGGCAAATAGCGCAGATGGTAGTTCATGGCAAAGCGGCACCTCATCGTTATAAGGCAATCTTAACCAAATACCCGACGAATTAAACTACATATTTATCAAATACGTTAAATTTATTCAGATTCTGTTTTTGCTGCAGCCGCCAATCGCGCCTGACGCGCCGCCCGAAGCTCTGGCGTTTCCAGGCTGATGCGGCCGAGGGCGCCGGAGCGGTAGTCGAGGATCAGGATGGCCGCGGCTCTTTCCATATCGATTTCGCCGCCCCGCCCCTTGATCACGCAGCCGCGCTTTTTGCCGATGGCTTCGATGACGCCGACGGCATCCATGCCTTCCGTGGCAAAACCGTAGCGAGCCTTGAGCAGCGCGGAATAATGTTCAAGCAGGAATTCAGCCAGCCAGGTACCGACTTCTTCGTCGATGTAGGCATTGACGCCGACGGCGTGGCTGGCGGCAAGCATCAGGCCGTCGATGGGATGGTCGATCTTCGGCCAGAGCATGCCCGGGGTGTCGTAGAGGGTCAGGCGGTTGCTGATGTCGATGCGTTGCTGGCTCTTGGTGACGGCCGGCTGGTCGCCGACGGCGGCGACCTTTTTCTTGACCAGTGCGTTCATCAGCGTCGATTTGCCAACGTTGGGGATGCCCATGATCATCAGGCGCAGCGGCTTGACCGCATCGTTGCGGTGCGGTGCCAGCTTCTGGGCCAGACCGGGGATGCGCGCCACGTCGCTGGCTTTCTTGCAGGAAATGGCAACGGCCTTGACGTTCGGCTGGGCGTCAAAAAAAGCCAGCCAGGCCTTCGTTGCTTCGGGGTCGGCCAGATCGGCCTTGTTAAGCAGCTTCAGACACGGGCGCTGACGGAAGACGCGCAGCTCGTGAATCATCGGATTGCTGCTCGCCTGCGGCAGGCGGGCATCGAGGACTTCGACGACGACATCGGCCACGGCCAGCGTTTCGCCGGCCTTCTTGCGGGCCTGGGTCATGTGCCCCGGGAACCATTGGATGGACATTTATATTCTTTCTATTTTCAACCGCCGGTGACCGGCGGGAAGAAGGCTATCTCGTCGCCGTCCTTGATGGCTGCATCGAGCTTGGCCATGTCTTGATTGACGGCGCAGCGCAGGTTCTTGGCGGTGGCCAGCTTGTCGCGCCCCTGCCCGACCAGCCAATCACGCAAGCCGCCGACGGTGGCGACACCGGCCGGCAGATCGATGGTTTCGCCGGGCAAGCCGAGGGCCTCCTTGAGGCCGGCGAAGTAGAGAACCTTGACGCTCACGACAGCAGCTCCGCAAAGGAGATGAAATTGAGCGTATCGCCGACGGCAATGGTATTACCCGGCGGGTTGAGCACCAGCCCGTCACTCCAGCACAACGAGGTAACGACGGCCGAGCCCTGGTTTTTGTACAACTCGACGGCACCGTCGTCATTGAGCCAGCCGCGCAGGAATTCGAGACGGGCGCCATCGGCTTTGCTCCATACCGATGCCGACGGTAGCCGCAGGATGCGCGGCGTTACGGCGCTTGCCCCTTGCAGGCGCAGGATGAAGGGGCGAACCATGGTCAGGAAGGTGACAAAGGCAGCCACCGGATTGCCCGGCAGGCCGAGGAACCAGGCCTTGCCTTCCGACTTGCGGATTTCGCCGAAGGCCAGCGGCTTGCCGGGCTTGATGGCGATCTTCCACATATTGAGGCTGCCTTCAGCCTCGACGGCCGGCTTGATGTGGTCTTCCTCGCCAACCGAGACGCCGCCACTGGTCAGGACCAGATCGTTGTCGGCAGCGGCACGGCGCAGGGCGTCACGGGTTGCTTCGAGCGTGTCGGCCACCGCACCGAGGTCACGCACTTCGCAGCCCATGCCTTCGAGCAGCGCACGCAGAGCGTAGCGGTTGGAGTTGTATATGGCGCCCGGCGGCAGCGGTTCGCCCGGCTGGACGAGTTCGTCGCCGGTGAAGAAGACGCCGACGCGCACACGGCGATAGACCGGCAGTTCAGGCAGGCCAGCCGAAGCCGCCAGGGCGATTTCCTGTGGGCGCAGCTTGACGCCGGCTTTAAGGATTTCGGCACCGACCGAGATGTCTTCACCAGCCCGGCGGATGTTTTCACCTTCACGCGGTACATGATTGATAACGACGCCATTTTCACCATGCTCGCAGCGCTCCTGCATGATCACGGCGTCGGCGCCGGCCGGGATCGGGGCGCCGGTGAAGATGCGGGCGGCAGTGCCCGGCTGTAGCGTGGTGCCGACCGTGCCGGCGGGAATGCGCTGGCTGACCGGCAGGCAGACGCCGGCGGCGGTGATGTCGGCAGCGCGCACGGCGTAACCGTCCATGGCCGAATTGTCGAGCGGCGGCACGGCGACAGTAGAGAGCTGGGAAACGGCCAGGATGCGGCCGGCGGCGGCAGTAATCGGCAGCGAGCGGATTTCCTCGACCGGCTGGGCGGCAGCCAGCAGTTTTTCCAGGGCTTGTTCAAAACTCAGCATGGGCGGGCCTGCAAATTCAGATAATTCATGACGAAATCGGCCATCGCGGCGTAGTCGTTGAGCGGCAATATGGGCAAGTCGGTGGCAATATCGGCATCGGTCGCCACGGCGACGATGTCCTTGCGCTCGGGGAAGAGCGGCGGTTTGCCGTTTTCAGGGCGGTAGACTTCGAGCTTGGGCACCGGTTCCTGCTTGAAGCCTTCGATCAGCACGAGGTCGCAGGGCGACAGGTGGCCGATCAGTTCGTCCAGCGTCGGCTCCGGCTCAGCGCGCCGTTCGTGCATCAGCGCCCAACGGTCGCCGCAGGAAAGCAGCACTTCGGTCGCCCCGGCTTCGCGATGGCGATAAGAATCCTTGCCCGGCCGGTCGATGTCGAAACCATGATGGGCGTGCTTGATCACCGACACTTTGAGACCGCGCGCCGTCAGCTGTGGAATGAGCTTCTCCAGCAAGGTCGTCTTGCCGGAGCCGGAATAACCGGCAATACCGAAAACTTTCATGGGCGGATTTTACTCGTTCAGGCGACAAACACCGGGGCAAAACCGCCGCCCGGCGTCCGGAAATTGGTCGTCTGCCCCTGATACAAGCGAGCGGCGACCAGCTGGATACCGCCGTTATAGACGTAGCAGCGGAAATCAGCTTTCATCGTCGTTTCGCCATCGGCCACCGCAACGACATGCTCGGAGGGCGGTGCGATCTCCTGGGCGATGTAGCCGCCATGCAGGATTTCCTCGAACACGCGCTTGGTCAGCTTGTCGCCCCGATAGGCGGCACGACTGCCGAACCCGGCGGGCGGCTTGAAGAACCAGCGTTTGCGCTCGGCCCAGAACTGTTCGGCCTGCTCAGGTATCACGGCCACGGTTTGCGGAATGCCGGCGAGCAGGGTCTTGCGGGTGACCTCGGCGACGCCAAGCGCCTGTAACGCAGCATCGTCGGAAAGCTGCATCAGGTTGCGCTTGTCGGCATACAGGGCGTGGGCGCGTGGGTGCGGCGTCAGCACCACACCGCCGCTTTCGAAAACAGCCCGAAGGTGAGCGTTATCCGTCGCATCGAGCGCGAAATCGGTCAACCGGTTGTAGATCATGTCGACCGGCTGGCCGGCATGCAGCAGGCGGTTGCCATCGCACTTCAGTTCGGCAGGATCGGCCACCACGGCGGCAATGCCGTGCTGCTCGAACAATTCCTTGAAGAGCGCAAATTCAGGGGCAAGAAACTGTTCGGCCGGGTTTTCGTCGATGATGGCGATGCGGCGCAGTGGTGCATCGCCGCGTTCCAGACGCCATTCCTCGCGGAACATGGCGACGTATTCGTCGCGAATCCTGACGCCCTCTTCCACCCTGCCATGCGAAGCCAGCAGGTAGGCATTGAGCAGGCCGCCGCCGGCGTTGGTGTTGATCTCGATCAGCTTCGGGCCGGATGCCGTCAGGTGAAAATCGTAGCCCATGAAAACGCCGCGTGACTTGACCGGCAGGCGGGCGATTTCCGGCGCTTGGGCTAGGGCATGCGTTTGGTAGGCCGGTAGTTCGATGACCGACTCGATGGCCGTGATGATCCCGGCCATGGCCTGCATCGGCCCGGCGTCGATGGTGATGTCGGCGCTGGAGAAGAATTGCGGCTGCTGCGCGCGCATTTTCTCGAAGATGGTTTTCATCCGCTTTACCG
>JAGTRV010000062.1 GCA_018262245.1 Pseudomonadota bacterium | reverse complement strand
CCGGCCGTCTTGCCACCCACTTGATACTGGGCGAACTGGCGGCAATCCATATCGTCAGCCCGGAAACGCTCAAAGGTTTGCCCAGTTCCCGGCAAGACCATAACGCTCGGCCCGGTTGGAATGACGGTACAGGCGCCGAGCAATAGTGCCGCACCCAGCAAGGTCAAACGCGGCATGAATTTACTGTTGGACATCAATCATCACCTCTCTGGTTGCGGCAATACCTTCTGCCAGCCCTCTGGGCATTCCTTGACGTAAGGGTAGTAACCCTTGGCCCTTGCGCAGTAATACCAATATTGCTGCGATGACTGCGATTCCGGCTGTGCCTGTTCAATGTACACCGGCGGCGGCGCTGGCGGCGGCACCACGATGACCTGCGGCGGATAATAGTAAGGGGGCGGGTACCACACCGGCCCCCAGACCGGTCCACCAACATAGACCCCCAAGCGAACTCGCCCACCGTGGGCCCATGCGCTGGAACCAAGGCCAGCCATGACCAAGGCAAGCAATACGACAAGTAGTTTTCGGAAATTCATGGCAGCACTCGATTAGCCAATAGCTCACTTACAAGATAGCGAATTATCGGCCAATCCTGGAGAACTAAATTGCTACAGTTTGTAAGCGCTGACCGAATCCTCGGCCAGGCGCTTCAAACATCTCGCTCGATAGCCTCTGACAGCTTTCGGCGCAAGCCTTCGGGCATTTTCAGCGTTGTCCGGTCCCAGCCTTCCATCGTCAGAATCTGGTCCAGACACTCCTCCATCATGGCGTGCGCCCTGGTGGTCACTTCGGCAATGGCCTGGTGAACCGCAGGATCATTGCCAGGATCGATTTCACAACTGAGCTGATAGCGAAACAGTTCGCGCAGTCCTCGAATCTGGACGACCACCTGAGCCGGGCAGGCGCACATGTAAATGGTCGCCTCCTCGATAATCTGCTCGAGCTCTTGATCCGAGAACCGCTTCTGCAACATGACGCCTCCTTAAAGCAGCTTGAGCTTCTTCGCTGCCTCACGCAGTTCACCACGGAAATTCGGGTGAGCGATGCCGATCAGCGCTTCGGTGCGCTGTTTTGCCGTCTTGCCGCGCAGTTGTGCCACACCAAACTCGGTCACCACGTAATTGATGTCGTTCTTGCTGGTCGACACGTGGGTACCGGCCGACAGGGTCGGTACGATACGTGAGATGGTGTCGTCCTTGGCCGTCGATGGCAGCACGATGAAAGCCTTGCCACCGTTCGAGCGGTTGGCGGCACGGACGAAGTCGGACTGGCCGCCGGTACCCGAATAAGGAATCGAGCCGAGGCTTTCCGAACCGCACTGGCCCAGAAAATCGATCTGCATCGTGGCATTGATCGCGTGCAGGTTGTCGTTCCGACCGGCCAGATAAGGGTCGTTGGTAAAGTCGACCGGATGCATTTCGAGTGCCGGGTTGCGGTGCATGAACTGGTAGAGTTTCTTCGAGCCGAGCGCAAAGGTCGCCAGCATCTTGCCCTGGTGGTAATTCTTCTTGCGGTTGGTAACGACGCCCGCCTCGACCAGCGACATGATGCCGTCGCCGACCATTTCGGTATGGATGCCAAGGTCGTGCTTGTCGGTCAATTGCATGACCACAGCGTCAGGAATGCCGCCGTAGCCGATCTGCAGCGTCGCGCCATCGGGAATCATGTCGGCGACGTACTTGCCGATCGCCTCTTGCACCGGACCGATCTTGGGCAGACCAACTTCGAGGATGGGCTCGTCGCTCTCACACAGCGCGGCAACCCGAGAAATATGGATATGGCAGTCACCATTGGCGAATGGCACGTTCGGATTAATTTCCAGCACGATGACCCGTGCCCGCTCGATCGCGGCCATCGTATAGTCGGCAGCCAGAGACAGCGCGCCAGGATTTGGCAGACCTGTACATCGCGAAAATCACGACGCGCTTCGGAGAGGGCCGTCAGCAGGCTGGGTGGCTCACCGACCGCCGTCGGAACAACGATGGTATCGCCGTTCTTGACGACACGAATGGCGTCAGCGGCAGGCATACGTTTTTGTTGATACAGGGCCCGAATGGACATGCACTATCTCCTAGTTTTATTTTTAAAAACCTTGATGCTCGCATAGCGGTCAGACCAATAGGCTGACCAAGATCAAATCCGAATGCTTATTGCATCGCAACAATCACAGCTTGCGATTACTCCCCGCCACCATGCGAATCTCGAACAAGCGACACTCCAGCGGCCCGTTGAACAGCGGTGTCTTGCGACTGGGGCGCAGGCCGACCAGCTTGGGCAAACGCATGTCAGCGGTAAAGAAGAAACAGTTCCAGCCCGCCCAGTGACGCTTCAGTGCCGTACCGAGTTGCGGATAGAGAGCGGCCAGTTCGTCCTGCTCGCCGATACGTTCGCCGTAGGGCGGGTTGGTCACCAGAATGCCATGATCGGTCAGTGGCTGCGTTTCCAGCACATCACTATTATCGACCATCACTGCGGCGCCGAAGCCGGCCTCCTGCAGATTGCGTCGGGTGGCGCGCACGGCCTTGTCGTCGTTGTCGTAACCGCGAATATCCATCGGCTCGACCGGTTTGACGCGCGCCTCGGCTGCGGCCCGAATATTCGCCCAATTCATCGCCTCGAAGCTTTTCAGCAGTTCGAAAGCAAAGCCACGATCCAGCCCCGGTGCCCGATCAAGCGCCATCTGCACCGCTTCGAGCAGGAAGGTGCCGCTGCCGCACATCGGATCAATCAGCGGGGTGCCAGGCTGCCAGCCAGTCATTTTCAGGATGCCGGCCGCCAGATTTTCCTTCAGTGGCGCATCGACGCTGGCCTTGCGAAAGCCGCGCTGCCACAACGGCTGACCAGAAGTATCGAGGTATAGCGTGCATTCGTTTTCGCTGAGGAAGACGTGAACACTGACATCCGGGTGGCGCGTTTCGATGTTCGGACGCTCGCCGAGATCCTCGCGGAAACGGTCACAGATCGCATCCTTGACGCGTAACGTGACGAAATCGAGCGATTTCAGCGGGCATTTGATCGCCGTGGTCACCACGCGCATCGTCCGGCTGACCGAGAAATGGTTCGGCCACAACTGGCGGACAGCCAGCCGATAGATATCCTCTTCCTTGGCGTACGGCCCCTTGACGATGTGCCACAGGATACGGGTGGCCAGCCGGGATTCCAGGTTGGCCCGGTAACAGACTGACCAGTCACCGGAGAAAAAGACACCGCCATGCGTGGCCCGCAGTTCCTCTGCACCAACCGCCCGTAGTTCCTCGACCAGCAGTTCTTCCAGCCCGCGCGGGCAAATTGCGAAATATTTGTTCATGTCAGAAAGGCTTCAGGACGACGAGGAATAGGACAACCAGCAGAATGACGACCGGCAGTTCGTTGTAGAAACGGAACCAGACGTGCGATTTGGCATTGTCGCCCAACTGGAAGCGTTTGAGCACCCGGCCACAGTGCCAATGATAGCCGGCCAGCACGGCAACCAGCGTGGTCTTGGCATGCAACCAGCCGCCGGAAAAACCATAGCCAAACCATAGCCAGAAACCAAGCACGATGGCCAGCACGCCGAGCGGCGTCATGAACTTGTAGAGCTTGCCGGCCATCAGCAGCAGGCGGTCACGCTCGGCGTGACTGTCGGCCGGCACCATGGCCAGATTGACGAAAATGCGCGGCAGGTAGAACAGGCCAGCGAACCACGAAATAACCATCCAGATATGCAATGTCTTTACGACGAGCATGCGTTTCTCCTTGCAAGCGATTCGGCGATCCCGACATCAACGGTCGGGTATGCGAGACGCAGTTTTAATTCTTTTTTCAGACGCTGATTGCCAATGCGCCGCGATTCGCGCATGAAGGACATCTGCACCGGCGACAACGTCTTTTCCGCCTCTCGCCGCGAGATACGTGGCGGACGAGGCAACGCAAAGGCATCGGCAACGCGGTCGAAATATTCGGCCATCTTCAGATCGGAATCATCGACGACATTGTAGACGCGGTTGCCCCGGCCGTTACGCAGCGCAGCGATGCACGCAGCCGCCAGATCGTTGGCATGAATGTGGTTGGTGTAGCCATCGTCTTCGCCAAGCAGCGCCGGCGTCCCTTTTTGCAGGCGCTCCAACGGCAGACGGTCGGCAGCATAGATACCCGGAGCACGGAGGATGGACACCAGCACGCCAGTCCGTGCGCCCCAGTCGCGCAGACAGCGCTCGGCATCGACCCGCCGGCCAGCCCGGGCACTTTCGGGATTCAAACGGCGGGTTTCATCGATCTGAGCCCCGTCACAGTCGCCGTAAACCCCTGTCGTGCTTACGTAAATCAGCTGTCGTGGTAGACTTTTGGCCTTGCCCAAGGCGGCCAGCAGGTTGCGGGTACGCGTGTCGTGACGGCCTTCGCCGGGCGGTGGCGCCAGATGCAGCACGACGTCGGCCAGGCCGGCAATGCGTTGCAGGCTGCCCCGGTCGTCGAGGTCGGCGAGCACCGGTATTGCACCGGCCGCCCGCCACTCGGCCGCCCGCGCCGCATCGCGCAGCAGTGCATAGACGCAGGCGCGGCGGGCAAGGCGGGAGAGAATGCGGCGGGCAACGTCCCCGCTGCCGACAATCAGGATTTTTTGCACGGCTGCATTGTAGCCGACCAGTTAGGGGAACCGATGAGCTACCAAGTCACAGTCCAGCCGAGCGGCAAGCAATTTGCGGCCGAAGCCGACGAAACCCTGCTCGACGCCGCGCTGCGTCAGGGCCTGACCCTGCCCTACGGCTGCAAGGATGGCGCTTGTGGCGCCTGCAAGGGTAAAGTCGTCAGCGGTACCGTCGATCACGGCAAGGCCCAGGCCCATGCCTTGAAAGACGATGAGAAAGCTGCCGGCCAGACGCTTTACTGCTGCGCCAAAGCGCAATCCGATCTGGTCATTGAGTGCAAGCAGGTCAGCTCTGCGGGTGATATTCCGGTCAAGACCCTGCCTTCTCGGATCGAAAAACTGGAAAAACTGGCACCGGATGTCATCGAACTGCAACTGCGCCTGCCGGCCAGCGAGCGTCTGCAATTCTGGGCTGGCCAGTACATCGACATCCTGCTCAAAGACGGCAAGAAGCGCAGCTATTCGCTGGCCAACGCTCCCCACGATGATGCGCTACTGCAACTGCATATTCGCCACGTCCCCGGTGGCCTGTTCACCGACCAGGTTTTCTCGACCATGAAGGTCCGCGATATCCTGCGTTTCAACGGCCCGCACGGGACTTTCTACCTGCGCGAAGACTCCAAGAAACCGATGATCCTGCTCGCTGGTGGCACTGGCTTTGCGCCGATCAAGGCCATCGTCGAGCACGCCATCGCGGAGCAGTGTGAGCGGCCAATGTTTATCTACTGGGGTGCCAAGGCGCGCGTCGATCTCTACCAGAATGCCCTGCCGGAGCAATGGACAGCGGAACACGGCAGTATCAAGTACGTGCCGGTACTGTCTGAACCGGCCACCGGCGACGAATGGGCCGGTCGCACCGGTTTTGTGCATCAGGCCGTGCTGGCGGACTTTGCCGACCTGTCCGGCTACCAGGTCTATGCTTGCGGCGCACCGGTGATGATCGAAGCTGCCAAGCGTGACTTCATGGCGCGAGGCCTGCCGGAAGAAGAGTTCTTCGCCGACGCCTTCACCTTCTCCACAAACTGATATTCGGACGCGCCAGCCAGCTCAGGCTGGCGCATCCCAGCCAAGTTCTAGCGCGCCCAGGCGCAGCCCTTGAGTATCTGACCATTCAGGTCAAGTGTTGCGGTCCAGGCGAAAACGCCATTCGCCGCAGTGTCACGACAAAGCGTCTTTTCAAAGCGAACGGACAGCTTGTTGTTGTCCTTGGCACCGTCGTAGCGGGTCAGGTTTCCTTCGGTGCGGAATTCCGTATAGGGCAGAACCACCTCCGGCTTGCCATAGCGCTGCAACTGGACATATTCGCTACCGGCAACCAGCGCCCAGGCCGGATCGTTACCGGCCGCCCGCCACGACTCTTCCTTGCCACCCGGCATCTGGCAGCGCCCTTCAATGCGCGCCATGTTGACCGACGACGCCTTCAGCTGGGCGCCCTCGAGCACACCAAGCAATTCAACGTACAGGCGCTTGCCGACATCCAGACCAAGGCTGTTCAGGACCTTGGTCACACTGCCATCGGCCGAGACATCCTCGACATAGGCGTAGCTGCGGTCGCGGCAGGGCGAGAAAATCAGCTTGTCACCCTGCTTCAGCATCAGGCCGTAGGCCATCCTGGGCGTGGTATCGACCGGCTTGGCTTCTTCGGCATGGAGCGCGGTCGCCAGCAAGATGGCAGCCAGAGCAGAAAAGGAGTGACGAATGTTCATGGCAGCGGAATCCTGAAAAAGACAATGCCGGCATTGTGACCTGCCGGCATGGCAAAACGTTTGATGCATCTCAGCAAACGAACTTCGAGCGAGCTGAGCCCCAAGGCCGCTTGCCGAATTGTCCCGGCGTGCCCTAGCCCTTTTCGGGCAGGACGATATTGACCTCGAGGACTTCGTAGTTGCCCTGTTTTTCGAGGGAAACGCGGATGTCCTCGGTGTTCACCTTGACGTACTTGGAGATCACGGCGATCAGTTCGCGTTGCAGGTCAGGCAGGAAATTGGCGCTGCTGCCGCCACCATCGCGTTCGTGGGCGATGATCAGCTGCAGGCGCTCCTTGGCCAGATGGGCGGTTTTCGGCTTATTGCCGAAGAGCATCGAAAGCAGCGACATCTCACTTGCCTCCGAACAGGCGCTTCAGCAGGCCCGGCTTGACGTAATCAACGAAGCGCAGCGGCTTGTCCTCACCGAGGAAGCGACCGATGACGTCGTGGTAGGCCTCGGCGGCGTCGGTTTCTTTCTGGTGAATGACTGGCGAGCCCTGGTTGGAGGCCTGCAGCACTTCTTCGGATTCCGGAATGACACCGATGATCGGCACCCGCAGGATTTCCTGGATGTCCTTGTACGACAGCATTTCACCGGCTTCAACGCGGGTCGGGTTGTAGCGGGTGATCAGCAGATGTTCCTTGACCGGCTCGCGGCCCTCGATGGCGCGACGCGACTTGGCCTGCAGGATGCCGAGGATGCGGTCTGAGTCGCGCACCGAAGAGACTTCCGGGTTGGTCACAACCAGCGCCTCGTCAGCGAAGGTCAGCGCCATCACGGCACCGGACTCGATGCCGGCCGGCGAATCGCAGACGATGTAATCAAAGCCCTGGTGCTCCAGTTCCTTGATGACCTTCTCGACGCCCTCTTCGGACAGCGCATCCTTGTCGCGCGTCTGCGAGGCAGGCAGCACGTAGAGATTGTCAGTGTGCTTGTCCTTGATCAGTGCCTGGGTCAGCGTCGCTTCGCCGTTGATGACGTTGATCAGGTCATAAACGACACGGCGCTCGCAGCCCATGATCAGGTCGAGGTTGCGCAGGCCGACGTCGAAGTCGATGACGGCCGTCTTGAAGCCGCGCATGGCGAGGCCGGAGGAGAAGCTGGCGCTGGTGGTGGTCTTGCCGACCCCGCCTTTGCCGGAAGTTACGACGACGATTCTGGTCACGGTGAGTTCTCGTTGGAAGGTTATAGGAATAAGGTCTAGCGCAACGCCAGCGGCACGATGCTGAGGCCATCCTCGATCAGGCTGATGGTGGCTGGTTGACGCAGCAATTCAGCCGGCACGCCGGCTTCGAAAGTACGGTACAGACCGGCGATGGAGAGCAGTTCAGCCTCCAGGCTGGTGGTAAAAATGCGAGCGGCCTTGTCGCCGCTGGCGCCGGCCAGGGCGCGGCCACGCAGCGGGGCATAGACATGGATATTGCCGTCGGCAATCACTTCCGCGCCGGCGCTGACCATGGCCGTGACGATCAGGTCACAACCCTTGGCATAGAAGCGCTGGCCGGAACGCAGTGGCTTGTCGAGGATGATGGTGCGCGGGGCAGGCTCAGGTGCTGCAGCGGCCAAGGGTGGCGGGGCAGGTTCAGGCGCAACAACCGGCGGCGCTTTAGGTGCTTCCTCGATCTTGGCACGCTGGCGGCCAAGGGCATCGATGCCGACAACCGGCAAGCCCGCCGCCGCAGCCGAAGTCGCCAAGTCATCGGGCAGTCCGCAAGTCGCCACGGCATTCAGGCCGGACTGCCTGAGCAAATTGACGATACCGGCCCAATCAGCGGACTCCGGCAAGGCCTGGGCCTGGCTGAAATCGAGGACAGCCAGCTCGTTCTCGAAAAAGTCCGGGCTGTTGCCGGTCAATTCGGTGAGGGCTTGATGCAGCGCGGCGTGATCGGTGGTGCGGAGTTGCGTCTGGATGATCTTGAGCGTGGTGCCCTTGAACTGAATCGGTGAATCTTTGGCCATGCCTGCGACGTGTGTTGCGAAAGGATCACGATTATCCCACAGGCTCGCCCCGGCCAGATGAGGGATGCATGACACAAGGCCGGTAACTCACTCGCCGAGATAGGCGGCGCGCACTTTCGGATCGTCCAGCAACATCGCCGATTCGCCATTCAGCGTGATTTCACCGCTTTCCATGACATAGCCGCGCTGGCTGGATTGCAGTGCCAGCCGGGCATTCTGTTCGATCAGCAGGATGGTCATGCCATTGGCGGCCACTGCACGGACCACTTCGAAAATTTTCTGGACCATGATGGGCGCCAGACCCATCGAGGGTTCGTCGAGCAGCAGCATTTTCGGGCGGCTCATCAGCGCACGGCCGATGGCCAGCATCTGCTGTTCGCCGCCGGACAAGGTACCGCCGAGCTGGCTTTCGCGCTCCCTGAGACGGGGAAAGTATTCGAAGACCGTTTGCAGGTCTTTGTCGACATCGGCGTCGGCATCCCGCACATAGGCCCCCATGTGCAGGTTTTCCAACACCGTCAGCCGCGGAAAAACGCCACGCCCCTCCGGGACCAGCGCAATGCCCTTGCGAATGATGTCGTGCGGTGCCAGGCGGGTGATTTCTTCGCCACAGAAGTGCACATCGCCACCGACGGCATCAAGCACCCGCGAGATGGCTTTCAGGGTGCTCGTCTTGCCGGCCCCGTTGGCGCCAATCAGGGCCACCGTCTCGCCGGCATTGACGTGAAAGGTGATGCTGCGCACCGCCTGGATGCCGCCATAGGCGACGTGGAGTCCGGTTACTTCAAGCACCTAGGTAAGCCTCAATGACGCGTTGATCTTTCTGCACGACGGCGGGTACATCCTCGATGACCAGCGCGCCGTAATCGAGCACGGCCACCCGGTCGCACAGCCCCATGACCAGCTTGACGTCGTGTTCGATCAGCAGGATGGTCGTGCCGTCACGCCGGATGCCCTCAATCAGCTCGCGCAGTTCGGCCGTTTCCGTCGCGTTCATGCCGGCCGCCGGCTCATCCAGACAGAGCAGCTTGGGTTCGGTGGCCAGCGCGCGGGCAATCTCCAGCCGGCGCTGGTCGCCGTAGGACAGGTTCTTGGCCAGATCATCGGCGCGCTCCTCGATCCGCACGTAATGCAGCAGGTCGCTGGCCCGCTGGCGGATCGCCACTTCCTCGGCCTTGGTTGCGGCATTCTGGAACATGGCACCGAGTACGCCGGCCTTCGTCCGAACGTGGCGGCCAACCATGACGTTTTCCAGCGCCGTCATGTTGCCGAACAGCCGGATATTCTGGAAGGTGCGAGCAATGCCACGCTCGGCGGCCTGATGCGGCGCATCGGCAATCAGCGGCGCACCATCGAAGACGAAGCCGCCGCCATCCGGCACATAGAGGCCGGTCATGCAGTTGAAGAAGGTCGTCTTGCCGGCACCGTTCGGGCCGATCAGACCGTAGATTTCGCCACGACGGATGGTCAGCGAGACCTCCTGCAGCGCCTTGACGCCGCCGAAGTGCTTGGCGACCGCTTCGGCCTTGAGAAGCACCTCGCTCATTGCCCCGCCTCCTGCAACTCGCGTTTTCGTTCCGGTGACGGCCACAGCCCGGCCGGCTTGAAGCGCATGACCAACACCAGCGCCAGACCGAAGACCAGCATGCGCAGGCTTTCCGGATCGACCAGCATCTTGCCGAAGAGCGCCATTTGGGCAGGCCCGACGCCGTAGCGCAGGACTTCGGGCAGGATGCTGAGCAGCACGGCACCAAGGATGACGCCCGGGATGTGGCCCATGCCGCCGAGGACGACCATGGCCAGGATCATGATCGACTCCATCAGCGAGAAACTCTCCGGAGAGACGAAGCCTTGCATCGCCGCGAACACGCCGCCGGCGATGCCGCCAAAGCTGGCCCCCATCGCGAAGGCGAGCAACTTGATATTGCGGGTATTGATGCCGACCGCCTTGGCGGCGATCTCATCCTCGCGAATGGCCTGCCAGGCCCGGCCGATGCGCGAATGCTGCAGGCGCAGGTTGATGACGATGACCAGGATGGCCAGTGCAACCAGCAGGTAGTAATACTTGATCGGCCCGCTCACGCTCAGCCCAAAGAGCTGAGAGGTACCGGAAAACCTGAAATCGCCAAAAGCCACCGGATCGATCAGGGTGATGCCCTGTGGTCCGTTGGTGATGTTGACCGGCGCATTCAGGTTGTTCATGAAGATGCGGACGATTTCGCCGAAGCCCAGCGTGACGATGGCCAGGTAATCGCCACGTAACTTCAGGGTCGGAGAGCCGAGCAGCACCCCGGCGAAGCAGGCCAGCCCGGCCCCGATCGGCAGGATGACCCAGATTGGCAGGTGCAGGCCGAAATGCGGGCTGGCCAGCAAGGCCCAGGTGTAGGCGCCGACCGCGTAGAAAGCGATATAACCGAGGTCGAGCAGGCCGGCAAAACCGACCACGATGTTCAGACCGAGGGCGAGAAAAACATAGAGGATCGCGAAGTCAAGAATGCGCACCCAGGCCTGGCCGCCCATGGCTGCGACGAAAGGCAGACCGAGCAGCGCCACGGCAATCAGCGCGATACCGAAGGCGGAACGGGGATTCAGCCACTTGCTCATGCGCGATCCCCTGTCTTTTCGCCAAACAGACCGCTCGGCTTGAACATCAGCACGACGATCAGCACGATGAAGGCGAAGATGTCCTGATAATGGCTGCCCAGGAAACCGCCGGTCAGGTCGCCGATGTAACCGGCGCCCAGCGCCTCAATGATGCCGAGCAGGATACCGCCCAGCATCGCCCCCCCGAGATTGCCGATACCGCCCAGCACAGCCGCGGTGAAGGCTTTCAGGCCGAGCATGAAGCCCATCTGGTAGTGGGCGATTTCATAGTAGCCACCGACCATGACGCCAGCCAGCGCACCAAGCGCCGAACCGATCACGAAGGCGGCGGCGATGACGCGGTTGATATTGACGCCCATCAGACTGGCGACCGCCGGATTCTGCGCAGTGGCGCGCATCGCCATGCCCAGCTTGGTACGATAGACTAGGAGCAGCAACCCGCCCATGGTCGCCGCGGAAACCAGAACGATGATGACCTGAATGGCCGTGAAATTGGCGCCGGCGAATTCAAAATCCATCTTCGGCAGCAGCGGCGGGAAAGTCAGGTAATTCCGCCCCCAGATCATCATGGCCAGATTCTGCAGCACGATGGACATGCCGATCGCCGTGATCAGAGGCGTCAGGCGCGGCGCGTTGCGCAGCGGGCGATAGGCAATGCGCTCCAGCCCCCAACCCAGCGCCATGCAGACCAGTACCGAAGCACTGACCCCGGCCAGCCCGGCCAGCGCCACCGGCATGCCCGCCTTGATCAGCGAGCCGGCCACGGTAATCGTCACCAGGGTGCCGATCATCACCACCTCGCCATGCGCGAAGTTGATCAGCCCCATGATCCCGTAGACCATCGTGTAACCCAAGGCGACCAAGGCGTAGATGCTGCCCTGTACGAGGCCATTGATGATCTGCTGGAGAAAAATATCCATTTCGTCTTTTTCTTTTAAGGCATAAGGAAACGGCACCTTGCGGTGCCGTTTCCAGTCAGCGGAACATCAGTTTACTTCTTTTCGACCGCGGCCTTGGTTGCATCGGCCGCATTCTTGACTGCCTCGGCCCCCGCCTTCACGACGTCCTTGGCCGCCTCCTTGGCATCACCCACCGCTTCCTTGCCCACGGCCGTTGCCGCACCAGCCACGGCCTTGGCGGCATCCTTCACACTATCAACGGCTTCCTTGACCTCGGCCTTTGCTGTCGCAACCGAACTGCCGCCCAGGGTCTCGACATACTCAAGCTTGCCGCCCTTGTACTGATAAATGGAGATCGCGCCACCTTTCAGGTCACCCTGCGGGTCGAATTCGATCAGCGCGGTCACGCCATCGTATTTCGTCTGGCCAATGGCCGGCAGATACTTGACGGGATCGACGGAGTCAGCGCGCTTCATCGAATCGGCCATGACCATCACGGCATCATAGACATACGGGGCGTAGAGCTGAATCTCGGCATTGAATTTCTTGGTAAATTTTTCGCGGAATTCCGGCCCCTTGGCCAGTTTCTCCAGCGGCTGGCCCGGCAGCGAACAGAAATTACCTTCCGTAGCCTCGCCACCCAGCTTCATGAACTCCGGCGTACAGACACCATCGCCACCGAGAAACTTGGCCTTGATGCCCAGTTCCTTCATCTGCTTGGCCATCGGGCCACCCTGCGCATCCATGCCGCCGTAGAAGACCAGTTCGGCCTTGGTCGACTTGATCTTGGTCAGGATCGCCTTGAAATCGGTGGCCTTGTCGTTGGTGTATTCAGTAGCGACCACCTTGAGACCAGACGCTTCGGCGGCCTTCTTGAATTCATCAGCCAGGCCCTGGCCGTAAGCAGTGCGGTCGTCAACGACAGCCACCGTCTTGACCCCCTGCTTGGCGGCGAACTCACCGAGCGCCCGGCCCTGCTGAACGTCGTTGGCCATCACGCGGAACGCCGTCTTGAAACCCTGCTGCGTATATTTCGGATTGGTCGCCGAGCCGGAAATCTGCGGGATGCCAGCATCGGAATACAGTTTGGATGCCGGGATGGTGGTGCCTGAGTTCAGGTGGCCGATCACGCCGTTAACCTTGGCATCAACCAGCTTCTGGGCAACGATGGCGCCCTGCTTCGGGTCGGCCGCATCATCTTCGGCCAGCAACTGGAATTTGACCTTGGCGCCACCGATTTCCAGTCCCTTGGCATTGAGTTCTTCAATGGCCAGCACGGCGCCGTTTTCATTGTCCTTGCCAAGGTGGGCCTGCGGGCCGGTCATCGGCGCGACATGGCCAAGCTTGACGACGACTTCGGGCTTGCCGGCCGGCGCGGCGGGTGCCGCGGCCTTCGGCTCTTCCTTCTGGCCGCAGGCGGACAGGGCAAAGGCGGCAGCAACGGAAAGGGCGACTACGGAAAGCTTCGCGTGCATCGATATTTCTCCTGGTCTCTGGGGATAAAAGGCTTCCGTCGATTGTCCGGAGGCGCCGAATACATGTCAATAATAAGGTGCTATGATGAATTCGTAGTCATTTTCGATAGGGCGCCTTGATGCCGGTCATTGCCAAGTTGCGGTTCCTGGTTAACCAGACGGCTCGCAAGCTGTTTTCAATGCTGCCGCAGAAGAGCCGGCATAACGTTTATCGTTCGCTCGTCGACTGCAACCCGGACCCTAACAAGCGCCTGGTTCTGAAAATTGCCGAAACCAAGGAAGAACTGGAAGCCTGCTTCACGCTGCTACATGACGCCTATGTCAGCAGCGGCTTCATGACGCCGGACCCGTCGGGAATGCGGGTCACCATTTACCACGCGCTGCCGACAACAACGACCCTGTGTGCCAAGTACGACGACCAGGTCGTCGGCACCTTGTCGCTGATCCGCGAAAGCGCCATCGGTTTCCCGCTACAGCGCATTTTCGACCTGACCGGGGTCCGCGAAAAGGAAGGCCAGATCGCCGAAGTTTCGGCGCTTGCCGTGCATCCGCGCTTCCGGCGAACCGGCGGGACCATCCTTTTCCCGCTGATGAAGTTCATGTACGAGTACTGCACGACCTTCTTTGACACCCGCCATCTGGTCATTGCGGTCAATCCGCGCCATATCGAGATGTACGAGTCACTGCTCTTCTTCAAGCGACTGACCGCCAACGTCGTCGAGAACTATGATTTCGTCAATGGCGCCCCCGCTGTTGGCGCCACGCTCGATCTCAAGCACGCCCCGGAAATCCTGCGCAAAGCCTACGCCGGCAAAGCGCCGAACCGTAATCTTTACCACTACTTCCTCGAAACCAAGCTGGCCAACATACAGATCCCGCACCGTCGTTTCTTCACCACGAACGACCCCGTGCTGACGCCCGAACTGATCGATTACTTCTTCAACAAGAAGACCTCCGTCTTTGCCGACCTGAGCGATCGCAAGAAAGCCTTGCTGCATCTGATCTATGACCTGCCGGAATATCGCAAGATTCTCCCTGCCGTTCCTGACAAGGGTGAAGGAATGGTGCAGCAGATTCGCCAGCACCGCCGTTTCTCGGTCAAATGCCCGGCCAAGCTTGCCAACTCAACGGCCTTTATCGACAAACCCATTTCGGTCGAGGTTAACGAAGTCTCGCGTTATGGTTTCCGTGCCAGGGTCGCCCAGCAAATCCCGGCCGAAGTATGGCTCAATGCCACGGTTCAACTTGGCCTTAACGAGATTTCCCGACTGACCGTGCAGGCCGTGCAGGAAACGGATGTCGATGACCAGCATTACTGCGGTTTCCGTATCGGCGAACCAGATCTGGTTTGGCGAAAATTCGTCACGGCGCTCTATGAAGGGCATACTCACACGGATCTCGACCAAGCCACCCGATTCCTCCCGTGACCAGAAAAGCCCTCCCCGAAGCACTGCAACAAGCCCTCCAGCAACAATTCCAGCAACGTTTTTCGCAAGGCGAATCGACCCGCCTGCAGCATGGCCGCGACGAATCCGTTCATGCGCCTGAACTGCCCGATGGCGTCGTCCTGGCCGAAAGCACCGACGAAGTGGCGCAGGTCGTCCGCCTGTGCGCCGAGCATGGCGTGCCGGTCATCCCCTATGGCGTCGGCAGTTCGGTCGAGGGCCACGTGCTGGCGACCAGCGGCGGCATTTCGCTCGATCTTTCCGGCATGAACCAGGTGATCGCCATCCACGCCGAAGATGGCGATGCCACGGTGCAGGCCGGCGTCACCCGCAAGCAGCTGAACGATGCCCTGAAGGGCAGCGGCCTGTTCTTTCCGATCGACCCCGGCGCCGACGCAACAATTGGCGGCATGGCCGCCACCCGCGCTTCCGGCACCAATGCGGTCCGTTACGGCACGATGCGTGAAAACGTGCTGGCCACCACCACGGTGCTGGCCGATGGCCGCGTGATGAAAACCGGCGGCCGCGCCCGCAAGTCCTCCGCCGGTTACGACCTGACCCGCTTGCTGGTCGGCTCCGAAGGCACGCTCGGCATCATGACCGAACTGACGGTCAAGCTCTACCCGATCCCGGAGGCCATTTCGGCCGCCGTGTGCACCTTCCCGAGCATCGAAGCGGCGGTGCAGACGGTGATCCAGACCATCCAGCTCGGCGTGCCGGTCGCCCGAATCGAACTGCTCGATGCCCTGTCACTGAAGGCGATCAACCTGTTCAGCAAAACCACGCTGGCCGAGGCGCCGACGCTGTTCTTCGAATTCCACGGCAGTCCGTCCTCCGCCACCGAGCAGGCCGAAACCGTGCAGGCCATCGCCGACGAACTGGGCGGCACCAATTTCGAATGGGCCGCCCGCCCGGAAGACCGCAGCCGCCTGTGGCAGGCCCGTCACGACGCCTATTTCGCCTGCCTGCAACTGAAGCCGGGTTGCCGCTGCTTCCCGACCGATGTCTGCGTGCCGATCTCGCGCTTGGCCGAATGCATTGCCGAAACACAGGCCGACATCGCCCAGGTCAGCATCCCGATCGCGCTGTTCGGCCATGTCGGCGATGGCAATTTCCATCTTGTCGTGCTGGTCGATACCGACAACGCGAAAGAGATGGAAGAAGCCGCCTGGATCAGCCAGCGGGTGGTCGAACGGGCCATTGCCATGGAAGGCACCTGCACCGGTGAACACGGCATTGGCCTGGGCAAGCGTAAATACCTGCCGCTTGAACACGGCGACGTTGCCGTCGACGTGATGCGGACGATCAAGCAGGCGCTCGATCCAAACAACCTGTTGAACCCGGGAAAAATCCTGCCCCCGGGTTAACCCGCCTTGGCCGGAACGTTCTGTTTCGGCCAAACTCAAATCTCCAAAGTGCCCGTTGTCACCACCCCCGACGACAGGGCGAACCACCACCGGCCCACAAGGCCGAAACAATGGAGACAATTCATGAGCAATCTCGCTCTGCCAGCCGGCCTCGCTGCCACGCTGGACGACAAATACACCCGCAGTTCCGGCCGCGTCTTCCTGACCGGCACCCAGGCCCTGATCCGCCTGCCCATGCTGCAACGCGAACGCGATCTGGCGGCCGGGCTGAACACCGCCGGTTTCATCTCCGGCTATCGCGGCAGCCCGCTTGGCAACCTCGACCTCGGCCTGTGGAAGGCCAAGCAGCACCTCGCCGAGCACCACATCACCTTCCAGCCCGGCATCAATGAAGACCTCGCCGCCACGGCCGTCTGGGGCAGCCAGCAGGTCAATCTCTTTCCCGGCGCCCAATACGATGGCGTGTTCGGCCTGTGGTACGGCAAGGGGCCGGGCGTGGACCGCTGCGGCGATGTCTTTCGCCATGCCAACGCGGCCGGCTCATCGAAATTCGGCGGTGTGCTGGTCATCGCCGGCGACGACCATGCCGCCAAGTCCTCGACGCTGCCGCACCAGACCGAGCATGTGTTCAAGGCGCTGATGATGCCGGTGCTCTACCCGGCCAACGTGCAGGAATACCTCGATTTCGGCCTGCACGGCTGGGCGATGAGCCGCTATTCCGGCTGCTGGGTCGCATTCAAGGCGCTGGCCGATACGGTGGAAACCTCGGCCTCGGTCACTATCGACCCGGCTGCAGTTACCCCGATTATTCCGCCAGATTTCAAATTGCCGCCGGATGGCCTGAATATCCGCTGGCCCGACCCGCCGCTGGTTCAGGAAGCCCGGTTGCTCAACCACAAGCTCTACGCCGCGCTGGCCTATTGCCGGGCCAACGGGCTGAACAAGCTGATCATCGATTCGCCGACCCCCAAGCTGGGCATCCTGACTGCCGGCAAGAGCTACCTCGACGTGCGGCAGGCACTGGATGAACTGGGCATCGATGACCAACTGGCCGCCGAGATCGGCATCCGACTCTACAAGGTCGGCATGGTCTGGCCGCTGGAGCCGGAAGGCGTGCGGCAGTTCGCGGAAGGACTGGAAGAAATCCTCGTCGTCGAGGAAAAGCGCCAACTGCTCGAATACCAGCTCAAGGAAGAGCTCTACAACTGGCGTGATGATGTCCGCCCCCGCGTCATCGGCAAGTTCGACGAAATCGGCGAGTGGTCGGAAGGCAACTGGCTGCTGCCGGCCGCTGGCGAACTGCCGGTGGCGACCATCGCCCGCGTCATCGCCGAGCGGATCGGCCGCTTCTTCACCTCGCCGACCATTGCTGCCCGGCTGAAGGTTATTGCCGACAA
>JAGTRV010000191.1 GCA_018262245.1 Pseudomonadota bacterium | reverse complement strand
GGGGCGCAATTGCGGAACCGTGCCATCACCGACACCTTCGAACCGGGATCGGTGATGAAGCCGTTTACGGCAGCGCTGGCACTGGAAAAAGGCAAGGTACGTTTCGATACCGTAATCAACACCGCCCCGGGCCGGTTGACCATTGGCTCTGCGACGATCTCCGATGCTCACCCACATGGTGCGTTGAGCGTGGCCGAAATCATCCAGAAGTCTTCCAACGTCGGTACCGCCAAGATCGCGCTCGGTTTTTCGCCCCAGGAAATGTGGGAGCTGTTCGACAGTCTGGGCTTTGGCCAGGCCCCCAATCTGGGTTTTCCGGGGGAAGTCAATGGCCGCCTGCGGCCGTGGAAGAACTGGCGCCCGATCGAGCAGGCGACGATGTCCTACGGCCACGGCATTTCCGTCAGCCTGATCCAGTTGGCTCGCGCCTACACCGTGTTCGCCCGTGATGGCGAACTGATGCCGCTTTCGCTGACCAAAATTGATGATGCGCCGCCCCATGGCGCCCGCATTTTCTCGCCGCAGACCATGCGTGAGTTGCGCGTCATGCTTGAAATGGCCGTGCAACCCGAAGGGACCGCGCCCAAAGCCAGGGTTCCCGGGTATCGCGTCGGCGGCAAGACAGGCACGGCCTACAAGGTCGAAGGCGGCGTCTATGCCCGCAAGTACGTGGCTTCCTTCGTCGGCATTGCGCCGATCAGCGAACCGCGCCTGGTCGTTGCCGTGATGATCGACGAGCCGTCCGGCGGTGCTCACTACGGTGGCGATGTGGCTGGTCCGGCTTTTTCGCAGATTGCAGGCGGCGCCTTGCGTACGCTGGGTGTGCCGCCGGATGCACCGATTCAGGTGGCCGAAGCGGCTTCCGGAAAGGGCAAGCTGTGACCACACCGCGTGAACTCCTTGATCAACTCGCGGCAATGGGCATCCAGCCAAGCGGTGTTGCCGATGACAGCCGCCAGGTGCAGCCGGGCGATCTCTTCCTGGCTTACCCCGGCGATATGGCCGATGGGCGCCGCTATATCGTTGATGCGCTGGCGCGCGGCGCAGTCGCCGTGCTGTGGCAGCCGAGCGCCGATTTCTCCTGGGATTCGACATTGGCCGCGGCCAATCTGCCGGTTGCCGCCTTGCGCCCGCTGGCCGGCCCGTTGGCCCATGCCGTCTATGGCCACCCGAGCGAAGGCCTGTCGCTGATCGCCATTACTGGCACCAACGGCAAGACGACGATCAGCCAGTGCATTGCCCAGGCCTACCCGAAGCCCTGCGCGATCATCGGCACGCTGGGGGCTGGCTTCCCGGATTCCTTGATCGAAACCGGTTTCACGACGCCGGAAGCGACGACCCTGATGCGTTATCTGGCTGACTTCCGCGCCCGGAATGCCGCTGCCTGCGCTTTGGAGGCCAGTTCAATCGGTATCGAAGAGGGGCGGATGAACGGGGCGCGCGTCGATGTCGCCATCTTCACCAATTTCACCCGCGATCATCTCGATTATCACGGCACGATGGAAGCTTACGCCGAGGCGAAGGAAAAACTGTTTCACTGGCCTCGATTGCGTACGGCCATCATCAACCTGGACGATGAATTCGGCCTGAATCTGATGCGCGAAACGACCGCCATGCGGGTTCTCGGGTACGCCATTGGCGAAGCTCGGCGCGATTTCCCGGCGCTGGTGCGCGCCGAAAACCTGGTCGATACGCCCTTCGGGCAGCGCTTTAACTTGGTCTTGCCGAATGGTCGGGTCGCCGTCGATACAACGCTGGTTGGGCGCTACAACATTTCCAACTTGCTGGCCGTGGCTGCGGTGCTGCACGATGCCGGCCTCGCGGCTGCCGACGTGGCGATTCGCTTGTCGGAACTGACGCCACCGCCGGGACGCATGGAACGGCTGGGGGGCAATGGCGAGCCGCTGGTCGTCGTCGACTATGCTCATACGCCCGATGCCTTGGAAAATGCCCTGACCGCGCTGCGTGATGTAGCGACAACGCGAGCCGGTCGTCTCTCGGTGGTGTTTGGCTGCGGCGGTGATCGCGACAAGGGCAAGCGTCCGCAGATGGGGGCGCTTGCCGAGCGCCTGGCTGATCGCGTGCTGGTGACCAACGACAACCCGCGCAGCGAAGCGCCGCACGTCATTATCAATGAAATTACCAGTGGCATGACGCGGGCCGAAGTGGAGGCCGATCGGGCAACTGCCATTCGCCGCGCCGTGCTCGAAGCCGGTGATCAGGATGTGATCCTGCTGGCCGGTAAAGGGCATGAACCTTATCAGGATATGGGCAGCGTTCGGCTGCCATTCTCCGATGTCGAACAGGCCGGAGCGGCGCTGGCCCTGCGGCGCAGCAAACAGGAGGAGGCAGCATGAACTGGTTGCTCTCGCAAGTAGCCCAGGCAGTGCAGGGGCGCCTGATTGGTGCCGACGTGTCGATTGACGGCGTATCGACCGATACGCGGGCGATTTCCGAAGGTCAATTGTTCATCGCGCTGGCCGGTGAGAATTTCGACGCCCACGACTTTTTGGCTCCGGCCATTGCCGCTGGTGCAACGGCGTTGATGGTGGCTGATGAGAGCAAGGTGCCGACCGGGGTTTCCGCCGTCGTCGTTGACGACACGCGGCTGGCCTTGGGGTGTTTGGCCGCCGCCTGGCGCGCGAAATTCAATCTGCCAGTGATCGCCGTGACAGGGTCGAATGGCAAGACGACGACCAAGGAAATGGTGGCCGCTATTCTGAAGGCCGCCTTCGGTGCTGCGGTGCTGTCAACCCGGGGTAATCTGAACAATGACATCGGTCTGCCGCTGACCTTGCTCGGCCTGCGCGCCTCGCACCGCGCCGCGGTGATCGAGATGGGCATGAATCACCCCGGTGAGATCGGCTATCTGGCGCCGATCGGGGCGCCGACCGTGGCCCTGATCACCAATGCCCAGCGGGCGCACCTCGAAGGCATGGGCGATCTGGACGAAGTCGCCCGCGAGAAGGGTTCCATCTTCCTCGGTCTGCCGGCGAATGGCGTGGCGGTGATCAATGCCGACGATGCCTATGCCGGACTGTGGCGTGGCATGGCCGGCGGCCGTCCGGTACGGACTTTTGGTATCGATAATGCGGCAGACGTCAGCGCCAAGGTACGTCAGCACGGTCTTGAGATCGGCCTCGAGCTATCAGCGCCGGAAGGTGACGCCGCGCTGACCCTGTCGATTCCGGGGCGTCATAACGCCCGCAATGCCGTGGCAGCTGCCGCTGCGTGTCTCGCCGCCGGTATTCCGATGGTTGCCGTGATCGCCGGCCTGGAAGCCTTCTCGGGGGTCAAAGGGCGCTTGCAGCGCCGTACCGGCAAGCAGGGCGCCGAGATCCTCGACGATACCTACAACGCCAATCCGGATTCGGTTCGGGCTGGTATCGATGTGCTGGCCGCGACCATCGGCCGCAAACTGCTCGTCCTCGGCGACATGGGGGAAATCGGCGAAGCCAGCGGCCAGTATCACGACGAAATCGGCGGCTACGCCAAGAGCCAGGGCATCGACCGCCTGTTCGCGCTGGGCGAGGCAGCGCAGCAGGCTGTGCGTAACTTCGGCGAAGGGGCGAAGCATTACTGCAACGTCGACAAGCTGATTGCGGCTGTCGACAAGGAATTGGGCCCGGAAACCACCGTGTTGGTGAAGGGCTCGCGCTTCATGAAAATGGAACGGGTGGCCGATGCGCTGGCAGCACCCGTCGCTCCCGAGGAGAAACACTGATGCTGCTGGCTCTTGCCCAATGGCTCGCCCAGGACGTTCGCTTTTTCAACGTCTTCAACTACATCACGCTGCGTGCCGTACTCGCCGCGATGACCGCGCTGTTGCTGTCGCTGGCCGCCGGGCCGGCCGTCATCCGCTGGCTGGCGGCCAAGAAAATCGGCCAGGCGGTGCGCAATGATGGCCCGCAAACCCATTTGGTCAAGTCCGGAACCCCGACCATGGGGGGCGTCCTGATCCTGATCGCCATCGGCATCACGACCCTGCTGTGGGGGGATCTGACCAACAAGTATGTGTGGACCGTGCTGGTCGTTACGCTCGGCTACGGCATCGTCGGCTGGTACGACGACTGGAAGAAGGTCGTCTATCGCGATCCGAACGGGCTGGCCAGCCGCTGGAAATTCTTCTGGCAGTCGGTGCTCGGTATCGGCGCCGCGCTGTTCATCGCCTTCTCGGCCAAGAGTCCGGCGCAGACCGAGTTGATCATCCCCTTCTTCAAGACGATGGCCTATCCGCTGGGCGTCATCGGCTTCATCACGCTGACCTATTTCGTCATCGTCGGCACCAGCAACGCGGTGAACCTGACCGACGGTCTGGATGGTCTGGCCATCATGCCGACGGTGATGATTGCCGCCGCTTTCGCGCTGATCGCCTATGTGACCGGCCACGCGGTCTACGCCAAGTACCTGTTGATCCCCTACGTTCCGGGCGCCGGCGAACTGTGCATCTTCCTTGGCGCCATCGCCGGGGCGGGGCTCGGCTTCCTGTGGTTCAACGCCTATCCGGCTGAAGTGTTCATGGGTGACGTCGGCGCGCTCGCCTTGGGTGCGGCGCTCGGCACTGTTGCCGTGATTGTTCGTCAGGAAATCGTGTTGCTGATCATGGGCGGCGTCTTCGTGATCGAAACCCTGTCGGTGATGCTGCAGGTCGGCTACTTCAAATACACCAAGCGGAAGTACGGCGAGGGCCGGCGCATCCTGCGCATGGCGCCGCTGCACCATCACTTCGAACAAACCGGCTGGAAGGAGACGCAGGTCGTCGTCCGTTTCTGGATCATCACCATCATGCTCGTGCTGATCGGGCTCTCTACCTTGAAGCTGCGCTAAATGGAACTCAAGGGCAAACGCGTTCTGGTCGTCGGACTCGGTGAGTCCGGACTGGCGATGGCCAAGTGGCTGCATCGCCAGGGCGCGCTCGTCCGCGTTGCCGACTCGCGCGACAACCCGCCGAATATTGACGCGCTGCAGCGCGTCGCACCAGGGGCTGAACTGGTGGCCGGTGCCTTTGCCGAGGCCACTTTCGCCGGTGCCGATTTCGTCGCGCTGTCGCCGGGCGTGCCCAAGGCGACGCCAGAGATTGCCGCGCTTGAGATACCGTTGATTTCCGAAATCGAACTGTTCGCTGACGGCGTGCGCGAACAGGTGCCGAATTCACAAATCATCGCCATCACCGGCAGCAACGGCAAGACCACGACCACGGCGCTGACCGCCCATCTGCTCAACGGTGCTGGCGTACCGGCTATCGCCTGCGGCAACATTTCTCCGTCGGCGCTTGATGCGCTGATGGACGCCCAGGATGCCGGCGCTTTGCCGCAAGTATGGGTTGTCGAACTGTCCAGCTTCCAGCTCGAAACGACGCATCACCTGAATGCCGCTGCCGCGACTGTCCTCAACGTCTCGGAAGATCATCTCGACCGCTACGAGGGCAGCCTGGCCAACTACGCCGCCGCCAAGTCACGAGTTTTCCAGGGCAAGGGCGTCATGGTCCTGAACCGCGACGACGACTGGTCGATGGCCAATGGCCGTTGCGGCCGCAAGATGGTGACTTTTGGCCTGAATGCCGCACCGCGTGGTGTCGATTACGGCTACGCCGATGGCGCTATCTGGCGCGGCAAGGACAAGCTGGTCGCGATCGATACCCTGAAGCTGTCCGGTTTGCACAATGCCGCCAATGCCATGGCCGCATTGGCGCTGTGTGAGGCCATCGGCGTCGATCCGCTCCGCCTGATCGAGCCACTGAAGGGCTTCTCCGGCCTGCCGCACCGGGTCGAAACCGTCGCTGAAATTGGCGGCGTGCTCTACGTTGATGACTCCAAGGGGACCAATGTCGGCGCCACCCTGGCGGCCATCGAAGGCATGGGCCGCAAAGTTGCGATCGTCCTCGGCGGCGAGGGCAAGGGGCAGGATTTCTCGCCGCTCAAGCCAGCGCTGGAAAAGCACGGTCGTGCTGTGGCGCTGATCGGCCGTGATGCTGCCGCCATCGGCATGGCGCTCGAAGGCAGCGGCGTGCCAACCCGGATTCTGGGCGATATGGAAGCTGCCGTGCTCTGGCTGGCGGCGCAAGCCCAAGCTGGCGACTGCGTGCTGCTCTCGCCGGCCTGCGCCAGTCTCGACATGTACCGCAACTACGCGCATCGCGCCCGGGCCTTCATCGACGCGGTGGAGGGGCTGAAATCATGATGATCGGCGCCCTCGACGCCCCGCGCCGCCAAGTGGCCGAGATCGACTACGCGCTGCTGTGGAGCGTGCTG
>JAGTRV010000190.1 GCA_018262245.1 Pseudomonadota bacterium | reverse complement strand
AAAGAAGCTGGGTGACGCTGCCGACGTGCCGGTCAATATCGGCCGGGTCACGCTGGCCGACTTTCTCGCCTACGATGCGCTGATCGTCGGTAGCCCGACGCTGGGCGACGGGGAATTGCCCGGCCAGTCGGTCGGCCTCAACCAGCCGAGCTGGGAGGAATTCCTGCCGCAACTGGCCGACGCCGATCTGACCGGCAAGACTGTCGCCATCTTCGGCCTCGGCGACCAGAAGAAATACGCCGAAGAATTTGTCGGTGCCATCGGCCTGCTCCACGATGCCTTCGCCGATGCCGGAGCCCGAATGGTGGGTCGCTGGCCGACGGCCGGTTACGAATTCAAGGCATCGCAGGCCGTCGATGGCGACGAATTCCTCGGCCTCGCGCTCGATCAGCACCACCAGCCGGTACTGACCGAAGAGCGCATCGATCGCTGGCTGGCCCAGATTACTCCGGAGTTGCTGCCATGAACGCCAATCCCTGGTCGCTACCGAAAGACCGCGCCCTGCGCCGCCTGCTCGTCTCGCTCGACGAGTGCGCTGGCCAGGCCTGCGATGTCGCCCCCGACGACGGCCACGACCCGTGCATCGTCACGCTGCGCCACACCGAACTGGCCGAGCTGCGCGCCCACGTCTATCTGCACGGCCAGCGCCCCGGCACTTACGGCGTCTTCTTCGAATACCCGCATCCGGTTCCCGGCATCCTCGAAACCGAGGAAAACCTGCCGCTGCCCAAAGCCCTGGCCAGCCTGGCCATGCACTTCGAGGCCTGAGCCAACGCTCAGGCCGGCACGCCGAGCACGACATGGCTGGCCTTGATCAAAGCACAGGCCGGAACGCCCGGCTTGAGACCGAGTTCAAGCACGGCTTCGTTGGTGATCACGGCGTGGACCAAAGAGCCACCATCCAGCTTGATGCAGATGTCGCTATTGACCGCCCCTTTGTGCACCGCCTCTACCGTGCCGGCCAACTGGTTGCGTGCGCTGAAACGGACGCTACCGTTGCCAGCCAGCACCATCACCCACGGCGCCTTGACGTAAGCCACCGCCGGCTTGCCAACGGCCAGGCCGAGCGACTGCACACTGCCTTCAGTCACGATGGCGATGATGCGATCGCCACCGGCGGTGGTGACTTCGACCTCGGCATTCACCTTGCCATCGACCAGGGTGGTGATGGTGCCTTCAAACACGTTACGGGCGCTGAGTTTCATGATGCTCTCCAAAAATAATCAGGGGCTGGCCCGGTTTTCGCTATATACGAAACATCATAACGAAAAACCGTGGCTCGATGACAAGGTAGCGAATAGCGTTAGGGATAAAAAACACATAACGTAGCAAAGGCGACAAAATGGATCAAATTGCACATCGTCTGCGCAGCAAGCTGGAAGTCGACACCGAATTCGGCAGCTTTCTCGGCGACACCCGCATCCGGCTGCTCGAAGCCATCGACAAGCAGGGCTCGATCTCGCAGGCCGCCAAGGCCGTTCCGCTTTCCTACAAGGCGGCCTGGGATGCCATCGATGCCATGAACAACCTGGCCGACCAGCCGCTGGTGTTGCGCTCGACCGGCGGCAAGAATGGCGGCGGAACGCAACTGACCGAACATGGCAGGAAGACCGTCGCCCTGTACCGGGCGCTGGAAGCCGAGTATCAGGCGGCGCTCGATCGTCTCTCGGCCAGCATGAACGAGGGGCTGGCCGGCGATTTCCAGCAATTCCGCCAGTTGCTGCGCCGCATGTCAATGAAGACCAGCGCCCGCAACCAGTTCGCCGGCCAGATCGTCGGCCTGCGCGAAGGGCATGTCGATTTCGAGGTTCGCCTGAAACTCGACGACTGCAATGAACTGGTCGCCGTGATCACCCGCGAATCGGCCGAAACGCTGAACCTGAGCATCGGCATGGACATCAATGCCCTGGTCAAATCCTCGTCGGTCCTGCTGCTCAACGACCCCAAGGTGCGGACCACCGCTCGCAACCACCTGTGGGGCGAGATCACGCGCATCCATGACGGCCCGGTCAATGCCGAAGTCACGCTGGCCCTGCCCGGCGGCCGCAGCGTCTGCGCCGTCGTCACCCACGAGAGTGTCGAAAAGCTTGGCTTGGCCGTTGGCGAGCAGGCCTGCGCCGTATTCAAGGCCTCGGCCGTCATTCTTTGTCTTTACGCCTGAAAGGGAAGCATCATGAAAAATTGCCTGTTTTTGGCCCTGAGCGCCGCTGTGCTCGGCTCGGCCATGGCCGACGAAGTTCAGGTTGCCGTCGCCGCCAATTTCACCGGCCCGATGCAGGTCATCGCGCCCGTCTTCGAGCGGGAAACCGGGCACAAGGCCGTCCTCGCCTTTGGTGCCACCGGCAAGTTCTATGCGCAGATCGCCAATGGCGCGCCATTCGAGGTTCTGCTCTCGGCCGATGACGAAACGCCCGCTCGCCTGGAAAAGGAAGGGCTGGCCGTAGCTGGCACGCGCTTCACCTACGCCATCGGCAAACTGGTGCTGTGGTCCACCGATCCCAAGCTGATCGACGCCAAGGGTGAGGTGCTGAAAAAAGGCAACTTCGCCCATCTCGCGCTGGCCAACCCGAAGACGGCCCCCTATGGCGCTGCCGCCATGGAAACGATGGGCAAACTCGGCGTCCTGCCCGCCCTGCAAGCCCGCTTCGTGCAAGGTGAGAACATCGCCCAGACCCAGCAGTTCGTGACCACCGGCAATGCCGAACTCGGCTTCGTCGCCCTCTCCCAGGTACTCAAGGAGGGCAGGATCGCCGGATCGGCCTGGATCGTCCCCGATCACCTGCACCAACCGATCCTGCAGGATGCCGTCATTCTGAGTCGCGGCCGGGACAAACCGGCGGCCGGCGCCCTGCTCGCCTTCCTGAAAACCGACAAGGCGAAAGCGATTATCCGGAGTTTCGGTTATGAACTGCGCTGAACGGCCAAACCCTGCATCCTGCCGGCCCTGGCGCCAGCCGACGCCAGCCAGCTGGCGGCAGGGCCTGCCGGTGGAATGGCACGAACAGGTCATCGAACCTCTCGACATCGACCGCTTTGTCGAATACGAAATAGCCGCCAGTCGCTGCCTCGGCTATGACGTTGACGGCGCCTTGTGCTTCTACAGCCACGACTATGCACAGGAAGAGACTCGTTCAGACGACGATGAAGAGTTCTATCGCGTCGTTACCCGCGGCGAAACAGTCCATGCGTGGCGCCTGCGCGACGACCGCTGGCTGATCTTTCGCCGGCAACACAGCGGCGACGACTGCGCGCCGCAACGCGGCTTCTTCATCCTGGCCGAACATCCACCCCGCGAGTGCCGGCGATCGTCATGAGTCCCTACACGCTGCCCGACAGCACACTCGAAGCCCTGCTCGCCGACGACGCTCCGCAGGGCGATGCCACCACCTTCGCCCTCGGCATCGGCGACCAGCCCGGGCGCATGGTCTTTCGCGCCCGTTACGACATGGTGCTGTGCGGCAGCGAAGAAGCCCGGCGGATGGGCGAATTGCGTGGTCTGAAGGCGAATGGGCTGATCGCCGCCAGCGGTAGCGCCCCGCAAGCCGGCCAGATCATCCTGACGCTGGAAGGTTCGGCCAGCGGACTGCATATGGTCTGGAAAACAGCCCAGACGCTGATCGAATACCTGTCCGGCATCGCCTCGTCGGCTGCCACCATTGTCGCCGCAGCGCGAGTCGCCAATCCCGACATCGGCATTGCCTGCACCCGCAAGAATTTCCCCGGCACCAAGGCCGCGGCGATCAAGGCCATCCTGTGCGGCGGCGCCAGCCCTCACCGCCTGAGTTTGTCGGAAACCCTACTCGTTTTCGCCGAGCATCGTGCCTTTATGGACAATGAAGCACCGGCCGCAACGATCCGTCGCCTGCGCCGGCAATGGCCGGAACGTGCCATCGTCGTCGAGCTTGCCGACGAGGACGAAGCCCTGCTCTGGGCAAGGGCCGGCGCCGATATCCTGCAACTGGAAAAGCTGTCGCCGGAGGCCGTCACCCGCTTGCGCCAGACACTGGGCGACTGCCCGGCCCGCATCGCAGCCGCCGGCGGCATAAATTCTGCTAACGCTGAAGCGTATGCACGGGCCGGGGCCGACATTCTGGTCACCTCGGCGCCGTACTTCGCTCCGCCGCGCGACGTGGCGGTCACCCTCAGCCCCCTGTGAACGCCCATGAAAATCGCCATCGCCACCCAGGATTTCGCCAAAGTCAGCGGCCACGCCGGCCAGGCCCGCCAATGGCTGCTCTACGACCTGAGTCTCCATCATGCCAACCGGCTGCTGCCGGCGCCACAGCGCATCGACCTGGCGCAGGATCAGGTCCTGCACGTCTTCACCGATGACCGCCCGCACCCGCTTGACGGCATCGATGTCGTGATCTCTGCCAGCGCTGGCGACGGCTTCATCCGTCACATGCGCAAACGCGGCGCCGACGTGCTGCTCACCGGCGAGACCGATCCGGCCGTCGCCATCACGCGCATCCTGGCCGGCGAAGCGCTGCCCGATACGCGTTTCGACCTCACGACCACGCTGTGCCGCATCCGCGACCTGTTTTCGCGCTACTGACCGGGCGCCACCAAACGGGCGCTACAGCACCGCTTCAAACAACTCCAGCTGCGGCGGCCCGAGGTAGAAATCGCGCGGCGACTGACCGGCCTGCATGTGCGCCTTGCGGAAGGCATCGGACTGCGTCCAGTCGGCGAAGGCCTGCTCGGACTCCCACACCGTGTGCGAGGCGAACAGGGTGCGCTCGTCGTTGGTGTCGCCGCGCAGCAGGTTGAACGAGACGAAACCCGGCACCTCGCTCAGGTAGCTGTTGCGCTGGCGCCAGTGGGCAATGAAATCCTCCTCCTTGCCGAGGGCGATACGAAAACGGTTCATGGCGAGAAACATGGCATCTCCTGAAAAATTCTGACCGGTCCAGACATGATCGCACTGGACCACGCGGCGACCTGCCGACGAACGGCATCGGCGGCTCAGTGCGCCAGCAGCTGGCGAATATCGGCCACGATGTCCTCGACGCTGGCGGTGTCCTTGACGTAAAGGCGCAGACGACCAGCCGGGTCGTAAACATAGGCTCCCGTCGAATGATCGATGACGTAGCCGAGCTCACCGTCGACGGGGCGACGGGCACCGAACACCCGAAACTCTTCAGTGACGGCTTTGATCTGCCCGGCATCGCCGCGCAAGCCGATGAACGAGGGATGGAACCAGGGGACGAAAGTCTTCAAGCGCTCGCTGCTGTCGCGCTCAGGGTCGAGGGTGATGAACAATACCTGAACCCGCCCGGCATCCGCCCCCAGCGCAGTCATGACCCCGGCCAGGCGCGCCAGGGTGGTCGGGCAGATATCCGGACACGACGTATAGCCGAAGAAAACGACGACTGCCCGGCCCTTGAAATCGGCCAGCGAACGAGGCCGGCCATCGTGGTCGGTCAGTTCGAAACCGCGCCCGAAAGTCGCCCCGGTCAGGTCGGTATTGTGGAACGCCTCCGGCGCGGGGGTGCATGCCGCCAGCAGGGCAAATGACAGGGCAAGAAATCGGCGACGATGCATGATGTTAAATATTGTTGAACTAATTACGAAAGTTTGATTCTCACCGGACGAATCGGTTCTCACAAGGGGAGGGAACGGGATGGTGATCGTACCGCAAGATTCTTCGGCCAGCCGCCGTCGCTGGCGGTTGACCCTGCTCCGACGAGCAGCCCGCCTTGCCCCCGCCCTGCTCCCTGCTTCCGCCAGCGCAGGCTACAGCTTCAACTTCCCCGAGCCGGTCACGCCCATCGCCCGGGAAACGCTGCACATCCACAATGAGTTCATGCTGATCATCACCACGCTGTTCGTGGTGGTCTTCGCCATCATGATCTACTCGATGATCCGGCACCGGAAAAGCAGCGGCCACCAGCCGTCGAAATTCTCCGGCCCGACCGGCGCCCTGCAATGGTTCTGGGCGCTCATTCCCTTCGCCATCCTGCTTTTTATCGACTTCGTGCTGATGGGCATTCCGGCGGTGCAGGCCATCATCAACATGGAAGACACCAAGACCAAGGCCGATCTCGTGCTCAAAGTCACCGGCATGCAGTGGAAATGGCAGTACGAGTACCCGGATGCAGGGGTCAAGTTCATCAGCACCCTGGCCACGCCGCGCGACCAGATCGCCAATGCTGAAACCAAGGGCGAGCACTATCTGCTCGAAGTCGACAAGCCAGTGGTGTTGCCGGTCGGCAAGAAAGTACGCGTGCTGCTCACTTCGATCGATGTCATCCACACCTGGTGGGTACCGCAGTTCGGTGTCAAGCGAGATGCCATTCCCGGCTTCCTGCGCGAAACCTGGGTACTGATCGAGAAGCCCGGCATCTACCGCGGCCAGTGCGCCGAGCTGTGCGGCAAGGATCATGGCTTCATGCCGGTGGTCGTCCATGCCGTGCCAGAACCGGAATACCTCGCCTGGCTGGAAGCGCAAAAGGCCGAAGCCAAGGCAGCCGCTGGCGGGGCCGACCGGACATGGAGCCGCGACGAGCTGATGGCCCAGGGCAAGGCGGTCTATGAAAAAGTCTGCGCCGCCTGCCACCAACCCGATGGCAAGGGGCTGCCACCGGCCTTCCCGGCGCTGGCCGGCAGCAAGATCGTCAATGGACCGCTGCTTGACATGAACGGCAAGGTGATCACGGACAGCCACGTCGACCGGGTCATGCACGGCAAGGCGGGCACTGCCATGCAGGCGTTCAGCACCAGCCTGTCCGACGTCGAACTGGCCGGCATCATCACCTACGAACGCAACAGTTTCGGCAACCAGATGGGCGACATGATCCAGCCCGCCCAGATCAAGGCCCTGCGCTAGGAGAACCGAGATGAGCCTCGCCACCACCCATCCTGCCGCCCACCCCGAGCACCACGAGCCGACCGGCCTGCTGCGCTGGCTGACGACGACGAATCACAAGGACATCGGCACGATGTACCTGACTTTCTCGCTGATCATGTTCTTCGTCGGCGGCCTGATGATCCTCGCCGTGCGCGCCGAACTGTTCCAGCCCGGCCTGCAGTTGATGAAGCCGGAGTTCTTCAACCAGCTGATCGGCGTGCATGCGCTGGTCATGATCTTCGCGGCGCTGATGCCGGCCGCCACCGGCTTCGCCAACTGGATGATCCCGCTGATGATCGGCGCCCCCGACATGGCCCTGCCGCGGCTGAACAACTGGGGCTTCTGGCTGTTGCCGCCGGCCGCCATCCTGCTCACCTTGCCTTTCTCGCTGGCGCTGTTCGGCATCGGTGACGGGGCGCTGGCCACCGGCTGGACCTTCTATGCGCCGCTCTCGGTGCAGGGCGGCATGGGGGTCGATTTCGCCATCCTCGCCGTACATATCCTCGGCATCTCGTCGATCATGGGCTCGATCAACATCATCGTCACCATCTTCAACATGCGGGCACCGGGCATGACCATGATGAAGCTGCCGCTCTTCTGCTGGGGCTGGCTGATCACCGCCTTCCTGCTGATCGCCACGCTGCCGGTGCTGGCCGGCGCGGTGACCATGCTGCTGACCGACCGTCATTTCGGCACCCATTTCTTCGATGCGGCCGGCGG
>JAGTRV010000010.1 GCA_018262245.1 Pseudomonadota bacterium | reverse complement strand
TTACACACCGTCTGGCACCTGCTTGTAGTGTAGCTTGTGTGAAAGTCCGGGGCAAGTAACCAGCATATCAGCCACCGAACAAACCAAGCTAGAATTGCGTCATATTCCAAACCAATCAAGGGGGGCGCAGTGAGCGAAACTACATTCTTTGAGTACGAAGGCGTTCGGGTAACAAACTCTCGATTCATCGTAGATGGCCAGACGTTTGCCATGAACAACATCACGTCAGTAAAGCCTATGGAGCAGAAGCCCAGCAGGATTTTGCCGATACTGTTCGTTATCCTTGGCGCTCTTCCGGCCCTCAGTGGTGCCTATGGTGGTTTGGTGCTATCGGTTGTCGGCGTGATCTGGCTTGCCATGCAGAAGACTGTCTATCACGTCATGCTCCATACAGCAGGGGGCGAAACTAGCGCCCTCAAGACACACCAGAAGGAATACCTTCAGAAGGTTGTCACGGCGCTGAATAACGCGATTGTTCATAGAGGATAACTTTTACCAACGGAAGAGCCGCCTTGGTGACACGGACGGAAGGCAATCATGCGAGACAGAAGCATCGCCGCCCCAGACCTAATGGCAGCCATGCGTTGGTTTGTTGCCAACCTAAGCAACCCGGCTCTGTCTCCGCTCCTGATGTCGATAGACCACTCCCCATCCGAACAAGTTGATGGCTCGGAGTGGCACCACTCGGTGCTGGTCATTTCCCAGAATGTGGAGCACCAAGCGCTAGCTGACGAACTTGGAGCAATGCTCAACCCATCCACTCGTACCCTGAAGCAATGGAAGAATGCTAACCAAACCTACAAGAGGCACTTTCACCAAACACTCTTCCATGCCCTGAAGAATCACCCGGTATTGGTACTGGCATCCTCCATCAAGGAAAGTGCAGTCATTCAACATGAGGCAACATTCGCCGACGCCTTGGGAATCACTGGATGCTACAGGCGAATAATGGACAACGGGAAAGCCAAGGTAGAGTTCGGCCCTTACACATGCTCAGATGACGGTGCACCACAGACTCTCGTAGTCTCAGGTAGACATGCACCAATGGCAATCCATGTGTCTCACTACATGCTGCGCATCCATACACACCTACAGGCAGCAGTAAGTGAACGCATGGGACGACCAGACGTTCCGGTGTGGTTTCAGGTCATGTCAGACAAGCCACCAAACGACTTCATCGGCCCCTATGCTGAGTTGATGTGGTTGCTCCTTGGTGGCCCTGCAACTCACGGAAAGTTCACCTGGGGCGGATTCACGGGCACGGACGATCAGTCGATAGACCTCCTCGCCGATAATCTTGCGGGGCTGATGAATGAGGTAACTCAACGGCCCGACCATTACACCTACCAAGGCCCACCACTACAGCCGCCTATTTGCGGAGTGTTCTATTGGGAACGCCTTGAATAGTGGCCAACATCCTTGAAGTTGAACAGTTGAACGCTCGTGGAGGCTTGGTGGCCTTCTCAGAATGGCGAAAGTTTCACATCGGCAACAAAATACCTCAAACCAAGGGCACGGCGGAGCTTTAATAGTTGCCAGTGCGGGATAGTTGCCGGTAAGCACTTAATCCATTGAATCAACAGTAAAAAACCGCTGTTCACGGTGGTGAGAATCCGTTATGGTGCCGACCTTTCAACACAAAGGGAGTCATCAAAATGCTGTTACGTGGTCGCCAGTTCTTCGCTCGTGTTGGTCGTTATGAGGTCTTCGCGGAAGACTGGAAGCGTGAGGCCGGGGAGCCTCTGGTCCTGTCTATGCGAGGGGGCAGTGATGTTCAAGAGTGGGTGCCGGAGCTGCACCTGATCGTGTCACGGAAAGTGTGACCGAAAACGGACAGATACTGACGCATCAATAACAAGAATCGTGCCAGCTTTGCGAAAAAAGCCCGTAGATACCGAAGTGAATCGATATGTACGGGCTTTCGTATTACTGGCTTGGCACTCTAGCTGTCATATCGCCCAAACATAGCGCAGTGTGTTTGGATTACTTGCGCTTGCAGACCATCGAGGCCATCGACCACACGGCGGTATCTCGCTCCCTGCTGTCCTGAATGCCCTCCCAGGATGAACGAAAAGGCATAATCTCTTTAACGATCTCTCCCGCCGCTGGCTTCATTGACCCATCTTGCAGGTTGGATTCGATCAGTTTGGCTACCGTGTCGTCAGGATATCCAGCCAAGGCATAGACATGACGTTGGATATCGTGCTTCATGGCATCACACTCAATAAGTCGCTGCATGTGTGCCTTGGCGCGATAGTCGTCGTACTTTGCGATGCCGACGCTTGCTGCGCCGATAGCAATTACGCCAGCGATGATCGCAAGATTACGCTTAGTTGGCTTCATATGATCTCCCTCTCTGTTTGGCTGGACGCCCGACCAAAAAACGCGGAGGGCTCCGAGTGGTTAAAACGTCCCGTCGCAGCTCCCCCGCAAGCCGCAGGCGTACCAAGATGGCTCAGTTTGCAAGAAGATCAGCAGCAAGCCCCATCAAGCCAGGCTCAATCTCACAACGAGCCAACTGTTCTGGGTCTGACTTGAGTTTGTGGTACCGCTCGCGCTCACTTCCGGCGTAAGCATGACCGAGGGCGGCCTCGCTCAGCTCTGCCGAAATTCCCGCTCGCCCCAAGCACCCAGAGAATGCAGACGCATGCTGTGAAAATAAGCGAGCTTCCTCTCTTCATCGGCAATTATGCCATCTGACACTAGCTTCTTCAGCTCCCTGCCACCCCAATTCGTGATGTAGTGACTCCACTTCAGAGCCGCGCCATTGTCGAATTCTGCTGGTTTCCAGCCAGACTCGAATGGACGAGAAAACCCCTTCTTACGCTGTTCGATCAGGTAATCGACAAACCCATGCCGAACAAGTGCGGAATGAATTGGAATGCACCGCCAGCTTGCCTTGTTCTTCACCGATTTGCGCTTCAAACCATCAGAATCTGCCTTCGCATTCACATCGAGATACCAAACCTTGGCCACCTCGCTTCGAAGTAGGTCGGTATGTAAATTGACCTGAGCCAACTCCTCAATCCGGCACCCCAAGAACGGCATTGCAACTGTGACCCAATATTTGTGAGGCTCTTTTGCACGATATTTTGCTGCGTTGATAAGCAACGCTTTCAACTGCACAGAGGAAAACGCATCACGTGCCTCCGAATCCGGCGTCTCAGCCTTCTCGATTAGGCGCTCTGTCGTCAGCTTCCCGCCCCACCCTTCTGTTAAACGAAAGTGATTTAAAAGCCCACAAAAGGTAGTGATGTAAAACCCTGCCGTGCTTGAATCCGCAACATCCTGATTTACGAATTTGGCGTACCTTGAGAGTTCTGCTTGTTCAATGTGGCGAATGTCTTTTTCTGCGCCAAAATAGGCAAGAGCGTGCTTAAGCCTACTGCGATAGGTTCCCCGAGTGCTGGCCTTCTTCTGCAACTCAAGATAAGCCTCCATCGCCCCGGAAAAAGACATCCCCGGCTTTTTGCGGGCAATGTCGTTTGAATTCACCGGAATCTTGTCGAGCGTGTCATTAAGCATCGCTTTGGCCTGCTCGTGTTCCTCCGGTGTTTCCGCTTCGATATGAACGCTTTTGAGGCCGCCTAGATCGTTGAAGTCGAGTTTGAAGATCAAATCGACTTGTATTTTTTCGTCGTGGTTTGGCATGGTTCTGAGGTGATGAAAGAAGACATCTGTTCGAGATGCCAACGCCCGGGCCAGAATAATAGCCTCCCGACGCCCCGCTGCACCAAGCGTTTTCACCAAAAAACGACGCCCAAGCACACGCCGTAAATCATCAGGGACTCGACGACGAAAATAAAACACCGTCCCGTGCCGGTTCAACTTTAGGTAACTGCCCATTGTGACCCACCCGGCAGGCGCACGGCAAATGAAAAAGCCGCTGACCCTTGCGGATCAACGGCTTCTTGCATTCGTGGTGGTGATGGGCAGAAAGGAGATCACCACCAAGCTTGGGCACCTGAATTCGCCAAGCTACTGACCCGGAAGGGAAAGCTGCAGCGCACTCATGTGTCTATGTGGATTAATTGTACCAGCGTATGTCCCTAGTCAAGAGCAGGAAAACTCAGCAAAAATTTGTCAGACCTCCCTCCCAAAGCGGAGCCTGCAGATTCCCCCCCATGGAGGGGGTTACGGAATGTCCCTTCCGTACTGCTTGCAGACTCGGCGTAAGATTGTCATCAAATACTCAATTGACGCCGATCCATAGGCGTCCATCATGACATCAGATATTTCTAGAGGTTGGCCCGTTTTCAATTTAAGCCAAGGGCATTCAGCGATGATCCTGCGGTCAGCCTTTGAATTTCTGTGAGCGACTACGTTCCTGATTTGCTGGAGTTCGAAGAGTGCCTTAGCGCATTCTGGAGGGACATTTCCATCGAGAGAAAATACCTCCAAAAGGGTCTCGAATCGAGTCACGCCACGCTTCAGAGAACTAGCAGTTTCTTGCTCAAGAATCTCGACTAAATAAGCGGCCTGCTCTGACTTATCTAAGTGGATATAGTCCCCGAATTTTATTTTCAGCTTTTGAATTGCCGGGAGTGAAAACACATCTTTATTGTTGCAAATCCACATCACGGCAAATCCCTTCACGAAGTGCTCAAGCCAGCTCCAAATACCTACAACCGCTAAGCTACGAAGTACGGGAAAGCCCTTATCAATCTCAGATTGTGCGAACTCCGCTTCACGCTTGGCCCGCTCGAGTTTTTCCGAAGCTTCATGCTCTCCCGGCTTGTCCTCCCCCAACGCCTTATTGATCTGGACAAGGGCCATTAATCTCTCTGGACCACCTGTGGTCATAGCGATGCCATGTTCGCCTAGTCGAACAACTTTAAACAACGTCTGAGCAGCCTCAACACTCTCGCGGAAATAAGTGGGAATCCACCGAGGTACTTTTCGCTTTTTTCGCCCGGTTGATTTTTTTTCGATGACAGAGATGTCTGTATTGGCCACATGCCACCCCATGGAAACTATGCAAAATGGAATTTAACCATGCCGCGAAGAAAGAATTAAATGCGTAAGGTTGAGGCGTACCCTAACCTGATGTCAGGCAGGACACCCAAATCAGTCCGAATAGGGTTTACATTAGAATTTATTGACACATCCAGCGCAACGTCTTAGAGTCTATCCTGACAATAGCAGGAGCGACCTAGAATGACCACCACCGCAGCTAGCACCCAACACAAAGGCCAGATGATTGGCTATGTCCGTGTATCCGCGCTTGACCAGAATACCGAGCGCCAGCTCGAAGGGATAACGCTGAATAAGGTATTCACCGACAGGGCCAGCGGGAAGGATACCAACCGCCCCCAGCTACAAGCAGCCCTTGAGTATGTCCGGGAGGGTGACACCTTGGTTTGTCATTCAATGGACCGATTAGCCCGCAATCTGGACGATTTACGGCGCATCGTTGATAGCCTAACAGACAAGGGAATTGCCGTGCAGTTTATGAAGGAGTCCATGACCTTTACGGGGGCGGACTCGGCTATGTCACGGCTCATGCTGTCAGTGATGGGCGCCTTTGCGGAGTTCGAGAGGAGCCTGATAAAGGAACGCCAACGGGAAGGCATCGCCATTGCCAAGACGAAGGGCGTCTATAAAGGCAGGAAGCCAACTCTTTCAGTGGAGCAGGTTGAGGCACTGAAGGTACAGGACAAGGAGCGGGCGGGGAAGAACCGCGCTGGACTTGCGAGGGAGCACGGGATCAGCAGGGAAACGCTGTATCAGTACCTAGACCTCAAAAATGAAAATGGAAGGGTGTAGCTCTGCTTTGCCGACTGTTTATGGCAGACAACAAAAGCGTTACTTTCTGAGACTTCGTCATACTGGTGTCGTAAGCATCTACTACTAGAGAGTCACATAGACGGCTATTGGATCAATCACTACTTCAGAGGTTGCTTTTCCCGAAAGCGAGCCTTCAAGCACTGCAATATGATTGACCATATTCGTTACGGCTTCTTTCATGCTCATGCCTTCGCCGGAAATCTCACTCACAGCATCGCCGGAAGTGAATTTTGACTGAGTAATGACACCTAGAACCACTAAGTTTCTTTCTGTATTCCGAGAGTATTTTCGGATAATGAATTCTTCTGGTTCTCGCAGACACTCCCGTTTTAGACAAGCAGAGAACAAACGCTCCCCAATGCGCTGCTGAATCTCCAGCTGATCAGAGAATCCAAACTGGGTCACAAGTGCCAAATGTTTCAGGAACTTCGGGTCATGGTACATCCCACCTTGCTTGGCGAGTTCAGTAGTGTTGGTCAATTGTCTTTCGAGTTGTCGCAATTTCTCAAGCCTGGCTTTGTCCTTCGACGAAGCTTTCAACACTTCGATTTCCTTACGATTAGCTTCGATTTCAGAAAATTTAGTGACGTGGGTAATCGCTTCACCTAGCGCATTGAAGGTTTCAAGCATTGAGGTAATCTTTGCGGCATCGATGAAGCTAGCTCGCGCACTAACCCGTATAAACGACTTGCCTTCTAGTGGCGGCACCTCGTCAGCGGCGCTTGAGTCTAGGCTGCAAACAAGCGCAAGCTCAGCAAGCCGAGCCTCAAACAGTGACAGCGAATGGTCATGGAGGAACCTTTTTTCTATGGCTCTCTCACTCAGCTTCATAGCATCCGCAACAATTCTGCCACTCCCCACTGGCCCTTTTTGCTCTTCCGAGTTCTCTTTTGTCGAATTAACTTCTTTCAACACATATTCAGTTAAGCCCTCGAATATCTGTGAAGACATTGAATACATCTTGGCTTCGTCAAGATAAATAATGCTGTTAATCATTGGCTTTCCTATTTTTGTACTCGGTGTAATAGGTCTTGCGGGTATCTATGAATGACCAAATGGCAACGCCGATTCCGATAACGGAAACTAATCCGGTTACCGCGTAGATTAAGTTACTCATTTTGAGCCCAACTTCGATACGCGATGAAAAACCGACAAGCTAAGAAGCGTAGAAACCATAGCAAGGATCATGCTGCTTCGAAGCATCACGTTTGCGTCGATCAGGCTAGCGTTTTTCTCTCCAATGATGGTTAAGGCGTAGAGTGAGCTATACAGCGCAACAAATACCAGCGATGTCCCATTTTGAATGGTCTTCCATTCCTTTTCTTTGCCGGGAAGGTGCTCCAGTTCATTTATTACTGACACGTGCAGGACCAAGCCGAATGCCACGAAGTCTGACGCGGCGATAGGGCTAACCATCCCTGTTGTGGTATTGGCCCATGCCAATAACCTAGTCAAGACCGGAAGTAGCCCGACAAGAAACGTATAGGCCAGCCATTTGCTTTTTGAGAATTTCATAGGCCTGTTAGTTGATTCTAAGTAGGTGTGTAAATTCAGAAGCTGGGGAATAAACTTGGTGTGCGAGGCTAGAAAAGTGCGGCCCTATTGATGGAATAGCCGCGCGCTTATGCATAACATTCGCGACGCCCTTGCAGATTCGGAGATGAGCCAGCAGGAGGCCACGCCATCGGCGTAGCGCCCCTTGCTAGAACTTAACGATCAAGGATTTATGCTCTGGTTGAGAGAGGGTGAGCGTGTCGCCAGTCACAAAGGCCCACCCTTCACGCTCCCCGAGCTCCCTCTTTCGGCCTGAATCAAGGGTCATGTCAAAGCTCCGGGTCTGACCTGAGGAGGCCCTGCTGACCTCCACCACAACCGCTATTGACTGTGCAGAGGTGTTGGTAAACATTGCAACATGCCCGTTGCTCATCAGAGCCTTACGAAACCCAACGGACACCGGGACTTCCCGTTGATTGGCCTGCTGGAGTTTATCGTTGGCTTCATCTGCCAGTTGTTTTATCTGGTTATTCGCCTCCTCCGCAATCTGCTTAGCCTTACTGCTTGCAGCGGCAATCTTTACATTGGCATCGGCTACCAGTTCGCTGTATTGCTGCTTCATATTTACCAGTTCAGCATCTTTCTGCGCCAGCTTTGCCTGCGAGTCTTGCCACACCCACCCGAGCAACGCCAAGCAGACAACTGAAACAACCCAAGGAACGAACTTCATAAGACCCCTATTTACTCTCAAGTAGTGTAAGCAATAAATGCCAATGACTTTTTGAGAAGAGTACCCGAGATGCCTTCTGCTCGCCACTCCGCCTAAGTTACGCCCTTCACTGCCAAAACCTCAGCCGTCCGCGTACTCATAGCTGGCTTGTAGTCTCCAGATGCTGGCAGGCTGCTATTCGCCAAGCCCGAAGCGCGCCGTCTATCTCCGCACTCAGGACGCCTCCAGAACGCACGCAAGGGCACCGCAGAAGGCATCTGCAGGCGAATCGATGGCCACGTTCCACCGTGTCTCTGGAGCGCTCAAACAGCGCCAAATGCATGAACAGGCGCAGATTACTGGAAAGCCTTGAGGGACAAGGATAAAGCACAAATTTATTACATATAACCTAGCTATAGCATATACAATTTTAATAGCATTTGTTTATGTAAAACCCACCTATTGGAAAGAGCAACGAGAAACGGCTCCTTCCAGCCCATTAACTTGAAGGAAGAAGATGATGAAGTACGAAGCCCGACGAGGCAGCCAATGAGCGCCACCGCAGATAATCCGGTAGTCATCCACATTGGCAGGGCCTGCAAAGGCAATCCCGGCCCCGGCGGCTGGGGAGTGGTCATCTACCGGAATGAACGCAGGCTGGAGTTGTGCGGAGGAACATTCTGGACCACGAATAGTGAGATGGAACTGACCGCAGCTATCAAAGCCCTTGAGGCCCTGAAAAAGCCCCTACCGGTGCGCCTAATTACGGACTCCCAGTATGTCGTCGATGGGATGACCAAGTACCTAAGCGACTGGAAGGCACGGGGCTGGAAAAAGTCAGGTAAGAAGCCGGTCGTCAATGCCGAGATGTGGCAGCGCCTTGATGAACTGGCAGCCGCACATCAGGTGGAATGGGTCTGGGTGAGTGGTCATTCTGGCAATGAACAGGCAAACCGGTTAGCCAACCAAGGCATCAGCAAGGCCAACCAATAGCAGCCCCAGCAGGACAACCCCATTTACGAAAGCAGATCAATGATTCATCCCAACAACAGCGAGCAGTTAGTATTTCGGCAGGTGGCCTTCCCGGTGTCCGCATTCGATTATCTGAAGGACTTTCAGCGAGACATCGAACGGCGTACTGGTGAGCGCCTGAACAACAATCAAGTATTGGCCCGCATCTTGGGCGAGCATCGTCAATCAAATGAAGAGCGTGGAGTACGCAATGAAAAAACCGAGAGCCAAGCGAGGCGATAACTGGCCGTGGCAGATAGGCGAGGGCTCCAAGGCCGTACGTGCTTCGGATGTCACTCGCAGCGAGGAGTTCCAGATTCGAGTAAAAGGAACTCTCCCCGGCGTGGTCAAGAAGTACGCAGACGAGATGCACTGCGGGCAGAAGTTCCCGCCTGTCAGCCTTGCACAAATCGACGGCAAACTCTTCCTCGTTGAGGGATGGCACAGGTTCGAAGCGGCGCACCTCAGCCTAGGACATGAAAACCTTGAGGCGATCATCACGCCAATGAAATGGAGGGAAGCCAAGGCCGTAGCGAGCCGGGCGAATGCCACGCAAGGGCAGGGGCTTACGTCAGCAGATAAGCGGCGGCGCCTTTCGTTGTTCCTGCAAGCGGGGCTCCACAAAGTGGGCGGTGAGATTGTGATGTCTTACCGGGACTTGGAGAAGGAACTGGGCATCAAGCGCTCAACGTTGCACCGATACATGGAGCTTGATCACCCTGTCACATTTAAGGCGATGGCGAAGGACGACACGCAGACCCGGGAAGCCGAGCCACCGCAGATTGACCGTGATCCAGAAAACCTGCGGAGAACCAACCAAGCCCTGCGGGATGCTCTTGCTGCTTGCGATGCCCTGCGCGATCCTGAACTAAGGCAGCAGGCTATTGATGAGGCAGAGCGGGTCATTGCGCAAATGAAGCTGAAGGAGCATTTCGAGGCGGACCCATTGGAACTCCTATAGGACACCGCCCCGCCCGGTGCAACTACCGCTGTCCCAATGGGACACCCACAGCGGACAGAATGAACGAGGTGCCGAGTAACGACGCGGCTTGCGGGGTGATTTCACAACAAACGTGGATTGCCCCGCCGTCCGTCCCTCCTCCCCTGTTTTTGTGGTCAGGCCGTAGCCCCCACAGGCACGCGGCGGATTCTCTTCCGGGCTTTCCGGTAGGCATCCGTATCGACAAACTTCGGATGACTCAGGCCGTAATCCAGCTTCGATAGAGCAGCCAGAGCAGGAACTAGCCAGCGCTGGTCAAGGTGCTTTTCATACACTTTTCCATGCACATCCTTAGCTTCATGCCCCACGAGACGCCGCGCCGTTGAGCCATCGACATCCGCATAGACGAGGCCTGTGCTTACGGTGGCCCGGAAAGAGTGGAATACCTTTGTGCTGCTTCCTTCCCATTTCTTGGTGACCGGGTTGAGCCTGTCACCCCCAACGCCAACGCCGCGACGATAAGCTGTGAAGTCCGTAGTAGCCCGTTTACCGTAACCATCACGTGCAGCCGCCCCGATGTCAGGAAACAGGCGCTCATGCCCTTCATCTTTAAGCAACTGAACGTACTCAATGAAGCCCAGCTCTATCAAGACTGGGTGAATAGGGAGCCAGCGTGGAGCGTACGCATTCTTCCCTCCCCCGTTGGCCTCATCGCCGCTCATATAGAAAGCCCAGATGTCGCCCTCCCGGACAATCTCGCTTAGCAGCATACTTGCTGGCTCATCAATACGCGCCCCCGTATAGAGCCCAAGAAGGGGAAGCCAGAACTGTGAGGCCTTTTTAAAGGTATTGGCCTTGTAATCCGAGGAGTTGAACAGCCGCTCAAGTTCGTCAGGACTGAACGGCTCATACGAATCGTGAATTTCGTTGTAACTCATCTCCAAGGACAATGGCCCTGTTACGGCAGGCCCGCCAAGATGTTTGTGCGCGTAGTTCAGTAAGGCCTTCACGCGGTCAAGGTCACGCTTTTTGGTGCCCATCTTGCGCCCTACCCCGGCCAGCGTCACATCTACGAACTTCCGGACATCAGCCAACGAAAGGGAGCCCAGCGGCTTGTCACCAACCAGAGCAATGAACGGTGGAATGATGGGATCGTAATCATGGGCGCGAGACACATCAGGCCGCTTCCACGCCTTCTGTGCGGTCTTGTGCTTACAGAACTCCTCATAGACATCAGATAGCAGCATTGCAGCATCCCCTTCAAGCGACTGCGACGGCGCAATGACGGCAGGCGCGGGGACTGTGTAAGGCGGCGGCTGTACTGTGAAATCTCCGCGCAGGGTAGCGAGTGACGAATCGTGAGCGCGTGCTTCCAGCTTGCCCACCTCAAAGCAGATGTAACGAAATTCAATGCTGCCCTCTTCAACCGGTAGGTCGTGTTCCTTCACGAAATTACGGGCGAGGTTCTCCCAGCGCTTCCAGTTGCCAGTCTGCAATGCCTCCATGCAATCAGACTGAACCATAGAAATGGTGTCATCTTCAGCGCCTAGCTGGTCCTCTTCGAGTGGGCGACGGCGGCTTAGGTGATGATCTAACCAGCGCTCGTTCATGTCCCGCAGCATGGCCTCCAGTTTCTCCTTCAGGTTGTCCATGCGGTGCGCCTTGTCGTTTGTCTCTGTGAAGTCCGCAATTATCCCCTGAAGAGCAGCCATGACGGTGGCCGCGCGGAGTCGTGCGGGGTGCAGGTAGGCGGTCCGCAGGGACACCTTGAGAACCTTACGGCCCAGTGCGTGGGTGAGCGAAGGCGGAACGGTGTAGCGAAAATAATAAGCCGCACCCCGACGTTGCAGGTAGGTGCTTTGAATGCTCGAAGGTCTGGGCATGGTGCCGTGTTTGTCCCGTTGAATGTCCCAATCGGAGACACGGGAGGGCGCCCAAATGAAAAGAGCCCTGACGAATCAGGGCCCTTTAGCATTGGTGGTGGTGATGGGCAGAATCGAACTGCCGACCTATGGGTTATGAATCCATCGCTCTAACCGTCTGAGCTACATCACCACGCTTAGAGGGCGCGGATTATAGATTGCGGGCGACCAGGCGGTCAACCGCGTTATAATGCGCAACTTTTCTGCCGAACGCTTGCCGAAGCGGCACCCACTGATTTTTAAAGTAATTTCATGCCAAAAAAACTGTTCATCCGCACTTTTGGGTGCCAGATGAATGAGTACGATTCGGACAAGATGGCCGACGTACTCAATGCTTCCGAAGGCGTCATCAAGACTGACAATCCCGAAGAAGCCGACATCATCCTGTTCAATACCTGCTCGGTGCGCGAAAAGGCGCAGGAAAAGGTTTTCCATGACCTCGGCCGTGTCCGCCACCTGAAAAAACTGAATCCGAACCTGGTGATCGGCGTCGGTGGCTGCGTCGCCAGCCAGGAAGGCGATGCGATCATCGCTCGGGCACCGTATGTCGATGTGGTCTTCGGACCGCAGACGCTGCACCGTTTGCCGCAACTGATTGCCGAACGCAAGGCCAAGGGCAAGGCTGCCGTCGACGTTTCCTTCCCGGAAATCGAGAAGTTCGACGCGATGCCGCCGTCTGAAATCAAGGGCGCTTCGGCTTTTGTCTCGATCATGGAAGGTTGCTCCAAATTCTGCACCTTCTGCATTGTGCCTTACACCCGCGGTGGCGAGGTTTCGCGGCCGTTCAACGATGTACTGACCGAAGTCGCCGATCTGGCGGCCCATGGCGTTGGCGAAGTGACGCTGCTCGGCCAGAACGTCAATGCCTATCGCGGCGACATGGACGGCACCGAGGAAAAGGCTGACCTCGCCTTGCTGATCGAATACATCGCCGAAGTGCCGGGCATCGAGCGCATCCGCTACACAACCTCGCACCCCCGCGAGATGACGCAGCGCCTGTTCGACACCTACGTCAAGGTCCCGAAACTGGTTTCGCACCTGCACCTGCCGGTTCAGGCCGGCTCCGATCGTGTGCTGGCAGCGATGAAGCGCGGCTACACGACGCTGGAGTACAAGTCGATCATCCGCAAGCTGCGCGCCGCACGGCCAGACATTTCGCTGTCGTCTGACTTCATCGTCGGCTTCCCTGGCGAAACTGACGAGGATTTCGAGAAAACGATGAAGCTGATCGACGATGTCGGTTTCGACAGTTCGTTCTCCTTCATCTACAGCCCGCGCCCCGGCACCCCGGCGCTGGAGCTGGACGATTCGACCCCGGCCGACGTGAAGTCAGCCCGCCTGCTGCGTCTGCAAAAGCGCATCGACGAACAGGCACAGGCGATCAGCCAGACCATGGTTGGCAGCATCCAGCGTGTTCTGGTCGAGGGCACCTCGAAGAAAGACGTGCATGATCTGGCCGGCCGGACCGACAACAACCGCATCGTCAACTTTTCCGGCAATCCGCGCCTGATCAACACCTTCGTCGATGTCCGCATCACGTCGTCGCTGTCGCACACGCTGAGGGGCGAAATTGTCATCCGAGAAGACTAGTGGCATGAAAACAGGTGCTGCCACCAAGCCGGCGCCGAAGCAGAAACCGGTCGAGCTGGCGCTGTCGCCAGTCGACAACGCCCAACTGGCCAATCTATGCGGCCCGCTGGACGAAAACATCCGGCAGATCGAAACCGGTTTTGACGTGGTGATTCGTCGCCGCAACGAACGGTTCTCGATCCTGGGCGAAAAAGCCCGACTGACTGCCGATGCCATCCGGCACTTCTACGCCATGTCGCGGGCGCCGCTGTCGGTGGATGAAATACAGCTTGGTCTGATCGAACTGACCAACGCGCCGGTTCGCCGCGTGTCGCAACGCAGCGAGGGTCCGGTGGATGGTCCGCAACTGATTACCCGCAACACCCAGTTGCATGGCCGCACGCCGCGCCAGGTGGCTTACCTGAAGGCGATCCAGGAACACGACATCACTTTCGGCATCGGCCCGGCCGGCACTGGCAAGACTTACTTGGCTGTCGCGTCCGCCGTCGACGCCTTCGAGCGTGATCTGGTCGAGCGCATCATCCTGACCCGCCCTGCCGTTGAAGCAGGCGAGCGCCTCGGCTTCCTGCCCGGCGACCTGACCCAGAAGATCGACCCTTACCTGCGCCCGCTCTATGATGCGCTGTACGACCTGATGGGTGCCGACCGCGTTGCCAAGCTCTACGAAAAGCGCGCCATCGAGATCGCGCCGCTCGCCTTCATGCGCGGCCGGACGCTGAACCACGCCTTCATCATTCTCGACGAGGCGCAGAACACAACGCCGGAGCAGATGAAGATGTTCCTGACCCGCATCGGCATTGGTGCCAAGGCGGTGGTCACCGGCGACATCACCCAGATCGACCTGCCCAAGGGCCACAAGAGCGGCCTCAACGAAGCCATCTCCATACTCGACAACGTGCGTGGCCTGGCCTTTACCCATTTCAAGAAGGAAGATGTGGTGCGCCACCCGCTGGTCGCCCGCATCGTCGACGCCTATGAAAAACGCACCCAGCAACCGACTTAATCTTTCGGTGCAATACGCCTGTAACCGGGAAGGACTACCCTTGCGGGCAGATTTCGTGCGCTGGGCCCGTGCCGCGCTGGTTGGCGGCGGCGAAGTCACCATCCGCCTGGTCGATGCCGACGAAGGCCAGTCGCTGAACAAGGAATATCGGGGCAAGGATTACGCAACCAACGTGCTGTCCTTTCCCTACGATACCGAACCGGTGGTGATGGGCGATCTGGTCATCTGCCCGAGCGTCGTGAGCAAGGAAGCAGCCGAGCAGAACAAACCGCTGGACGCTCATTACGCGCACCTGACGGTGCATGGTATGCTGCATTTGCAGGGCTGGGATCATGACAATGACGATGATGCCCAGGCGATGGAAGACGAAGAAAGGGAGATTCTCGCTGCAATGGGTTATCCAGACCCGTATGCGGTTTAAACATTATGGATAGTGACAGTAAACCCGGTTTTATCGAACGTCTGACCTCCCTGCTGCTGCGCGAACCTGAAGATCGCGAGCAACTGGTTCAGATTCTGCACAGCGCCTACGAGCGCAACCTGATGGACGCCGATGCGCTGACCATCATCGAAGGTGCCCTGCAGGCCTCCGAAACCCGCGTCACCGACGTGATGATCCCGCGAGCCCAGATGGACGTCATCGACGTCGACAACCCGATGGACGAAATTGTCCCGATTGTCATCGAAGCCGCCCACTCGCGCTTTCCGGTCGTCGATGGCGATCGCGACAATGTGCTCGGCATCCTGCTCGCCAAGGATCTGCTGCGCATTCACACCGAAGAAGAATTCAACCTGCGCGACTGGCTCCGTCCGGCCGTGTTCATTCCGGAATCCAAGCGACTGAACGTGCTGCTCCGTGAATTCCGTGTCTCGCGCAACCACATGGCCATCGTCGTCAATGAATACGGCGGCGTCGCCGGCCTGGTGACCATCGAGGACGTACTGGAACAGATCGTCGGCGACATCGAGGACGAATACGACTTTGACGAAGCCCACGACAACATTCGTCTCGACGCCTCCGGCCGCTACCGCGTCAAGGCACGCACCGAGATCGAGGACTTCAACGCCGCCTTCTCGACCAAATTCTCCGACGAAGAGTTCGACACGGTCGGCGGCCTGATCCTGCGCCATCTTGGCCGCATGCCCAAGCGCAACGAGGTTGTCGACATCGGCGGCCTGCGCTTCCAGGTGCTGCGTGCCGATAGCCGCCGTCTCTACACCCTGCTCATCGACCCACCCAAACCGCAGACCGGTGCTGAAGATACGCCTGCCTGAGCGGCCGCTGCACCGCTTTGGCCTTGCCGCCCTGATCGGTGCGGCGGGCGTCCTCTGCTTTGCGCCGTTCGGCCTGTTCTGGCTGGCCCCCGTCATCTGGGGCGCCTTGTTCGCCCTGTTGCAACGCGCTGAATCACCACGCCAGGGGCTACTGACCGGGCTGAGCTTCGGTCTCGGCTTCTTCCTGTGCGGCGTATCGTGGGTTTACGTCAGCCTTTCCGTCTTCGGCGGCATGCCGTGGTGGCTGGCCGGCCCGGCAGCCTTCCTGTTCTGCACAGTGATGGCGTTGTTCCCGATGATCGCCGGCTGGGTATTCAAGCGCTGGCAGCCAGGCAACCTTTGGCAGCAGGCATTGCTGTTCGCGGCACTGATCGCCGGGCTGGACTGGGTCAAAGGCTGGATTTTCACCGGTTTCCCCTGGCTGACCGTCGGCTATTCGCAAGCGCCACCCAGCCCGCTGGCCGGTTTCGCCCCACTGCTCGGCGTGCACGGCCTGTCGCTGATCGTTGCGCTATCCGGCGCCCTACTCGTCCGCTGGCGCCTTGGCCTGCCCTGCCTTGCCGCGCTCGCCCTACTCGGTTTCGGTTTGCGCCAGGTTGCCTGGACCGACCCCGTCGGCGAACCGGTTCGCGTCGCACTGATTCAGGGCAACATCCCGCAGGAAATGAAATTCCGCCCGGAAGCCTTCATCCGGACGCTAAACCTCTATCGCGAACTGATCGAAGCCAACCCGGCCCAACTGACGCTGCTGCCGGAAACCGCGATGCCGGTCTTCATCGACCAGTTGCCAGGCGACTATCTCGACGACCTCAAGACACTGGCCCAACGCCAGGGCGGCGACCTGATTTTCGGCACGCTGACCGGCGATGGCAACGCCTACTACAACAGCGCGGTCAGCCTCGGCGCCTCGCCGCTGCAGGTCTATAGCAAGAGTCATCTGGTGCCTTATGGCGAATTTATCCCGCCCGGCTTTGCGTGGTTCATGGCCTATGCCAACATTCCAGCCTCATCCTTCACGCGCGGCCCGGAAAAGCAGGCGCCACTCGCCGTAGCCGGCCAGAAAGTAGCAATCAATATCTGCTACGAAGACGTCTTCGGCAACGAGATCATCCGCGCCCTGCCCGCAGCGGGCATCCTCGCCAACCTGTCGAACACCGCCTGGTTCGGCCACTCATTGGCCCAGCCACAACACCTGCAGATCGCCCAGATGCGCGCACTGGAAACCGGCCGCCCGATGCTGCGCGCCACCAACACCGGCATGACCGCCATCGTTGACGCCCGCGGCCAGGTTAGCGCGGCACTGCCAGCCTTTGAAACCGGAGTCCTGCACGGCGAAGTACGCGCCTATACCGGAATGACGCCTTACGGGCGCTTTGGGGACTGGATCGCACTGGCCATGATCGTGGCAATGCTGTTGCTGGCTCTGAATAGAAAATATTGAGCCTTGGCTGCAACTTGGTGCCACCAAGGGAAAAGCGGTACTAGCCCGCCTTGATCCGCTCTGCGAAAACCTGGCGCAACTTCATGGCCTTGGGCGCAACCACTGCCATGCAGTAGCCCTGATGGGGATTCCGCCGAAAATACTGATGGTGGTAATCCTCGGCGACGAAGAAGGTACTCGCCGGCGTGACCTCGGTCACGATAGGTGAAGCCCAGACACCTTCGGCATTGAGGCGGGCGATCATCGCCTCGGCCGCAGACTGCTGGCCAGCATCGTAAAAATAGATGGCCGAGCGGTACTGCGTGCCCATATCATGTCCCTGGCGGTTCAGCGTCGTCGGGTCATGGATGGTGAAAAAGGCAGTCAGCAGCGTTTCGAAGTCAATGATTGCCGGATCGAATTCGATCTGCACGACTTCGGCATGACCACTGTCACCACGACAGACGGCCTCATACGTCGGCCAAGGGTCGTGACCGCCCATGTAGCCGGGTAGCACGGCAACGACACCGTCAAGCTGCTCGAAGGCCGCCTCCAGACACCAGAAGCAGCCACCGGCCAATGTGGCGAGAGAATGAGCGGATTGCGACACGGAATTCCCTGAATCAATACGATACCGTTCGGACCGCGCGCGCTGCCGATTGTTCCCCGGTAGCACTGGCAGCCCGACAGCGAGCGCAATAATCAGGCGGCGCGGAGGCGCTGTACCGCCTGCTCCAGACGCTGCTTTTCAGCCAGCACCTTGGTCGCGTAGCGACGATTGGCGTCATTGGCCGCCCCGCCGAATTGCTGCAGGCCATCTTCCAGACCACCGTTACGGCTGATAGATTCCTTCAGGACGCGAGCACCGACCAGGACGTTGGTGACCGGATCAAGGAAGGAGTCAGCATCCTCTGGCAATTTGTCGTGATGGAAGCGTGGCACGACCTGCATCAGTCCCTGCGCACCAACGACACTTTGCGAAAACGGATTGAATCCGGACTCGACGCCGATCACTGCGATGATCAGCAAGGGGTCGAGATGCAATTCGCGGCCGACCGCCTGAGCTGTGGCAAAAATCGGCCTCAAGGCCTCATCGGAAACGCGATAACGGTGGGAGACATAGTTCATGGCCCCCCGCATACGAGCATTGAGCGAGGCAGGTTCCGGTTCAAGCTCTTCGGCAGAGGCCTCTTCGGCTACGGATGCTTCGGCACTGGGCAGAAGCGACTTGAGATTCCCGACCAGGTCGAGACGGCCGGTTTGTACGCCAATCAAGCCAACGATGAAAACAAGACCCGCGATCATGAGGAACTTCTGGAAAAAATCGAGAGCTACGGTAGAGATGCGCTGCAAAGCAGACGGGAGAACGGTCGAAGCGATCATGTGACCTCCTTCACTGTTGCCACTGAGGAAAACGACTCCGACAGCGAACGGTTACAGGGGGATACGACATCGGTCGGGCAGTGACTATCTTGTCGCCCGAATTCCCAAGAAAGGCCGGTTTGGGCCGGAAAATCCGATGTTGCACCGCAACATAAAATCCAGTTTATTGATTATATTGAATTAAGTCAAAACAAAGCCGTCAAGCCGAAGGCAATAGTGTTGCGCAGCAACAACACTTGACGACCCAAAGACATCAGTACACCCCACAAAATTCCGCAGCCAGGCAGCGCCAAAACCCACGCTGGCGGGGCTCTGCCGAATCATGGCAAAAGCTAGTAAAATCACGGGTTTCCGCTTACACCGAGTGCGTCCGATGACGACCAGCAAGAAACCGACCTTCCAGGAAATCATCCTGCGTTTGCAACAGTACTGGAGCGACAAGGGCTGCGCCCTGCTTCAGCCCTACGACATGGAAGTGGGTGCCGGCACCAGCCACACCGCCACCTTCCTGCGCGCCATCGGCCCCGAGCCATGGAAAGCCGCCTACGTGCAGCCATCGCGCCGCCCAAAGGACGGCCGCTACGGCGAAAACCCGAACCGCATGCAGCACTACTATCAGTTCCAGGTGGTGCTCAAGCCGGCACCGGACAACATTCTCGAGCTCTACCTCGGCTCGCTCGAAGCGCTTGGTTTCGACTTGAAGAAGAACGACGTCCGTTTTGTCGAAGACGACTGGGAAAACCCGACGCTGGGCGCCTGGGGCCTCGGCTGGGAAGTCTGGATGAACGGCATGGAAGTGACACAGTTCACCTACTTCCAGCAGGTCGGCGGCATCGACTGCAAGCCGATCACCGGCGAAATCACCTACGGCCTCGAGCGGCTGGCCATGTACCTGCAGGGTGTCGAGAACGTTTTCGACCTGACCTGGACCGAAGGCCTTACCTACGGCGACGTCTATCACCAGAACGAAGTCGAGCAATCGACCTACAACTTCGAGCATTCCGACGCCGATTTCCTGTTCACCGCCTTCGGTGCACACGAAAAGCAGGCGCAACACCTGATGGGCGCCCAGCTGGCTTTGCCGGCCTACGAGCAAGTGCTGAAAGCCGCGCACACCTTCAACCTGCTCGACGCCCGTGGCGCCATTTCGGTCACCGAACGTGCGGCCTATATCGGCCGCATCCGCAACCTGGCCCGCGCCGTGGCCCAAGCCTATCTCGACAGCCGCGCCCGCCTCGGCTTCCCGATGGCGCCCAAGGAATGGGCGGCCGAAGTCCTCGCCCAGATTGAAAAGAAAGCTGCCTGATATGTCGTCCAAGAATCTGCTCGTTGAACTGTTCGTCGAGGAACTGCCGCCCAAGGCGCTGAAGAAGCTCGGTGAAGCCTTCTCTGACGCACTGGCGAATTCCCTGAAAAATGCCGGCCTGGCGCCGGCGACGGCAAGCATCACCGCTTACGCCTCGCCGCGTCGCCTGGCTGCCCACGTCACCGATGTTGCAGCTGTCGCCGCCGACAAGCCGGTTGCCCAGAAGCTGATGCCGGTTGCGGTCGGCCTGGATGCGGCCGGCAACGCCACGCCGGCCCTGCTCAAGAAGCTGGCCGGATTGGGAATAGATGCGGGCGCCGCCGCTTCCGTAGTCGCCAGCCTGCGCCGCGAAAATGACGGCAAGGCTGACGTGCTGTTCTTCGACAGTCTGGCCAAGGGCGCCACGCTGGCCGAAGGCCTGCAGAAGGCCATCGAGGCCGCACTGGCCGCACTGCCGATCCCCAAGGTCATGACCTACCAGTTGCAGGACGGTTGGAGCAGCGTCAATTTCGTCCGTCCGGCCCATGGCCTGGTCGCCTTGCACGGCGGAGATGTCGTGCCGGTCGCCGTACTCGGCCTGAATGCCGGTCGCGAAACGCACGGTCATCGTTTTGAAGCGGCCGTCGATCCGGTCGTCTTCGCCAACGCCGACGAATACGCTGCCAAGCTGGCCAGCGAAGGCGCCGTCATTGCCTCCTTCGCCGAGCGCCGGGCCGAAATCGCCCGCCAGCTTGAAGCCGCAGCTGCCAAGGCCGGCCAAGCCACAGGCGCTGCGCTTCGGCCGATCGACGACGAGGCGCTGCTCGACGAAGTGACCGCGCTGGTCGAGCGCCCGAACGTGTTGATCGGCCAGTTCGAACAGGAGTTCCTCGCCGTGCCGCAGGAATGCCTGATCCTGACCATGAAGGCGAACCAGAAGTACTTCCCGCTGCTTGATGCCACCGGCAAGCTGACCAACAAGTTCCTCGTCGTCAGCAACATCAGCCCGGAAGATGCCTCGGCCGTAATCGGCGGCAATGAGCGTGTCGTGCGCCCGCGTCTGGCCGACGCCAAGTTCTTCTTCGACCAGGACCGCAAGAAGTCGCTGGAGTCCCGCGTCATCGGCCTGTCCAAGGTCGTCTATCACAACAAGCTGGGCACCCAGGGCGAGCGCATGCAACGCGTTGCCGCCATCGCCCGCGCCATCGGCGAATCCTTGGGTGGCGAAGCGCTGGCGCTGCACGCCGAGCAGGCAGCCGTGCTGGCCAAGGCCGACCTGCTGACCGACATGGTTGGCGAATTCCCGGAACTTCAGGGCACCATGGGCCGCTACTACGCGCTGCATGACGGCCTTGCCGCCGAGATCGCCGATGCGGTCGAAGACCACTACAAGCCGCGCTTTGCCGGCGACACCCTGCCGCGCGGCATGGTTGGCACCGTCGTCGCCCTGGCCGACAAGCTGGAGACGCTGGTCGGCATGTTCGGTATCGGCCAGATTCCGACCGGCGACCGCGACCCGTTTGCGCTGCGCCGCCATGCGCTCGGCGTCATCCGCATGCTGGCGGAAAACAATCTGGCCCTGCCGCTCGACCATCTGCTGCAAACCGCCGCCGCGCCGTTCGCCTCAGTCGATGGCTTCAAGGCGGCCGAAGCGCCCCTGGCCGACTTCATCTACGACCGCCTCGCCGGCAGCCTGCGCGAGCAGGGCTACACGGCGCAGGAAGTTGATGCCGTCGTTTCGCAGCGGCCGCAACGCCTGGGCGACATCCCGAAGCGACTGGCTGCCGTGCGCGCCTTCTCGGGTCTGCCGGAATCCGCCGCCTTGGCCGCAGCCAACAAGCGGGTCGGCAACATCCTGAAGAAGGTCGAAAACGCGGTCGAGGCCGTGGTTGACAATGCGCTGCTCAAGGAAGCTGCCGAGATCGCACTGCACGACGCCCTGGTCGAAGTCGTGCCGCAGGCCGACGCTGCCTTTGTCACCGGTGACTACAGCGAATCGCTGCAGGCCCTGGCCGCGTTGCGGGCGCCGGTCGATGCCTTCTTCGATGACGTGATGGTCAATGCCGAAGACCCGGCCCTGCGCGCCAACCGTCTCGGCCTGCTCGCCAAGCTGCATGTGGCGATGAATCAGGTCGCCGACATCTCCAAGCTGTCCGCCTAAACGCAGGAAGACCGCCATGCCCACCAAACTTGTCATCCTCGACCGCGACGGCGTCATCAACTTCGACTCGGCCCAGTTCATCAAGAACCCGGCCGAGTGGAAGCCGATTCCCGGCAGCCTGGAAGCGATCGCCCGCCTTAGCCAGAGCGGCTACAAGGTGGTCGTCGCAACCAACCAGTCGGGTGTCGGGCGCGGCTTGTTCGACATGGAAACCCTGAACCAGATCCACACCAAGATGCACAAGGCTGTCGTGGCCCTGGGCGGTCGGATTGATGCGATTTTCTACTGCCCGCATGCGGCCGACTCAAAGTGTGATTGTCGCAAGCCGAAACCCGGCATGTTCAAGCGCATCTCCGAAACACTGAATGTCGACCTGAAGGGCGTGCCGGCCATTGGTGATTCACTGCGCGACCTGCAGGCCTGCGCCATCGCTGGCTGCCAGCCCATGCTGGTGCTGACCGGCAAGGGCGAGAAAACCAAGACCGAGGGTAACCTGCCCGAAGGTACGCTGGAATTCAAGGACCTTTCGGCCGCTGTCGACTCCATCCTCAAGGAAACCACCCCATGAAAACCCTGCGCTCCAGCGTCTTCATGGCCTACGCCTTGGTCTGGTCGATCCTGACCGCGCCGCTCGTCGTCATCGCGGCACTGGCCCTGCGCGGCCTGTGGGGCTACCGTTTCGGCAAGCTGTGGCGCCTTGGCATCCAGTTCGGCGTCGAGAACATCCTGGGCATTCGCCCCAAGGTCATCGGTCTGGAAAACATGCCGCAGGAACCCTGCGTCATTCTCGCCAAGCACCAGTCGGCCTGGGAAACCATGACCTTGCAGGACTATGTACCGAATGGCGCTTACTGCGTTTTCGTGCTCAAGAAGGAATTGCTCAAGGTGCCGCTGGTCGGCTGGGGCCTGGCTGCGATGAAGATGATTTCCATCGACCGTGCTGCCGGCAAGGAGGCACTCGACCAGGTCGTTGTCCAGGGTCGCGAGCGGTTGCAGCAGGGTTTCTACGTCATTCTCTTCCCGGAAGGCACGCGCGTCGCACCGGGCCACAAGAAACGCTACAAGCCAGGCGGCGCCTATCTCGCCACCCGGGTTGGCTGCAAGGTCGTGCCGATTGCCCACAATGCAGGCGAACTGTGGCCGCGCCAGGCTTTCCTGAAAACGCCGGGCACCGTCACCGTCAGCATTGGCCCGGCCTTCGACGCCACCGGCATGACCGAAGCCGAGGTCAACCAGAAGGCCGAAGCCTGGATCGAAGACGAAATGCACCGCATCTCGCCGCACCGTTACTCGGATGCCCAGCACAACGCCACCTGAAACAAGCCACCGCATCGCCATTGCCGGTGCGGACGTTTCCTACCAACTGCGGCGCAGCCAGCGGCGCACGATAGGCTTGACCATCGACCATCGCGGCCTGCGGGTCGGTGCGCCGACCCGGGCCCGGATCGGCGATATTGAAAAACTGATTCATCAGCACGGCGACTGGGTGCTCGACAAGCTGGCCGCCTGGCGCGACCGCCCGGTTCCCGGCAAGCAGGAAATCACCGACGGCACAATCATTTCCATACTAGGCGAGCCGCTGACCATTGCCCTGACGACGGTCGGGCGTTCCCGCTGGCAATTCGGCCCCGGCACCCTCTACCTTCACCCGGTCAGTACCGGTGCCATCAACGGCTTGCTTGAAAAGGCGCTGCGCGAGAAAGCGCGTGCTGTCTTCGCCGAGCGCCTGCAAATCCACGCCCCCCGGCTCGGTGTCGCGACGCCACCCTTGCGGCTTTCCTCCGCCCGAACCCGCTGGGGCAGCTGCAATCACCGAGGCGACATCGCGCTGAACTGGCGGCTCGTTTTCATGCCGCTGCCGGTGGTCGATTACGTCGTTTGCCATGAACTGGCGCACCTCAAGGAAATGAACCACAGCCCGCGCTTCTGGTCTGTGGTGGAACAACTCTGCCCGGACTGGAAAACCCGACGCCTTGAACTGCGTCAGTTGGCCCGGCAAATCCCGCACCTCTAAAGGAAACAGCATGCGCATTCTGCACACCATGATCCGCGTCGGCGATCTCGACAAATCCATCGCCTTCTACACCGAAATTCTCGGCATGCAGCTGCTTCGCCGCCAGGACTATCCGGACGGCCGCTTCACGCTGGCCTTCGTCGGCTATGGCTCCGAGGACAAGGAAGCCGTGCTCGAACTGACCCACAACTGGGACACGCCGTCTTACGAACTCGGCAATGGCTATGGCCACGTCGCACTGGCCGTGCCGGATGCGGCAGGCGCCTGCGCCGAGATCAAGGCCCGCGGCGGCAAGGTAGTCCGCGAGGCGGGACCGATGAAGCATGGCAGCACGATCATCGCCTTTGTCGAAGACCCGGACGGCTACAAGATCGAATTGATCCAGCGCGGCTAGACCAAGGCTGACAACGGACAGACCCGTCCCCATAAAAGAAGAGGCCGTCCCTGGACGGCCTCTTCTGCTGTTCTTGCGGCGACAATGCCCAGCCGCCGCCAGCCGAACACCGTTCAGCGCATGATTTTCCCATCACGGCGCAGAACCGTCAGTTCGACGAATTTCGAGCCGTTATGATCGTTTGGACCAAAGCTGACGGCATAACCACCGGTATCGTAGCTGTGCATCCCTTCCATGGCACCGATGAGCTTTTCACGGGTCAGATCCTTGCCGGCGCGTTTCACCCCTTCGACAAAAACTTTCGCCGCGATGAAGCCTTCCAGGCTGACGTATGAGGGTTCAGCCTTGCCCTGCAGCAACTTCTGATACTCACGAACAATCGGCGCGTTGATCGACCAAGGGAAAGGCATCACCTGGGAAATGCCCACCCCCGCGCCATTGGGCCCAAGTTCCTTGGCCAAGGCTTGCGGCCCGACAAACGAAACCGTATAGAACTGCGGTGCGGCGCCTTCGCCGCGAATCGCGTTGATAAAGGCTGCGCTGGGTTTGTAGGGGACAGCCATGATCACCATGTCCGGGCGAACTGCCGCAATCGCTTTTGCCGCGGGAGCAACGTTCAGCGAATTCCGTTCGATAGCGGTGCTATTGATTACCTGTAAACCTCGCTTTTCCATCGCTCGCTCGACGCCGCTCAGAACAGCCTTGCCGAAGCCATCATTCTGGAAAAACACGGCAATGCGCTTGACGTTCAGCGAAGTGAACTGCTCGACAATCCGCTCGCACTCCTCGGCGTAGCTTGCCCGGATATTGAATACATAGCGATTGAACGGTGCGCGCAAGGCATCAGCGCCGGTGAAAGCACCAACAAAAGGCACTTTGGCTGGATTCGAAACCTGCAGTGCAGCGACACTGGTCGGTGTTCCGACAAAACCAAGCAAGGAAAATACGCCCTCTTTTCCGATCAGCTGACGCGTATTGGCGGCGGTGCGTTCCGGCTCATAGCCATCATCCAATACCTTCAGTTCCAGCTTTCGACCGTTGATGCCACCCTGGCTATTCACCTGGTCAAAATAAAGCTGGATCCCCAGTTTCATCTCGCTGCCCAGTTCCTGCGACGGGCCGCTGAGCGGAACAGACTGGCCGACCAGAATCGTGCTATCGCTTACGCCTGTCTCAGCCATGACGAAACTTGAGGAAACAACGCCCAGCACCCCGACTACCCCCCTGACAACCAGCTTCCAGTTCATATAATTGAGATCTTCTGTTTATGACAACGGGCAGAGGTTATTCCAGACCAATTTTTTGTCAAGAATTGCCCATTTCTCAACAAATGACATATTGGTAAATCTTTTTATACGCCATTTTCATATCCAAAATGCCCTCTGTCTTCAACCCGAAACGACGCGACCAAGCTCATCGCGGAAGCATTGGCCGGACTAGCCCACATCTTGGTCAAAACCTCATTTGCTAATGATGAACATCAAGGCCCTCCGGCAACGATCCCAAGACAATGGCCGACAAAGGAGACAAAACTCATGCCGCTACCCGATTTTTTTGCCCGGATTCCTGCGATCACCCTGCGCGACCCGCTGGCTGAACTGCTTGGTGCGGCCGATGGTGGTCTGATCGAGTACACCTTTGCAGATGCCGTCAAACTGGCCGGGCATTCCTGCCCCACCGTGGCCGGGGCATGGCTGATGAGCGTCCGGGCGCTAGGCGAGCTATACGGCAGCGAAACGCCGGTACGCGGCAATATCGCCGTCGCCTTGCAAGACGATCTCGACAGTGGCGTGGCCGGGGTTATCGCCAGCATTGCTACCTTGCTGACCGGTGCCGCCGGCGATGGGGGCTTCAAGGGGCTCGGCGGGCAACATGCCCGGCGTGGCTTGCTAAAGTTTGGCGTTGCCGAGCTTATGGGCATGCGCTTTCGGCGCCTCGATACCGGCGCTACGGTCGACTGCGTTTTTCGGCCTCACCTGGTGCCCGCCGACCCCATGCTCGGCAAATTATTGCCAGGAATCGTCAGCGGCACGGCCAACGCCGCCGAAACCGGGCTCTTCGGAAAGCTCTGGCAGGATCGCGTCAAACGCCTGCTGATCGATCACGGCGACGATCCTGCCGTCGTCGAAATTAAGCGCGCTCCCCATTAGCGCACCTTGACAGGGTTTCAGGCGAGATGAAACACTGAGTTCCCCAAGCGCCTGCCAACTATGACAAAACCCACCGCCCTGGTTGTCGATGATTTCGCCTCGATGCGCAGCGTTATCGTTGAAGTGCTCAAGCGCACCGGTTTCACCGACATTTATCAGGCTGCCAATGGCCAATCCGCACTGGCCCGGCTGCAAGAGCACAAGAAAATCGGCCTCGTCGTTTCAGACTGGTACATGCCGGAAATGGATGGCCTGGCGCTGCTCAAGGCGATCAAGGCCAACCCCAACCTGGCCCACATTCCGGTACTGATGATTACCGCCGAAGGTCAGCGCGACAACGTGCTGGATGCCATGCAGAGCGGCGCAGCTGGCTACATCGTCAAGCCCTTCACCCCGACCGCACTGCAGGAACGACTGGAGCAGATGTTCCCGTAGCCGGCCTTCAGGCCATCGCTTCCCGCATGACGGTCTCGAAGCGCTCAACAACCATCGCCCAATGGTGGTGCAGCATGGAACCCCGGGCAGCCCGCCCAAGCACAGGCAAGTTTTCCAGATTCGACACCAGATCGAGCGCCGCACGCTTGTAGCCATCTTCATCACCCGGCGCCACCAGGCGGCCATTCTCGCCATCGACAATCAACTCGGCCGCCGCCGCACTGCGGTAGGCCAGCACCGGCAAGCCGCTAGCCATCGCCTCGGCGACCACGTTGCCGTAGGTTTCGGTCAGGCTGGGAAACAGGAAGAGGTCGGCGCTGGCATAGTGAGCAGCCAGATCCTCGCCAGTCCGCATGCCGGCGAAATGATGATCCGGATGATCAGCCGCCAATTGCTTGGCGGATGGACCGTCGCCGACCCAGATCATTTTTGCCTTGGGATGCCAGACCTGGATCGCGGCAAAGCTTTTCTCGACCAGGGCCAGATTTTTCTCGGCGGCCATTCGGCCCACATAGAGGCAAGCCGGCCCATCCGCTTCAACGCTCCAACGGGCGCGCAGCTCCGGGCTGCGCCTGGCGGGATCGAACAGCGCCGCATCGACGCCACGCCCGACCACCCGCACACCGCGCAAGCCTTCGCCGGCCAGATCGGCGGCCAGCGCAGCAGTCGGCACCATCGTCGCCAGCGTCCGCCGATGCAGGGTACGCAAATAGGCAGCAACCGCCGGACGCATCCAGCCCAGCCCGTAATGCACGCTGTAACGGTCGAAATTGGTATGAAAGCCGGAGGTCACCGGAATGCCCAGCCGGCGGGCGACATTGACCGCCGACCAGCCAAGCGGCCCTTCGGTCACCACGTGCACCAGATCAGGCCGGTTCTGTCGCCATTGCCGGGCGAGTCGACGGCTGGCCGGCCAGCCAAAGCGCAGACCGGGATAGCCGGGCAGCGGAAACCCCGGCAGGGTCAGTTCATGCTCGCTACTCGCGTCGGCCTTGCTCTGACTCGGGCGGATGACGCTGACCCGATGGCCGCGTTCACGCAAGCCGCCAACCAGCCGGCCGACGGTCATTGCCACGCCGTTAACTTCAGGCGGGAATGTTTCAGTGACAAAGGCAATGGCGATCGACATCAGACGCTCTCCAGCAAAACGCAAACCCAGACCACGACCACCAGCAGCAGCGAAATGAGCACGGCGGCACTGCCGATATCCTTGGCCCGCTTGGCCAGCCGATGATTTTCCAGGCTGACGCGATCAACCACCGCCTCGATGGCCGAATTGAGCAGTTCAACGACCAGCACGAGCAGCACGCTGGCGACCATCAGGCCGCGTGCCGGCCACGGTACCGGCAGCAGGAAGGCAGTGGGGATCAGCAAGACAGCGAGCCACACCTCCTGGCGAAAGGCGTCTTCGCACAGATAGGCCGCCTTCAGGCCGGCCATCGAGTAGTTGAAGGCATTCCAGACCCGGCGCAGGCCGGTCTTGCCCTTGAACGGTGATTCGTTGGCCGGATCAAGGCCCAGATCGTGCGAAGAGGGTTCCTGCATGACATCTCCGTGAAAGCACCCACCTTAGTCACGCTTGGCTAAGCTTTGATGACAGCCGTCGTCACGAAAATGTCACGCAAGGCCCTCCCGTAACCTCCCGGTCATCCTGGCAACCTATAATGCGCACCTTCGTCGTCAAAATCCCCCTTGTTCCTCATGCGCCACCTGCCCCTCTTCCTCCTCGGCATCGCCATCGCCACGCCCTGTCTCGCAGACGAAACCGTCGAGAACTGGCAGGCCAAGGGGCAGGCCACCTATGTCTCGCAGAAGTCAAAATCCTTCAGCGCCACCTACTCCGGCCCCAACAGCTTGAGCACGGATGGAGAGAGCAGCTATACCTTCACCTCGACAGCTTATCTCGGTGCCCGACTGTGGCAGGGCAGCGAGATTTACCTGAACGTCGAGGCTGGCCAGGGTGACCCGCTGTCCCGGCTGACCGGCCTGGGCGGCTTCACCAACGGCGAGGCAACCCGTGTTTCCGGCACCTCGATCAAGGCCTATCGCCAGCGCCTTTTTCTCCGCCAGATCTGGGCGCTGGGTGACGATACCGAGTTCGTCGAATCCGCCTTCAACCAGATGGCCGGCCATGTCGCCAAAGATCGCTTTGTGCTGACCATGGGCAATTTCTCGACGCTGGATATCTTCGACGGCAACGCCTACGCCAAGGACCCACGTACCCAGTTCATGAACTGGAGCAACATGGCGCATGCCGCGTTCGACTATGCAGCCGATGCCCGCGGCTTTGGCTGGGGCTTCGCCGGCGAGTGGTATCAGGGCGACTGGGTATTTCGCTTCGGCCGGATGACCGGCCCGCGCGAGCCTAACGCCCTGCCAATCGACTATCAGATCAAGCGCCATTACGGCGACCAGATCGAACTCGAACATGCCCACGAAATCGCCGACCAGCCTGGCAAGATCCGCCTGCTCGCCTTCCGTAATCGCGCCAACCTGGCCGCCTATCGCGATGGCAGCACCTGGCTGGACAACAATCCCGGCCCCGATCAGATCGCCATCCTGAACGTACGTAACGGCGAAAAGATCAAGTACGGATTCGGCCTCAATATCGAGCAGGCGATCACCGAGAACATCGGCGCCTTCCTGCGCGCCATGCGCGCCGATGGCCGCACCGAAACCTATGCCTTCACCGAAGCGGACGCCTCGTTCGCCACCGGGCTCTCCCTCAAGGGCAGCCTCTGGGGTCGCAGTGACGACACGGTCGGCGTTGCCTGGATGCGCAACGCCCTTTCCCATGACCGGCGCGACTACCTGGCCAAGGGTGGCATTTCCTTCTTCATCGGCGATGGCGCCCTGAACTACCGTCCGGAAAACATTCTCGAAACCTACTACAGCCTGAAAGCCCTGCCCGGACTGTGGCTGACGGCCGATTACCAGCGCATTTCAAACCCGGCTTACAACGCGGATCGCGGCCCGGCCAACATCCTCTCGCTGCGCGCCCACGCCGAATTCTGAACCAGCCGCAGCACGCGGCTGCATTTGTAACATTTCGAACAAGACGCCGATGGGCTGCCCATGGTAGAAACGGGCTTTATTGATCGAACAAGCGCTGCCCATGATTTCCATCGAACTCTTCGCCCACAATCCAACCATGATTCGCGTCCCGGCCGGCCAGGCCCTGTTCCGTGAAGGCGAAGAAGGACACATGATGTTCGTGCTGGCCACCGGCTCGGCCGACGTCGTCGTCCATGAGCGGGTCGTTGAAACCTTGCAGCACGGCAGCATCGTCGGCGAAGTCGGCATCGTCCTGCCCGGGCCGCGTTCGGCCAGCGTGATCGCGACGACGGATTGCGAATTCGTCGCCGTCGATGAAAAGCGTTTCCAGTTCCTGGTCCAGCAGACCCCGTTCTTCGCCACCCAGGTCATGCGGGTGATGGCTGAACGACTGCGCAATCTGAATCAGCTGGTCGCGCCTCTCGAAGATATTTAGGCGCCTGACTTCGACAGGAATTCGCCGCACCAGGCATGCACGCTGACGATAGGAAAACGCCAGTGATGCGATTCCTTCATCGGATTTTCGCCCACATAGCTGGGTGGAAAACGATGGCAAGCGCCCGTCAAGGCATCCGCAGCTCGGAAATAGTGGCACCCGCCACAAACCAGTTCAATTTGTTCAGCCATCGCCCATTAAATCATGCGGCGGCCGTCAATGGCATTTCCGGCGAGCACTGCAAACCGGCCAGTTGGTGGTAAAGCGTCGCCAGCCGCTCGGCCATTGCCACATCTGTCCATTCCTGAGCATAGCGCGGCGCCTCGTCGCAAAGGTGGCGCCAGGCGGCCGGATGATTGAGGAAATGACCGAGTGTTTCACCGAAGGCTTTGGGATCGGCCGGCGGTGAAAACGTGCCGCGGCCGGGCGCCAGAATGTCTGTCGTCCCCATTTCTGACAGCGCGATCACCGGTACGCCGGCAGCCAGCGCCTCGATCAGGACCAAGCCCTGCGTTTCTGTCCGCGAGGCAAAAACAAAGACATCGGCCGCCGCATAACAATCCGGCAAAGCCTGCTTGCGGTCGAGATAGCCGATGAAGATGACCGAATCCTGCAAGCCGAGCGCCGCAGTTTGTGCCTTCAGATCGCTCATCGCCGGCCCCTCGCCTGCGATGACCAGCAGCGTATCGGGTCGCGTCTGCCGGGCTTGAGCCAGGGCTTCGAGCAGGAAACCGATATTTTTTTCATGCGCCACCCGACCGACAAACAGCGCCACCGGCCTGTCCTCGGCAATGCCATGACGCAGACGGAAGACCATGCCGTCGCCTGCCGCGAACTGCGCCAGCGGGATACCGGTCGGCAGCACATGCATCGGCGACGTCACGCCGTAAGCATCCAGTCGCTGGCGCATCGCCGTCGATGGTACGATCACCGCATCAAGCTGATTGCATTGGCGACGGGAAAAGGCACGAGCCTGGCCGCGCAGCCAGCCGGCAGGAATGAACCGGGCGTAGTGCTGCAGGTATTCCTCGAACAGCGTGTGGTAGGTCGCCACCACCGGCAGGCCGAGCTGGCGAGCCGCCTTCAGGCCGGCATAGTGAGCGATGAACGGGGTCTGGATGTGGACCAGATCGCAATCCCGGGCTGCCTCCAGCACCGCCCGGTGCATGGCCCGCCAGCCAACCAGGCGGTCCTCGGGATCCCCCAGCACCGGGCGGCCGGCGACACGAATAACGCCCTCTTCGTCGGGTTCGTCGCCATAGCGCGGCACGACCAACCTGACCTCGACCCCTTGCGCTACCAGCGTACGGCGAAATGTCTCGATGGACGTCGAAACGCCATTGACGCGCGGGAAATAGACATCGGAAACCATCAGTACGCGCATTTCACGCCTCCACTGTTTCTGCAACCTGCTCGGCTACCGGCGCTGGTGCGGCCAGCAGGCGGACCGGTTTGGGCTCGCCCCAGGTGACCAGTTCCAGCCGGCCGTCGAAGTGCTCGACAATGGCCGTGCAGGAATCGACCCAGTCGCCGCAATTCACGTAAGTCAGGCCATCGAGCTCGCGGATCGTCGCCCAATGGATGTGTCCGCAGATCACCCCATCCAGCCCGCGCTCCCTGGCGTGGTGAATGGCGGATTCTTCGAAATCGAAAATGAAAGTGAGTGCCGTCTTGACCTTGCGTTTGGCGTAGCCGGCCAGCGACCAGTAGCCGGCGATGCCCAGCTTGCGCCGCCCCCATGACAACAAGGTGTTGATGCGCACCAGCAGTTCGTAGGCATGGTCACCGAGCACGGCAACCCAGCGATGATGGCGCGTCACCTGGTCGAACTGGTCGCCGTGGATGAGCAGAAAGCTCCGACCATCGGCCGTTTCGTGGACCAGTTCATCGACGACTTCGACATCGCCGAAGACGATGCCGCAATATTCACGCAGCACCTCATCGTGATTGCCGGGAATGAACACCACCCTGTCGCCATGCCGCGCCCGGCGCAGCAGTTTCTGGACGACGGTATTCTGGGCCTGCGACCAGTTGATGCTCCGGCTCATCGCCCAGAAATCGACAATATCACCGATCAGATAAGTCTGTTCGGCGGGATGTTCGCGCAGGAAATCGAGGAGTCTGTCCGCCTGGCACGCCCGCGTGCCAAGGTGGATATCAGAGAGAAAAACGGATCTGACCTTGGGCATGACCCCACGATACGACCCACCCGTGACCCGCTGGTTACTGCTGCGTTACGGTTTTATTTCGCACGTCACCATGTACTCGCCAGGCACTCAGCCTTAAAGACGACGCAGCCACTTCAGCAAGGTATCGTAAAGGACCTCCGGAACGACCGGCTTGGCAATGAAATCGTTCATCCCCGCCGCCAGGCATTGAGCCTTGTCCTCGGCAAAGGCATTGGCCGTCATCGCCAGAATCGGCACCGCCGCGCAGGCCGGCAGTTCACGGATGCGCCGCGTGGCCGCCAAACCATCGAGCACCGGCATCTGCATATCCATCAGGATCAGGTCATAGCAGTTGGCCAGGGCCATGCGCACCGCAATCTCCCCGTTCTCGGCCATTTCGACGTCCAGATCGACCGCTTCGAGCAGCATTTGGGCAATTTCCCGATTGATCGGCTCGTCTTCGGCCAAAAGAATCCGCCGGTGGGCGCAATCGCGCCTCAGCATCGCATCGGCCTCCGTCATGGCGGTACGGCTGGGCACCTCGGCGATTTCATCTGATTTACCGAGGACCACGGTGAACCAGAAGGTACTTCCTCCCCCCGGCGTGCTGTTAACGCCGGCCGTGCCGCCCATCACTTCCGCTATCTTTTTGGTAATGGCCAGGCCCAGACCCGTCCCGCCGTATTTGCGGGTCATCGAATTATCGGCCTGCTCGAACGCACCGAACAGTTTGGGCAAGGCTTCCGGCGCAATGCCAACTCCCGTATCTTCGACCTCGATACACAAGTTGGCTGATAGCTCTGTCTCCTCCAGAATCCGGGCGCGCAGGGTGATATGCCCCCGCTCGGTGAATTTCAGCGCGTTGCCGGCGAAATTGAGCAGCGCCTGTTGGAGTCGCGTCGGATCACCGCGCAAGTTGCGTGGCACATCATCGGCTTCGATGTTCAAAACCAGCCCCTTTTCCCGCACTTTCGGGCCGAGCATCGACGCTACATTGCCGAACAGGGCGCGGATACTGAGCGGCACATCCTCCAGCGTAAATTTTCCGGCCTCGATCTTCGACAGGTCGAGCACATCGTTGATGATTCCCAGCAGGTGCTTGCTGGCGTTTTCGATGATATCGAGCTTTTCAGACTGCGGAGGGGTCACCCCCATGTTGCGCAGGATATGCACCATGCCGGTGATGGCATTCATCGGCGTGCGAATTTCGTGGCTCATGTTGGCCAGGAAGGCGCTCTTGGCCACACTGGCTGTTTCGGCGACCTCCTTGGCCACCATCAGATCGGCGGTCTGCGAGTCGACCAGTTCCTGCAGGTGCTGGCGGTGTCCATCCAGTTCCAGCTCCGACTGTCGCTTGGCCGTGATGTCATGCCCGATCCCCAGCACACCGATCAGCTTCCCGCTGGCATCGCGCATCGACATCTTCGTCGTTTCGAGCAGTTCCCGGTGACCATCCGAGGCGAAGGGCACCTCCTCCTCGTTAATTGATGGTCCATCCTTTTCCATGGCCTTGCGATCATGTTCCCGGAAGAAATCGGCCAATTCCTTGCAGACGAAGTCATAGTCCGTCTTGCCGACAATTTCCTGTTCGCTGGTCCCGAAGAACTGCTCGAAACGGCGGTTGCAGCTGAGATAGACGCCATCGGCATCCTTCAGCCAGATCAGATCGGGAAGCGTGTCGATCAAGGTCCGGTACATTGAACGTTCACGGGCCAGCACCAATTCTGCGCGCTTCCGGTCACTGATATCCCGCGATGAGGCGTAGAGCAACTCGACGCCCTCGATGACCATCGGCTGGAAACTGACCTCTGCCGGAAACTCGCTGCCGTCCTTCCGGCGGTGGCGTGTTTCAAACTGATCGGGCACGGGCGACTGAAAGCGCTGGGCCAGCATCGCCTCGACATCCACATCCTTGACTGACGAATCCCATTGCCCGATGGCCATGCCGATGACCTCCTGCCGGGAATAACCCAGCAGGGCGCAGAATGCGTCGTTGGCCTCGACGATGACGCCATGCCGGTCGAGAATATGGACACCGTCACTCGCATTCTTGAGTAGCGCAACGGCATGCTCGCCTTGCCGCCGCAAGCTGGACAGCATGCGCAGGAGCAACAAGCTCAGGGCAAAGGTGGCGAACGCAAAAATAACAAGGGCGATGACGGTTTGCTGCAATCGCTCGTACCAGGCCTGCAGATAGTCCTCATGCGCCAGGCCGATGATCAGGTGAAATGGCATCGACGACAGCCGTTGATAGGTAATCAGCCGCGAAACGCCATCCGGTGTCATCTGGGTGTGATAGAAGAAACTGCGCTTGCCGTCCTCAATTCCGGCAATCAGGGTCTTGTTGTAAATCGGCGCCCCCAACTCACCTTCCGGCTTGTTCAATGCAGGATAGCGGGTGATCAGGTTGAGTTTGGCATCACGCAGGATAGCCAGGCCGTGGGGGCCATAGTCGAGCTTGGCCAGCTGATCGGACAAGTAGGAAACCGGAACCGCGACCGAGACGATGCCGGCAAATCGGCCATCGGGATAGCGATAGCGTGCCGCGACCGGAACCAGGTGGACCTTGGTGACGTAGCCGAGCACCGGATCGTCGATCAGGGTACCGGTTTCCGGATGCTCCTTCAGTTGCCTGAAAAAACTCCGCCCCTCCCATGTAGCAGTTCCCG
>JAGTRV010000189.1 GCA_018262245.1 Pseudomonadota bacterium | reverse complement strand
TCGGCAAACCCAGGGCTGCGGGCATCATCGACATGATGCCGGTGATGAAGGCCTGGTCAGCCTGTTTTCGATCGTGCGGGAAGGTATATTCGGCGAGCATTTCCATCATGCGCCCGCGCAGCGCGGCTACCTGCAACAAAGGCGACAAGGTGGCATCCGGCGTTTTCCCGGTCGGCGTCATGAGCAGCAGTTGGAGCCAGCGCTGCAACTGGCGCCGACCGAGAAGCGTAATCGCGTGACGCAGCGAACTGATGCGCTGGCTGACGCCGAAGCCGACGGAATTGACGATGCACAGCAGATTGACCGCCAGCGCCGGTTCGCGCTTGATCCCGTCTTCGATCTTGATGGTATCGGCATCGCGTCCGGCGAGGTTGATCAGCTGGATCAGTGCCGCCTGCGAGGCCGACAGCCGGCGACCGCTGACAATCTCGGGGCGGGCAAAATAGTGTCCTTGGAACAACTGGAAACCGAGCGCCTTGCAGCGTTCCATGGCGGCGACCGTCTCCACGCCTTCGGCCAGCAGCTTGAGCGGCAGCCGCACCAGCGAGCCAGCGAGTTCCGCCAGACGCGCCTCGTCGTGCTGGGTAATGTCGATCTTGACCATGTCGAGCAAGGTCAGCAAAGGCCGGCTGCGCTCGTCCAGTCCCGTGTAGTCGGCCAGGGCCAGCGAATAGCGCCGCTCGCGCAAGCTGCGGCAGCGCTGCAGCGTGCGCGCATCGGGCACCGCGTCGAGAACGAGTTCGAGCACAACGGCGTCGGGAGGCAAGGCTTCGATGGCATCGTCGTGCAGAAATTCGAGGTCGACACGCAGAAAGGCCGTGCTGCGCCCCAGGGCACTGCGAATACCCAATTCGGCATAGGCCGCGCACAAGAGCGTGGCGACTCGCGTACGATCCTGCTGCGTGCTCGGCGAAAGCAGCGTGAGTTCGTAGCCGACGAGATTCTGTTGCGCGTCGAGAATCGGCTGGCGGCTGATAAGGGATTCAGTAATGGCGAGCTCACTCATGGAAAGTACGCAAACAATTATAGCTCGCCCGCTGCAGCCTCCTGCTCCTGGCCCAGATTGTTCGCCCAGGACAGGGCTTGGGCGAGACAGGCGCCGAGAAAATCGGCACTGATTCCCGAGGCTTGTCCCAAAGCCAGTTCACGCAGACCCGGGTCGGCCTGCTCGGTGCTTTCGACCAGACGCAACAAGTGACCATGCTGGCCGCCATACTCGATCAGGGCTTGCTTGACGCGCGGGACGACCGGCAGTTGCTGCAGAATCTCGGCCATCGCCATGCCCAGCAAGGCCGGCATCAGCGACATGATACCGACCATGAAGGCCTGATCGGCGAACTCGCGGTTTCTCGGTTGCACGCGTTCGGCCAGCAGTTCCATCAGGCGGCCGCGCGTGGCGGCCAGTTGCAGCAAGGGATCGACACCCTGCATCGTACCCTTGGGATTGGTATAGACCAGAAGCTGGAGCCAGCGTTGCAACTGCCGCCGTCCGAGGATCGTGATGGCATGACGCAACGAGGTGATCTTGGTCGACAGGCCGCAACTGACCGAATTGGTCAGGCGCAACATATTGACGGTCAAGCCGGGCTCGGTTTTGAAGGCACTTTCCAGCGCGCTCGTTTCGGCATCCTCCATGACCAGCGCGAGCAGCCGAATCAAGGCCAGCTGCGAAGGATTGAGCCGTTTACCGACGATGATCGTCGGTTTGGCGAAATAGTAGCCCTGGAACAGGTCGAAGCCGAGATCCTGGCACAGTGCAGACTGCGCAGCGGTTTCGACTCGCTCGGCCAGCAATTTCTTGCCAAAAGGCTTGAGCTGGGCAACCAGCGCGGCCAAACCTTCGGCGTCCAGCCGCATGATGTTGACCTTGATGATGTCGACCAAGGCCAGCAAAGCGCCGTGCGCCGCATCAAGGCGACCGACATCGTTGATGGCGAGCAGTATTCCCCGGTCCCGCAGATACTGGCAGCGCGCGATGACCTCGTCCGTCGGTTCGATACTTTCGTTGATCTCCAGCGCCGTCAGTTGCGGTGGCAGCGCTTCGATCAGGTCGCTGAACAACAACTCGCGATCGACGTTGATGAAAGCCCGATAGGGTCCGAGAACCTCATTGGTCGCCAGTTCGGTAAAGGCATTGGCGATGACGGTTGCCGTGGCCTGGGTCGGATCGAGGAACTCTGCGTGGTTGCCTGTTGCGGCTTGCTCGTCGCGAAAAAGCAGTTCGTAGGCGAACAATTGCTGCTCGCGCCCGAGGATCGGCTGACGACCGAGGAAGAGTTGGGAACTTTGCGTGTTGATCATCGTTATGCGGAAGTCAGTGCGATTCGCGAGCCAGATTATTGGCCCAGGTCAGGGCTCTGGTCAGACAGGCGTTGGCATAACTGGCATCGATCCCCGGCAAGCGCCGCAGGATGCTGCCGGCCTTGTCCGCCGCGCCGGCAGACGCGCCGTCCAGCGAGTTTTCCAGAAACTCGACCAGGCTAAGCAGATCACCAAGCGCCCCCGAATGCTCTCCGAGCGCGTCGTAGACGGGAGGCGCCACGGGCAGCTGCGAAAGCACTTCGTCCATGCCGCAGCCCATCAGTGTCGGCATCAGCGAAAGAATACCGACCATGAAAGCCTGGTCGATCAGCTCACGTCCGCCCTCCTTGGCCGTCGGCGTTCGATCGACCAGCAGCTCCATCAGGCGACCACGCGTCGCCGCCAATTGCAGCAGGGGATTGACCACGTGCGACGAACTCGACGCGCCGCTGTAAAGCAACAGCTGCAGCCAGCGCAGGAGTTGTCGCCGGCCAAGCAGGGTGATGGCGTGCCGCAAGGAAGTGATCCGCGTCGTCATGCCGCTCCCGACCGAGTTGGTCAGCCGCAGCAGATTGACGGTCAGCACCGGTTCTTGTTTGAACACTTTTTCAATTTCGTTGCTGTCGGCATCCTGGCTGAGCAGACCGAGCAGGCGTAGCAGCGCGAGTTCGGAGGTTTGCAAATGCTTGCCCTGGATCACCGTCGGGTGCGCAAAGTAATAGCCCTGGAAGAGATCGAACCCCAGTTCATGGCAGAGCTGCATCTGCTCGACGCGCTCGACCTTCTCGGCCAAAATCGTCTTGCCCAAGGGTTTCAGGCTGCTGACCAGTTGCTTCAGGCGGACCGGATCGACGCGGCTGATATCGACCTTGATCACCTCGGCCAGCTTGAGCAGCGGACGCGCCTGGTCAAGCGACTCCGGTCGTTCCCTGACCGCCAGGACGAAACCCTGTTTGCGCAGTTGCTCGCAGCGCGCCAGCATCTCGGGGGTCTGGGCGACCGTTTCGAGAATTTCCAGTACGACAGTGTGGGTCGGCAGCGCGTTGATCAGGTCGCTGAACAGCAGCCCGTGATCAACCTTGATAAAGCCCTGATAGGGGCCAAGGGCGTCGGCCATCGAGAATTCGGTAAACGCGTTGGCAATAACCGTAGCGGTCGCCTGATTGCCATCGAGAAAGCTGGCAAAGTTGCCGTGCTCGGCACTGCCGCTGCGGAAAAGCAGCTCGTAGGCAAACAACTGCTGGTTTCGATCAAGGATGGGTTGGCGACCAAGAAAGACATTCTGCAATTCGTTATCAGGCGTAACGGCGGGCATATCGGTTCCTTGTCGGCCTTATGGGTAGGCGTAAATCTTAGCACTACCCGGACCGCAACGTTCAGCGGCAAATACGGGCGGCATAGGCCGCGCTCAGGCCTGCACGAAATAAATCCAGGCAAAAAGAACCTGCCCCTGCGATTCGGCGAGTTGCGCCAGTTCAGAAAGTTCGGTGAGCTGATCGAGCACCGCCTCCGTATCCCAATGATCGCGCTCGAATTCTTCCGTTGCAGCCAGCTCGCTGGCCACGTTTTCCAGGGAGTCACCGTCGAGCAAGGCCAGTTGTTCCAGCAGCTCGTCGGCGAGCCGCAGAACCACCGTCTCGCCCGCCGAGACATAGGCCGGCTCGTAAAGATCAAGCGCCATCTGCATCGAATCGCCGGTCAGCAGGCAATGCAGTGTCGCGAACTTGAGCGTATCGAATCCAGTGGCCTCGATCCCGCTCCATTCATCCAGCGGCGCATTCGACTCACCAATGGACGACAATTCATCTTCTTCCGCCGCCAAAACGATGGTCACGATTTCCATGATGTTTCCCTTGTTTCTTCCCGGGGTTGACGTTCGCACGATCCTCGCCTGTCGCGGCTAAGGCAGCGCCAATTATCGCGAGTTCCTCAACGCACTGAAAGGACAATTGCAGCAGCGGTCGACGCCGCAACGACATCTCGTGCGATTCGTGAGCAAGACCGGAGGGTACGGAGCGACGACTGGTGATCCGCCTTGCTCCGTCGACCGGACACGCAGATAATCAATTCCACGTTCAAGCCACATCCTGAGGTGAAGCCATGAAACCCGTTCTGCTTTTTGCCACGCTGCTTTACTGTTCCAGCCTGTGGGCAAATCCCGCGCCGTGGTATCGGTGGCGGAGCGCCGAGAGCAATGTAGACGTTTGCTCGCAAGTCTCGCCAGGCGAGGGTTGGGTCGTCGCGAAGGGACCGTATCAGGATGCCGTGTGCAAGAAGCCCGGAGTTCCGCACTAGATGCGCAACGCAGGATTCCGTTTTTCCCGAGCGGATCTGACCGTTACGAAGCAGCCGTAGTGCCAAGTCCGCACCCCATTCGCGAAGTGATCAGGCGGTACAAATAGTGAGAATGTCTTTGACATCAAAAAACGCTTGCTGTCACACGCTGTTACGAAACTTCGGTAATGGAGCAACAGAGATAAAACCGGGTTTTCGATAAAATTCCTCTCGTTCAAAGAGAACATATTTCATACAACGAAAGGAAAAAGATTCATGTTGTTAGCTCAATTCGGTCTCATCGCTTTACTTCTTGCCATCGTGATGCTGCCCCGCGTTATTGCCATTTACTACAGCACCCGCAGCAACGCCAAGTCCGAAGAATTTGAATACGATTATCGCTAAGCGATTGTTTGTTCATGACCCGTTTTTGCAGTAAATGATTCAAGCACCACGCGTCACAAAAGTTTCACATTAGTTTGTCAGCACAGTAATCGGAGTAACGGCATGCAGAAAGCGGTTCCGCTTTAACTGCTCCGTACCCCGGTTCCGATCACCGGGTACCACTCCCCATTCCGGTTCGTCGCGCTTCCAGTCCGCAAGCATCGACAAGTTCCAATCCCACTTAATTCGGTTCCTGTAACGGCCACTTATCTTGGCATCGGACAAGTCTTGCTCGGAAAAACCGGTTCGGTTCTTGTCGCGTAATCACACCGTGATTGATTGCGGCGCCACGCCCTCTGAGCAAGGTCTCCCGGTATTCCGTTCGACGGGGCGGACGCGGCAATCGCGTTGTTATTTGCTTTTGGCAGCCAGCAACACGTCAAACACCTTCCCTCGTGCCGGCCCAATATCCCGTGGAATGGCCGAAAATTCCTTGATTTCGGCATCGCTGGCTTTGCCGGACTTGATGATTCGCATCAGCTCCCGGCACCGTTTGTTCTTGGCTTTCAGTTCCTTGGCCATTACGCTCGCATTTTTCATAACCATTGCCGATTCCTCCATTGCCTCATACACCTGAACCCGTCAGGCTGCGGTGTTACCTTTTGCCTTATTGCCGTGAAGCAGTGTAGCGTCTGTCTCGCCCTATTCATGTTGAGATAATTCACCCATTGCCGCATCGCAGTCTCGCATTCTTTCGAATGCTCCCGGCGACTGCAGGGCATACAAACGGTGGTCGGAGATCAGTTTTGAAGAGTATAGGCACAAAAAACCCGCATTCAAGCGGGTTTCGTAGGCCTTACATACGGCAAGAACTTCGTTGAATCATCACTTGGTGCCCCGGGCCAGACTCGAACTGGCACGCCTTGCGGCGCGGGATTTTGAATCCCGTGCGTCTACCGATTCCGCCACCGGGGCAACGCATAAAACTATTTAAGCACTTGATTTTTAAAGTATAATAACGTTCTGCAATACTCCGAATCCAGCACTTCTGATACCCACCTGACAATTCAGTCATCCGGCAAAGTTCGCAAGAGACGAATCGAAGGAGGCCGAATTATCCTCGATTCGCTCGTCACCGACAAGCCGCCCACTCGACATTTTTACATGCTCACGCTCGACGACTTCGATTTCCCCCTGCCGCCCGAACTGATTGCCCAGCACCCGGCCCGTGAAAGAACGGCCAGCCGCCTGCTGCACCTCGACGGCGAAACCTTGCATGATCGCCGGTTCGCCGACCTGCCCGGGCTCATCAAACCCGG
>JAGTRV010000009.1 GCA_018262245.1 Pseudomonadota bacterium | reverse complement strand
AGCATCGCGCCAATGATAGTGAGCTTACCGCTCGCGAAAGTAGGTCAACGCCAGACTCCCCATTCAAACCCCCGTTAGCATAAGCTAACGGGGGTTTGTCGTTTACTACCGATCCAACCTCTTGCCATGAGCGGACCAGATTGGCGGAATATTGCCAGTAGGAAATATGTCAATTAGGCCTCGTTTGGGCCTGGTAACGGGCTTTTTGAGCTTTTGGGACTGGTAGTGCGTGCTAATAGGCTGACTCTGGTTCACGCGCTAATCGCTTGAGGATGGCTGGATATCAGCCAAGTAGCCTGCGTTGAGTAAGATACTTCTCAAGAATTTCCAGTCGTGCAATCGGGTCATCCAGTTCCAGCAGCTTTTGCTTGGCCAGATTCTGGATAGGCAAAACTTCGGTAATCCGATAGCCCACCCATTCTGCTTCGTCGTAGCGATGCGGTTCGGGCATGCGTTCCTTGCCGAGGTCGCCGACGATGCGGCGGAGCAGGGGAACGAGGCGTTCGCGTTCTGGCGGTAGTGGTGTCGGGCCGGTTTCGGCCAGCAGTTCGACGCTTGCTTCAAGCAGGCCACCCGCTCCGACGGTGCTTTCGATAATCCGGAAACGGCGACCACCCTGGGCGGTGATCATCAGGATGCCAAGTTGCTCCATCTCCCAGGTGCTGATTGTTGCGAGCGTGCCGATAGGGTGGGGAACGGCCGTCGCACCGACTTCGCTACCTTTTTCGATCAGGCAGATGCCGAAGGGGCTGTTGATCTTCATGCAGGCGGCTGCCATGTCGAGGTAGCGTTGCTCGAAGATTTTCAGCGGCAGCATGCTGCCGGGGAAGAGTACCGTGCTGAGGGGGAAGAGGGGGATGCGCAGCGTTTCGACGGCATTGCCGGATGGGGAACGGATAAAGTCAAACCAGCCCATGTCAGCGCTCCTCGCCCCAGCGCTGCATCAACTTGTGCGCCACGCCGATCTGGTCGAGCGCGCGGGCGACAACGAAATCGACAATGTCCTGCACGCTCTGTGGGTGGTGATAGAAGCCGGGGCTGGGCGGCAGGATGACAGCTCCTGCCCGCGACAGGCGCAGCATGTTTTCGAGGTGAATGGCCGAGAAAGGCGTTTCCCGTGGCACGAGCACCAGTTTCCGGCCTTCTTTCATGACCACATCGGCAGCACGTTCGATCAGGTTGTCGGCCAAGCCCTGGGCGATCGCGGCCAGCGTTCCCATCGAACAGGGGCAAATGATCATGGCATCGGGGGGGTTGGAGCCCGAGGCAACCGGGGCGAACCACTCCTCGCGGCCGAAGACGCTCAGGTTTTCCGGGGAGATCGACGGAATGCGGGCGAGCAGCGCACTTTTGGCATCGGCCGGGCGGGAGGGGAGTTCGAAATCCAGTTCCTGGCGGGCAACGATCTGTGACGCCTGCGAATAGAGCAGCTGTACCTTGCAGCCGGCGTTGAGCAGGCATTCGAGCAGGCGCAGGCCGTAGGGCATCCCGGAGGCACCGGTCAGGGCGAGGCAGATAGTCTTGGACATCAGGGCATTTCCGAAGGCGCGGGTTCAGCCAGCAGTTTAGCCGCGATCAGGCCGTTGATGGTGCCGAACACCAGCGCGGCACCGGCAAAAACTGGCGTGAGCAGAAAGACCCCGTCGTGTGGAATCAGCCACAGGCGGGCAAGCAGCAACTGGCCACCGATGTGCGCGAAGGCTGCGAGTATGGAGAGGCTGACCGGGCCAAACCAGCGTTGGGGCAAATGGCGGGCGAGCCCAAGGGCGAGCAGGCTGAGGATCGTGCCGGTGAGCGACAGGAAGAAACCGGGTGCAAGGAAGTAGCCGAGTAGCAGGCTGCCGGCCAGTACGCGCAGGCCGCTGACCCAGACGGCGCTGGCCCAGCCATAGCGGGCGAGGACGACCAGCGTCACAATATTGGCCAGGCCAGGCTTGACGCCGGGCAGCGGCGAGGGGATCGCAGCGTCGACCAGCGACAGACCGACGGCGGCTGTAGCCAGCCAGGCGACCCGGCGGTCTTCGTCGCTAACCTTGAGTTCAATAACTGATCGAGTCATATACCTTGGTCCGGCCCATGATCTGGACACTAACCCGGTTGGGTGCACAGATGGCGATTTCGCCAGGACGCATCAGCCAGCCCTGTTTGACGCAATACTGGCGTGGGCTGGGGTCGGAAACGATGCGGGCCCGCCCCGGCTCGACCGCAACCAGCGTCGTGCCGAGTGGTCCGCCCACTTCGAACTGCTTGCGGGCCTTGAGATCGATCTCGGCGAAAACCCGGCCTTCTTGGCGGATGATGGCACGGTCGGCCAGGCCACCTTGCCAGAAAACGGGGATGCTGCTGCCGACCAGCGCGGCGCTGCCGAGGATGACCAGCCAGTCACCGGGCCGGAGCAGCGCCAGCCACGACATCAGGTGCCGGCCAGGGTGCGGTGACGAACCAGGACGCGGGCGCGGTTGGCAAATTCTCCGGCCAGCCATTCAGCGATGTACACCGAGCGGTGCTGGCCGCCGGTGCAGCCGATGGCGACGGTCAGGTAGTTGCGGTTGTCGCGGATGTAGCAAGGCAGCCAGGTGTCGACAAAGCGGGCGATGTCGTCACGCATGCGGCAGACCTCGTCCTCGCCTTCGAGAAAATCGATGATTGGCTTGTCCTTACCGTTGAATGGACGGAGCTCCGGATCATAGTGCGGATTGGGCAGGCAGCGGACATCGAAGACAAGGTCCGCATCGAGCGGAATGCCGTATTTGAAGCCGAAGGATTCGAACATCAGGGTCAGGCCCTGCCCGGGTTCGGCCTCGATGAATTGGCGGACCCATTCACGTAGCGCATTAGCCTTCATGCCGCTGGTATCGATCCGGTGACCGAGGTCCGAAATCGGATCGAGTAGCGCGCGTTCGGCCCGGATGGCTTCTTCCAGCGTCTGGCCCTTAGTAGCCAGCGGGTGCCGTCGGCGGGATTCAGAATAACGCTTGAGCAGGGTTTCTTCGTGGGAGAAAAGGAACAGGAAGGTCAGGTTGATGCCCGACCTTTTTAACTTGTCGAGCTTGCCGGGGAGCAGATCGATACCGTGGCCGGATCGGGCATCGATGGCAACGGCTACTTTATGGACATGTTCTTCCTTCAGCATGCCGATGAGTACGGTCAGCATGACGACCGGCAGGTTGTCTACACAGTAATAGCCTGAATCTTCCAGAAGATTCAGGGCGACGGATTTGCCGGATCCGGACAGGCCACTAATCAGAATAAGTTCCATGAAGCGGAGCATAATCAACGCAGCGCATCGTATCAACCCACGGCATAATATAAAGAAAACAGGAGACGATCATGCCCCCGACCCCACCTTTGCTCGATCTGCCTTTTCTGGCCGAACTGACTGCCCTGCGGCGTGATATTCATGCCCATCCGGAACTGGCTTTTGACGAGAACCGGACAGCCGATATCGTGGCGCGCGAACTTCAGCGTTACGGCTTGGAAGTGCATCGCGGTATCGCCAAAACTGGTGTCGTCGGCGTGTTGCGAGCCGGTACTGCGCAGCGCATGATCGGCCTGCGCGCCGATATGGACGCGCTGCCACTCGCCGAGTTGAACGAGTTCCCACACCACTCGAAGCATGCCGGCAAGATGCACGCCTGCGGCCATGATGGCCATACGGCAACGCTGCTTGGCGCGGCGCGCTATCTGGCGGAAAAGCCTGATTTCGACGGCATCGCCGTGTTCATTTTCCAGCCGGCCGAGGAGTCGGAAGGCGGGGCGGCGGTCATGATCGAGGATGGCCTGTTTGAGCGCTTCCCGGTTGAGGCAGTGTTCGGTCTACACAACTGGCCAGGCATCCCGGTCGGTGAAATGATGGTTATGCCGGGGCCAGTGATGGCGGGAACCTGTGCTTTCGAGATTTTTGTGCGTGGCCATGGCTGCCATGCGGCCATGCCGCATCAGGGGGTCGATTCCATCGTCGCCGGAGCGCAATTGGTCCAGGCGCTGCAGACGGTGGTGGCGCGTACCTTGCATCCATGCGAGTCTGCCGTGGTCAGCGTGACGCAGTTCCATGCCGGTGAGGCGTGGAATATCATTCCCGAAGAAGTGGTGCTGCGCGGCACGATCCGCACCTTCAAGCCGGAGGTTCAGGAAGCCGTCGAGCGGGCCATTGAGCGTCTGTGCAGCGGCATCGCAGCGGCCAACGGGGCGCAGATCAGTGTCCGTTTTGATCATCGCTACCCGCCGACGGTCAATAGCCTCGCCGAGGCGAAGTTCTGTCAGCAGGTGGCCGCCGAGGTATTCGGACAGGACAAGGTGCTGACCGACATCCTGCCGTCGATGGGCGCCGAGGATTTTGCCTACATGCTGAACGAAAAACCCGGCTGCTACGTCTGGCTGGGCAATGGGCCGGGTACCGGCGGCTGCACGCTGCACAACCCGCACTACGATTTCAACGACGAACTGCTGACGCTCGGTACGAGCTACTGGGTGAATCTGGTTCGGCGCTGGCTACGCTGATTTTCGATTCGGGTGATTGCCGCTGGGCATGGTCGATAGTCGTCCCGACATGGTGTCATGATGCCTGAGGCTCATGGCGCGAAGAAAATACTGAAGCACGCTTAGACAAAATTTCATCTCTGCCTCCTGTGGCTGGTGACAATGAAATTGAGCAAGTTTCGTACCGTGTGACGTAGTACAGCACTCAAGCGTGATGTGCCGTAGCGAGGCCACTTCGGGACGCACCTTGGTGCCCGGATGTTTCAACCGGTCGTTTTGGGCACGATTTTGGTGCATTCTGAGCTTGTCCGCACCTTGAGGCGGCATCAGGCATGCCATGGCGACGGGGCCTGGTCATCAGAGGCTGGCAAGTTAGCCGCTCCCAAGCGTCTCAAGGCGGATGCTGAGCATCTGGAACGCTCCTTGCTAATGCTCATTAGAGAGGTGCGGATGAGTAAGACATTCGCTTCTTTAATGGGCGGCTAGGGTTCCGGTTTCGTCGGGAATGTCTGGTCCAAGAGCTGCCGGTTCTGTCTGCCGTGGGTGATTGCCGCGGTGTGTCAGAGCTCCACGGAGGGATAAAAGCCCGGGAGGATCGCTTATCGAAGCGCCCTCTCGCGTCGCAACCCAACATGGAGACTGTCATGATCCTCGTTCCAAGCAACACCGTTCCGTCTTTCGCCGGGTGTGGCCATGCTTGACTCGCCCGTTGATGTCGATACCCGCTGGCAGCAGTTCGCGCCCGATCTTGATCCGGCGAAGCTGCTGTTTTCCGAGGTGATTCCCGGCGGCTGCCACTGGTCGTGGACCTTGCCGCGTGGCACGGCACTGCGCCTGACGGCACTGCAGCCCGGGGCCAACCTGTCGCTGGTGCTCTACGCCGCTCGCGAAAAGCTTGAGCGCTACAACATGCCCGATTCGCTGAAGGCCCAGCATACTGCCCACTACACCCGTGGTCATGTGCTGATGAGCGACATGGGGCGCTCAATGGCCTCAATCATCAGCGACAGTCTGGGTTGGCACGACCCGCTCGGCCTGCTGCTCGATGCCCGACGCCTGCACGAAAAATACGGCACTCATGATTACCAGAGCTTCCGTAATGGCATGTACCGCTCGGGTCGAGATGGCCTGCTGATCGAGATCGGCAAGTACGGCCTGAGCCGCCGCGATCTGATCGCCCCGGTCAATTTCTTCTCTAAGGTGACGGTCGATGAGGACGGCTGCTTCCACTACCTCCCGCAGCATTCGCCGGCCGGGGCATCGGTCGATCTGCGCCTGGATATAGACGTCATCGTTGCCGTCTCGGCTGCTCCGCACCCGCTCGACCCGCGTCCCGATTACGCCCCATCGCCTGTCGGGGTGGCTGTCTGGCGCAGCGGTGTGGCGCCGGCCGACGACTATTGCCGCGCCTTTCGTCCCGAGAATGCGCGCGCCCTGTACAACAGCGACCTGCAATACCTGGCTTGAGGAGATGACCATGACGACTACCGCCATCCGCGTCCGGGAAAGCGAGCTGCAAGCGGCCCATGCCATCCACGACGTCACCCTCCCTTCCGGCGAGCCCTGGCTGCACGAACTGAAGCGGGGTCAGACGCTGCGCATCGTCGATCTTGACGGCAATCAGGCCGCCGACGTGATTTTCTACAACCGCCACGATACCGATGAGCACTACAGCGCGACCGAAACCATGCTGCGCCAGGGAGGCATCTACCTGACGACCGATTCCGTGCTCTATTCGAGCGATGGCAATCCGATGCTGAGCATCGTGGCCGATACCTGCGGCCGTCACGACACCCTCGGCGGAGCCTGCGCCGCCGAAAGCAATACAGTCCGCTACGCGCTGGCGAAGAAATTCATGCACAGCTGTCGCGACAACTACATGCTGTGCATCCAGGAGTCGGACAGCGGTCTCGGCAAGGCCGATCTGGTGCCCAACGTCAATTTCTTCATGAACGTGCCGGTGACCGGCGAAGGCGATCTGAAGTTCGACGATGGTGTGTCCGGTCCTGGCAAGTACGTCGAATTGCGCGCCGAAATGGACCTCTGGGTACTGGTTTCGAACTGCCCGCAACTGAACAACCCCTGTAACGCCTACAACCCGACGCCCGTGCAGTTCCTGATCTGGGACTGAAGCCGGCAACAGCTTTCGGGACGACCCGGAGGCAAAAGAATCCGGCGGGACGACCCGTCAAACGAGAGACGACAACATGTTCAGCAAAGTCCTTATCGCCAATCGTGGCGCCATCGCCTGCCGGATCATCCGTACCCTGAAAAAGCTGGGGATTGCCTCGGTGGCAGTCTATTCCGAGGCTGATGCCAATTCCCTGCATGTCACGCTGGCCGACGAGTCCGTGTGCATCGGCCCGGCACCGGCCGCGGAGAGCTACCTGAAGGCCGAGCGGATTCTTGAGGCGGCGCGGCAGACCGGGGCTCAGGCGATTCACCCTGGCTACGGCTTCCTGTCGGAGAACCCCGATTTTTCGGATGCCTGCGAGGCTGCCGGCATCGCTTTCATTGGCCCGACCAAGACGCAGATGCTGGCTTTCGGCCTCAAGCACACGGCCCGCGAACTGGCCGAGGCGGCCGGTGTTCCGCTGCTGGCGGGCAGCGGCTTGCTGAGCGATGTCGGCCACGCCCGCGGCGAGGCGGCGCGCATTGGCTATCCGGTGATGCTGAAGAGTACGGCGGGCGGCGGCGGGATCGGCATGCGCCTGATCTGGGCCGAGGATGAACTGGCCGAAGCCTTCGCCTCGGTTGACCGGCTGGCCCGGGCAAATTTCAAGGAAGCCGGCATCTATCTCGAAAAATATGTCGAATCGGCGCGGCACATTGAAGTGCAAGTGTTCGGCGACGGCTTCGGCAAGGTGCTCGCTCTCGGCGAGCGGGATTGTTCGGTGCAGCGCCGTAACCAGAAGGTGATCGAGGAAACGCCGGCTCCCGGCCTGAACGATGCCCAGCGCCAGGGTCTGGCCGAAACGGCGGTACGCCTGATGGCTTCGGTGTCCTACCGCTCGGCCGGGACGGTCGAGTTCGTGATGGATGCGGCGACCGGCGCCTTCTACTTCCTCGAGGTCAATACCCGCCTGCAGGTTGAACACGGCGTGACCGAAGAGGTGACCGGTGTCGATCTCGTTGCCTGGATGGTGCTGCTCGCGTCCGGTGACCTGCAATTGCCGGCCACGGCACCGACGCCGCAGGGTGCGTCGATCCAGGTGCGCCTCTATGCCGAAGATCCGAACAAGAATTTCCAGCCTTCCTCCGGCCTGCTGACCGAGGTCACTTTTCCCGAGGGCGTGCGGGTCGAGACGGCGGTCAAGACGGGCTCCGAGGTGCCGCCCTATTACGACCCGATGGTCGCCAAGCTGATCGTTCATGCCGAAAGCCGTGAGGCTGCTGTCGACAAGCTGGCAGCAGCACTGGCCACGACGCGAGTCGCCGGCATCGAGACCAATCGCGAGTACCTGCGCCAGATTCTGGCCGGCAGTGTTTTCCGTTCCGGAGAACAGACAACGCGCTACCTCAATGCCTTCCATTACCAGCCGGCGAGCATCGATGTTCTGGAACCCGGTGTCCAGACCTCGGTACAGGACTGGCCGGGTCGAGTCGGCTACTGGGATGTCGGCGTGCCGCCCTCCGGGCCGATGGATGACCTGGCCTTGCGGGCGGCCAACCGGCTGGTTGGCAATCCGGAGGGCATGGCCGGTCTGGAATGCACGATGACGGGACCGACGCTCAAGTTCAATTGCCCGGCGGTGATTGCCCTGAGCGGGGCCGAAACCGCCGCGACCCTCGATGGCGAGCCGCTGGCCTTCTGGCAGGCGCATGCCGTCAAGGCTGGCAGCATCCTCAAGATCGGCGCCATCCGTGATGCCGGTTGCCGCAGTTATCTGGCGGTGGCGGGCGGTATCGACGTTCCCGACTATCTGGGCAGCAAATCCACCTTCACGCTCGGCCAGTTCGGCGGCCATGGCGGACGCACGCTGCGGCTGGGTGATGTGCTGCATATCGAGGCGGCAGAAACCTTGCCGATGGTGGCGCTGCCGGCCGAAATGGCGCCGGTCTATGGCCATCACTGGGAAATCGGGGTGCTCTACGGCCCGCACGGGGCACCGGATTTCTTCACCGATGGCGATATCGGAACCTTCTTCGCGACTGACTGGGAGGTGCATTACAACTCCAGCCGCACCGGGGTCCGGCTGATCGGGCCGAAACCGGCGTGGGCGCGGACTGATGGCGGCGAGGCCGGGCTGCATCCGTCGAACATTCACGACAACGCCTACGCCATAGGTGCCATCGATTTCACCGGCGATATGCCGGTCATTCTCGGGCCGGATGGCCCCAGCCTCGGCGGCTTTGTCTGCCCGGCCGTGGTTGCCCAGGCGGAATTGTGGAAGCTCGGCCAGCTGCGGCCGGGCGATACGGTGCGCTTCCTGCCGATCAGCGCGGCCAGTGCTGCATGTCGTCTGGGCGAAGTCGATCAGGCCGTTGCCAGCCTGGCTGCGCCTTTGACGACGCGCTTGCCAAGCGCCGTGGCGGAGCTCGGCACGCCTGTCCTGGCCGAGTTGCCGGCGGCCGGCGACCGGCCGCGCGTGGTCTATCGCCAGGCCGGCGATGCCTATCTGCTGGTTGAGTACGGTCCGCTGGTGCTCGACATCGAGTTGCGCTTCCGGGTTCAGGCCCTGATGGACTGGCTGAAGGCCAATCCGCAGCCGGGCATCCTCGACCTGACGCCCGGTATCCGCTCGCTGCAGGTGCATTTCGATGCCCGTCGCTGCGATCGGGCGGTGCTGCTTGCCATGCTGCAGGCGGCAGAACAGGCGCTGCCGGCGGTGGACGACATGGTCGTGCCGAGCCGGACGGTGTGGCTCCCCCTGTCCTGGGACGATCCAGCGACCAAGCTGGCGATCGAAAAGTACATGCAGTCGGTGCGCAAGGATGCGCCTTGGTGTCCATCGAACATCGAATTCATCCGCCGCATCAATGGTCTGGAGTCAATCGAGCAGGTCTATGCCACGGTCTTCGAGGCCAGCTATCTGGTGCTCGGCCTTGGTGACGTTTACCTTGGTGCGCCGGTGGCGACGCCGGTCGATCCCCGGCATCGCCTGGTGACGACCAAGTACAACCCGGCCCGGACGTGGACGCCGGAAAACGCCGTCGGCATCGGTGGCGCCTACATGTGCGTCTATGGCATGGAAGGGCCCGGCGGCTACCAGTTCGTCGGTCGTACGGTGCAGATGTGGAATCGCTGGAACCACGGGGCACGGGGTACGGCGCAGTTCGCCCAGCCCTGGCTGCTGCGCTTCTTCGACCAGGTACGCTTCACCCCGGTCAGCGAACAGGAACTGGTGCGCTGGCGCCAGGACTTTCTGGCCGGCCGGGCCAGTGTTCGCATCGAGGAAGGCAGCTTCCGGTTATCCGACTACCGTCAATTCCTGACCGATAACGCAGCGTCCATCGGCGACTTCAAGGCCCGCCAGCAGGCGGCTTTCGAGGCCGAGCGCGAGCGCTGGAAAGAGGCCGGGCAGGCGGAATACATCAGCGAGAGCGACATTGCCGCTGCCGGCACCGACAGCGAGCTCGACCTGCCTGAGGGCGCCAGCCTGGTGGTAAACCATGTTCCCGGCAATGTCTGGAAGATCCTGGTGACGCCCGGCCAGAGGGTCAAGGCGGGCGAACCGCTGGTCATTGTCGAGTCGATGAAGATGGAATTCACCGTCCCCGCCCCGGCGGACGGCGAAGTCCTGCAACTGCTTTGCCAGGAGGCCAGCCCGGTTGCCGCCGGTCAGGATCTGCTGGTTCTCAAGACCTCCTGAGGAGAGATCATGATTCCCGCCCAACTCGATTTCGCCAGCCTGGCCGCCGCCTACCGGGCTGGCCTGAAACCGCGTGATCTGTTTCGCCATCTGTTGCGCCTTGCACAGGACGACACCCGCCAAGCCTGGATCAGCCTGTTGCCCGAGGAGCGCCTGCTCGCCCTGGCCGATGCGCTGGAAGGCCGCGATCCGGCAACTTTGCCGCTCTACGGCATCCCCTTTGCCGTCAAGGACAACATTGATCTCGACGGCCTGCCGACGACGGCCGGTTGTCCGGACTACGCTTATCAGCCTGCCGAAAGTGCCGTGGTCGTCGCCAGATTGATGGCGGCCGGGGCGATTCCTCTTGGCAAGACCAACCTCGACCAGTTCGCCACTGGTTTGAACGGCACGCGATCGCCTTTTGGCGCTTGCCGCAATGCCTTCAACCCGGCCTATATCTCTGGCGGTTCCAGTTCCGGTTCGGCGGTCGCGGTGGCGCTCGGCCAGGTCAGCTTCGCGCTGGGCACCGACACGGCCGGTTCTGGGCGGGTGCCGGCGGCTTTCAATAATCTGGTCGGCCTGAAACCGAGTTGCGGCCTGCTGTCGTCGCGCGGTGTCGTGCCGGCCTGCCGCTCGCTCGATACGGTGTCGATCTTCACCCTGAGTGCCGGGGATGCGGCCAAGGTCTTTGCTGCCGCCGCCGGCTACGATGCCGCCGATCCCTTCAGCCGGCCGCTGCAGGCGCATGGCCGTGGATTTCCGGCTGGCGATGCCTTCCGTTTTGGCGTGCCGAGGGACGATCAACTGGCCTTCTTCGGCGATACCATCAATCCCGCCCTGTTCGCGGCCGCCGTTGCCAGTCTGGTGCGGCTTGGCGGGCAGCGCTGCGAGATCGATTTCGCGCCCTTCCTCGAAACGGCTCGTCTGCTCTACGGCGGCCCCTGGGTGGCCGAGCGCTATCACGCGATCAAGGATTTCATCGAGCGCCAGCCTGAATCACTGTTCCCGGTGACCCGCGAGATCACGCTGGCCGGGGGGCGGGCAACGGCGGTCGAGGCTTTCGCTGCCGCCTATCGACTGCGCGAGCTGAAGCGCAGCTGCGATGCCGTGTGGTCCGAACTGGACCTGATCATCACGCCAACCGCCGGCTTCCAGCCGACCATTGCTGCGGTCGAGGCCGACCCGATCCGCCTGAACAGCGATCTCGGCTACTACACCAATTTCATGAACCTGCTCGATTACTCGGCGGTGGCCGTGCCGGCTGCCTTCCGTCCGGACGGGCTGCCCTTTGGCGTGACGTTGTTCGCCCCGGCGCATCAGGATATTCCGCTGCTCGAACTGGCGGCGCGCTGGCAGGCGGATAGCGCTCTGCCGCTTGGCACCTCGGACGGACTGGCAACAGTGGAGCCCGGGCTGGCGGTCGATCCGACGGCTGGTGGCCGCGTGCGCGTTGCTGTTTGCGGGGCGCACCTGTCGGGGCTGCCGCTCAACTGGCAGCTGACGCAGCGCGGGGGGCGGTTGATCTCGGTCTGCCGCTCAGCGCCGGACTACTATTTCTACGCCTTGGCCGGCGGTCCGCCTCAGCGGCCGGGCATGGTTCGGGTTAACGAAGGCGGTAGCGCTATCGACATGGAGGTCTGGGAATTGCCGAGCGAGCGCTTCGGCGATTTCGTCGCCGGCATTCCGGCGCCGCTGGGCATCGGCAAAGTCCGCCTCGAAGACGGCAGCGAGGTCTGCGGCTTCATCTGTGAGGGAGCTGCCGTGCCCAGCGCCGAGGACATCACGGCCTTCGGTGGCTGGCGGACCTGGCTGGCCAGCCGTTCGTCCTGAGGTGAGGTGCTTGCTGCCGGTGCCTTAATCCGTGCCGGCAGTTTTAAAGGCAGCTTGCCTGGCGCTCGCTATTTATGTTGATTGGGAATCGCCCGGGGCCTGCAGCGGCGGGATGACGGCCGCCATCAGTTGCAGCTGGCCAGTGATCACGCCGCGCTGGGTGATCAGTTCGTTGGCAATTTCCTGGATATCGTGGGCATGGCCCTGGACGAGGATCACTTCCATCACCTGGTCGTGGCTGAGGTGCACGTGCAGCGAACTGATCACTTCGTCGATGTACTTGAACTGGATGTCGGACAGGCCCTTTTGCAGGCCGCGTGTCGAGCGGTCGTAGAGCAGGGTGATGGTGCCGACCATGACGTCGTTGCCCAGCTTGCGCTTGTGCTCGGCCAACTGGTAATGAACCATGTCGGCGATGGCCTGGGAGCGGCTGCCATAGCCGCGGCTCGCCACCATCGTGTCCAGCTCGTCGAGCAGGGCGGGGGGCAGCGAGATGCTGATGCGACTGACGGATGTATTTTTATCCTCATCGGCCATGGCAGGCTCCTGTGTGGGTGTGGCGGCTCAGAACATGTAGCTGTAGCGGTCGATTTCCCACTGGCTGACGGTCAGATGATACGCCTCCCATTCTTCGCTCTTGTAGCGGATAAATTCGTCGCGCAACTCCTTGCCGAGGGTCTGCTCGACCAGCGGATCGGCGGCGAAGGCGGCGACGGCCTCCTGCAGTGTCTGCGGCAGGAATTCGATGCCGCGGGCGTGGCGTTCGGCTTCGCTGATCGCATACAGGTTGTCCTCGTTCGGCTTGCCCGGATCGAGGCCTTCGCGGATGCCTTCGAGGCCGGCCGCCAGCACCAGCGTGGCCACCAGGTAGGGATTGACCGCGCCGTCGGCGTTGCGTGACTCGCAACGACCACCACCGGATGGAATGCGGACCGAATTGGTGCGGTTGTTCGAGCCGTACGAGTTGAAGACTGGCGCCCACGAGAAATAATTCATCGCTCCGCGGCGGACCAGGCGCTTGTAGCTGTTGACCGTCGGCGCGAAGACCGCGCACAGCGCCCGGCCATGCTTCAGGATGCCAGCAACGAAGTGGTAGCCGAGTTTGGTCAGGCCGATGCCGTTCGGGTCATCCTTGGGATCGCAGGCAAACAGGTTGCTCCCATCCTGCAGGTCATAGAGCGACATGTTGAAATGCGCGCCGTTGCCGGTCTTGTCGGCGAAGGGCTTGGGCATCATCGTCGCCAGCAGGCCTTCCTCGCGGGCATAGTGCTTGGCCATGTAGCGGAAGAAGGTCAGGCGGTCGCAGGTGGTCAGCGCGTCGGCGTACTGGAAGTCGAACTCGAACTGGCCGTTGGCGTCCTCGTGGTCGAAGGAATAGAGATCCCAGCCGAGATCGTTGATCGCCGTCGCCACCTTGTCGAGCCAGCTGAAATTGTTGGTGAAGCCGCGTACGTCATAGCAGGCCTTGGCCAGCTTGTCTTCGGGGTCGGGCACGCTCAGGCTGCCGTCGGCGTTCTGGCGGAGCAGGAAAATCTCGCATTCGATGCCGAGATTCATGCCGAAGCCCAGTTTGGCGGCTTCGGCCAGCTGGTTTTGCAGGGCCACGCGGGTGTTCAGGGGGTAGGGCTTGCCCTGAAAATGATTGTCGGACGGAATCCAGGCGATTTTCGGTTCCCAGGGTAGCTGGATGAGCCGGGAAAAGTCCGGGATGGAAGTCAGTTCATCGTCGTTCGGCGCCTGGCCGAGGCCATCGAGGGCATAGCCGGTATAGCGCTCGGAGCCTTTGGCCATATGCAGGAGATGGTGGATGGGCACCACCTTGGCCTTCGGTACGCCATGGATGTCGACGTAGGCGCCGATGCAGTATTTGACGCCTTTGGCCTCCAGTTCCTGCTGCAGGCGGGCGAGATCTTCTTTGCTGTTCATGTTCGATCCTTGAGAGCGATGGGGGGCAGAGGTATTTCGTCAGGCCTGACTGAAATAGGAAAAATCGAGGGGAGGTGTTTCCTGACAGCCGCGTGCGATCAGCTCGGCCAGATCGTCGGTCAGCCAGGCGAACCATTGTTCGCCCTTGGCGGCCGTGGCGGCGCTCGGCTGGCCGGTGACGCCGTTGCGGCTGGTCCGGTTGACCGGGTGGGAGAAGACGCAGCAGCCGGTGCGGTCCGGGTCGTCGGCTTCGGGCATTTTTTCCGGGCGGACGCCTTCTGGGGCAATGGCCAGCATCAACGAGGTTTCTGCATCGTTGGCGTGCCAGTCGTCGCCGTCGGTGGCATGGAATTCGCGGACGCGCTGGCTGAGGCTGGCGGTGTTGATGACCGCCACCATCAGGTCGTCGTGCTCGGCCCGCAGCATTTCGAGGGCGCAGCGCAGTGGTGCTGCGTTGGTCACGTGGGCATTGACGATGAACAGCCGGCGTACGCCGCTGTGGTAGGCCCAGTCGCCGATCTGCTTGACGAACTCGATCAGGATCACTGGTGTCACGGCGATGGTGCCCGGCCAGCGCCGGCTGTGGCCGAGCGAGCAGCCGTAGGGCAAGGGCGGCAGCATCGGCACGCCGGTCCGTTCGGCCACAGCGCGGCACAGCTGGTCGGCGATCACGGTATCGACGCCGCAGCCGAGGTGGGGGCCGTGCTGCTCGGTCGCGCCAACCGGCAGAATGGCGGCGTGGCCGCAGGCGGCGAGAACATCAGGCAATTCCTGCCAGGTCAGGTCGTTCCAGAGCATGGGTTTACTCGACGTTGTCAGTGACGTTGGTGAAGCGGATCATCGGGCCGGCCTCGGGGTTGTTTTCCTCGTCTTCGCCGGACTCGACCGGTGGGTGGATCAGAGCTTCGATGCGTGCCTTGGTCGCCCGGAACACCGGGCTGTCGAACTGCGCGGGCGTGCGTGGGCGGGGCACCGGCACCTCGATGATCTCCTGTACTTCTCCGGGGTGTGGCTTGAGAACGAGGATGCGGTCGGCGAGATAGACGGCTTCGTCGAGATCGTGGGTGATGAAGAGAATGGTGATGTCGAGGTTCTTCCAGATGTCGAGCAGGTGATGCTGCATCTTGGCCCGCGTCTGGGCGTCGAGGGCGCCGAATGGTTCGTCCATGAGCAGGATGCGCGGCTCATTGACCAGCGCCCGGGCAATTGCCACGCGTTGGCGCATGCCGCCGGAAAGCTGGTGCGGGTATGAATCGGCAAACTTGCTCAGGCCGACCAGGTCGAGCCACTGGCGTGCCTGGTTATCCGCAGTGTTGCGGGTGTGACCGCTCATTTCGGGGCCGAACATGACGTTTTCCTTGACGGTCAGCCAGGGAAAAAGTGAATAGCCCTGGAAGACCATGCCACGGTCGCGTCCGGGGCCGTTGACCGGCTTGCCATCGAGCAGTACATCGCCATCGCTGTGCTTGTCGAGACCGGCCAGGATGCGGATCAGCGTCGATTTTCCGCAGCCCGAGGGGCCGATGACGCAGACGAACTCACGGCGGTGGACCTTGAAGTCGATGCCGCGCAGGGCTTCCGTCTCGCCCTGGGGCGTTTGGTAGCGTTTGCTCAGCTGGCGCACCTCGAGGATCGTCTCGCGGTCGTAGATGCGCTGGAAACGTTCGCGCACTTCGGGCGACTGCTCGAGATAGCTGGGCTGGCTGTTGTTCTGGGGGGCGTTCATGGTCATGTCCTCAGCCCTTTTCCCGGCCGGTATTCCAGGGGAAAAGCTTGCGGCCCAGGCGAGCGAGCAGCAGGTCGCTGCCGAATCCGATGATGCCGATGATGATGATGGCGGCGTAAACGTTGTCGAAATGCTGGTAGCGCGCTTGTTGTGTGATGTACCAGGTGATGCCGCTGCTGGTGCCGATCAGTTCGGCGACGATCAGGTAGGTCCACGCCCAGCCGAGCAGGATGCGCTGGTCCTGGTAGAGGTTGGGCAGGATGCCGGGAACGACCACCCGGGCGATCAGGCGCCAGCCACGCGACCCGAGGGTACGGGCGGCTTCGATCAGCGTCGCTTCAAGTTTGCGGGTGGTGTTGGCGATGATCAGCACCTGCTGGAAGAAGGTGCCGATGACGATGATTGCGATTTTCGGGCCGTCGTAGATGCCGAGCACGGCGACGGCCAGGGCGCCGAAGGCCGGGGCGGGCAGATAGCGGAAGAATTCGATGAAAGGTTCGCTCAGGCGTCCCAGGCTGGCGTAAGAGCCGGCCAGGATGCCGAGCGGCACGCCGACGATCGACGAGATGACGAAGCCCCAGAAGATGATCTGGATGCTGTGCCACAGGCTTTCGTGCAGCCAGGGCGCATTCTTTTGTTCGGGCGGCGAGGTGAAGCCGCTGTAGAAGGCCTTGGCCACTTCATGCGGCGCTGGCAGGTAGATCGGGTTTGCCGGCGACCCGCTGGGCAGTGGGAGGCCTTGTTGGGCCATGTCAGCCAGCTGGTCGGCAAAGTCGCTACGGTCGACGCGCATGCCAGTTTGAAAGTAATCGACGCCGCCGGGTTCATCGATCAGGACTTGCGGGTGCCAGACGAACGGCAGGTAGCTGACCAGGCACCAGACCAGGATCGGCAGCAGGAATGAACCCACTGTCAGCAACGCCCGTCGTCGTTGTGGAGCATTAAGCCAGAGGGTGAGAGCGCTCATTGCTGTGCCGTCCTGGTGATGGATGCCGGCTTATTTGCCGTTGGTGAAGGAGGAATCCAGATAGCCGTCGATCTTCTCCGGGGCCTTGTAAACCTGGTTGGCCACGTTGAACGAGTCGATGATCTTGGTCGAGCCGTAGAGCGTCTTGAAGCCATCGCCCTTGACGTAGATCTTCTTGCCTTCTTCCAGGGAGAGCAGCTTGGTGCCCTTGAGCAGCGGCAGGTACTCGACCGGGCTGATGCCGGAGCGGGCGGCCATGATCTTCACGGCGTCGGGCTGGGTTTTCGGGTCCTCGATATAGGCGACAACCTTGTCCCAAACCTTGACCACCTTCTGCCAGTCGGCGCGGCGGGCCTTGACGCTGGCCGGGTTGGCGGCGAGCACGTCGTAAATCAGGCCGGCTTCGTCGGCCGAGGTATAGATCGGCTTCGAACCCGGTACAGCCTTCATGGCCTCACCGGATACCGGTTGCCAGGCGCCGATGGCGGCGATGTCCTTGGCTGTCAGCATCTGGGGCATTTCGTTGGTCTTGGCGTTGACCAGCGTGACGTCCGATTCCTTCATGCCGGCCTTCTTCAGACCATTGAGCAGCAGCAGGTGTTCGACCAGACCTTGCTCGACGGCGACCTTCTTGCCCTTGAGATCCTTGATCGACTTGATGCCCGGTTTGGCGACGATCATGTCGTTGCCGTTGGAGTAGTCGGTCAGCATCAGCATCACGCTCTTGGCGCCACCGGCGCCGGTCACCAATGCGTCGCCATTGGTCATCGTCACGGCGTCGATCTTGCCGGCGGCGAAGGCATCCATCGAGGCCGAATAGTCGAACCACTCAAATTTGACATCGACGCCCGCTTCCTTGAACCAGCCTTTTTCGATGGCTACCTGCCAGGCCACCCAGCCCGGCCAGTCGCTATAGCCGATCTTCAGGGGTTGGGCCGCCTGGGCGGTGAGGCTGAAGGCAGCAGCGACGGGTAGGACCAGCCGGGTTAGCCAGCGCCGGGTACGACTTGCGGACTTGAGGGTGTTCATCATGAGCTCCTGTCAAAGTTTGGTATTACGAAATTTCCATTGAGTAATACTGCCGCTTTTTACTTAGCATGATTGGTGCCAGTGGTTAGGTTCTGTCTAGTTCATTGATTTTCTGAGGATTATCTGTTGCTGGTTTCGTTGGTGGCACCTTGGGCCTTGCATTGATTTAGTGCAGCTGCACTTTTGGGGTGCAACGGACTGTTCCCGCCAGAATCTGTTTCTGCACCAAACAGAGAGGCACCGGTTCAGCGGGAAGGAAGCGCAGTTTTTACGCCCCCTATCCCTCGGACTGGACTGCACGCAAAAAAGGCTGGCGAAGGTGAACGTCGCAAGCCCTTGTGCGGGAAATTAAAGGATCGCTTAGAGCGTGAAGCGGGAAACATGCTGGGGCAGCGCTCCCGACATGTTCTCCAGGCGTCCGGCCTTGCTGGCGCCATCGATATCGTCGAGCCGCGCCTTTCTCATGCCTCGCCAGGCCGATGTTTTCTTGCTGTTGATCAGTGCTTTGGCTTCATCGACATTCCCGGCGTTGACGGCGATCATGACCTCGGCCTGAGCTGTGGTCAGGGTTTTGGCCAGCGGGCCAAGGCGGGGCGCGTCGCCAAACTCGTTGAGGGTGGTGGCGGAACGGGCAGCCGCATCACGTGCTGCGCAGGCCACTATTGGCCGCGACAACAGCCGAGATGAAGGCCGCCATGATCAGGCGCTCCCTAGCAACAAGCGGTGACGGAAACTGACGGAAAAACCCTGGTTTAATTAAGGGCTTGATAGTGCTGGTCGGTTCTTGGCAAGCCAGCCGATTTAACCGGCGAGGATCATGCCGTCTTCAAGCCTAAGGGCGTTAACCAGTAGCAATTCGCGTTCGATCCTGGCGACCAGGGCGTCATCTGCCATGCTGAGAAAACGGGTATTGACGTCAACGGCGAAGGGCAGGGCGAGGACAAAGGCCGGAAAGTCGTTTTTCACGATCCGCCGTTTTTCCATCATGGCAAAGGCGACGATGACCTTGATGGCGTGCCAGGCCAGCTGTTCGATATTGTTCTGGAACTGGTTGAGGCGCCGGAAAGCGCGCTCGAATGCAGCATCAACGGTGGAGAACGGTCGGCCGTGACCGGGGATGACTGTGTCGATGGCCAGATGGGAAAGCATTTCCAGGGTCGCCTGGGTGCTAGCCAGGCCATCTGCTTCACCGAGCAGTTCCGGGAAAATGACGCCGAAGCCGTTTTCCCACAGCGCGTCGCCGGAGATCAGGATGCGCTGCTCCGGGTTGTAGTAGGCCAACGCTTCCATGTCGTGGCCGGGAACAGCCAGGGCCTGCCAGTTGAGGCCGCCCATCTCGATCTCGTTGTCGGGGCCGATCAGGCTGTCGTGCTGGAAGCGCGCATTCTGCTGGCCGAGCGGCGAGAGAAGCAGGGCATCTTCATCCCAGTCGGCAATCGCCGCGTGCAGCCCGGCCGGAACGATGATCTCGCAGTCGAAGGCGGCCTTCAGGGCCGCATTACCGCCAATGTGGTCGGAATGGGAATGGGTGTTGATCAACCGGCTGAGTTGCCGGCCGGCCAGCGAGTGGCGGACCAGCTCGACGGTTTGCCCGGCATGGGTGACATAGCCGCTGTCGACCAGCGTCGCCTGCTCGCCATCGAAAAACAGGATGTTGTTGGCCGACAGCCAGCCGCGTTCGAGAACCTGCATGCTGCCAGGGAGCTTGACGGTCATTCCGGTGTGTCCGGGTCACCATGCGTGCTGGGCGCTGCCGTTGTGGCTTGGGTCAATTCGGCCACGATGCCGGGTTCGCCGAGCGGCGGGCGGCCGCAGCCGAGGCAGTAGCCGGAGTCGGGATCCGACATGCAGACGCCGACGCATTGATAGAGGTCTTCTTGTTCGCTAGTCATTTCGATTGCAGTCGCAGCGCAATTCGCTTTCACAGGGATCGTACTCCTGCCGGCGCCTGGCGACAGCGGCAAGGATGTTTATTTTTGCCGTGTCGTCGAGGCGCGACCAGACGGTAATTTCTTCAATGGTGCGCAAGCAGCCGCGACACAGGCCGTTGTTCGCCTCCATTTGGCAGACGTTGATGCAGGGCGAGGGAACCATCAGATGAGCATGAAACGGTGTTGTTGATCGCGCACCATCTCAACGGCTTCGAGGGCTTCGTCGCGGCTGATTCTGGCGAGCATGGCCAGATGCAGACGCCGGTCGCGGGCAGTAAGTTCCGGGAAGTTGATGGTGTGGGTGTTGATGTCCCCGGTCGGCGCATCCTTGACGATGCCCAGCCGGTCGACGGTAATGCTGACCGGAGTCAGGCGCAGGGCGGGTTCCGGCGATTGCAGATAGTCGGCCAGCGCTGAGAGCAGATGCTCTGGCATCATGGCTTCTGCACTGTGCCGCAGCTTGGCGTCGAGTTCGGCCAGATGTCGGGTGCCGACCTCGATCTCATGGCCGCCCATCGCACTGCGGAAGGTGGTCAGATGCGCCCGTTCGATTGAAACATCGGTACGCAAGCCTTCGCGTTCGCGGCGGAGAACATCGAGGTGGGAATGAAACGTATGCAGCAGGCTTTCGAGTGCCTTGCAGCGCAAGCCATGGAGCGTGGTTTCGAGTTGGCAGCTCGGCTCGATCAGCGTTTGCCCGGAGAAGTAAAGGACTAACTGCGGTACGTCGTTGCGAATGACCTCGCCCTGCTGTTCCATGCCGAGTTGCGTTTTCTGCTGACGGCGGGCAGCGAACATGGCGTAGAAATGATCGCTTTCCCAACTGCAGGGGGTGGCCAGAAAGTCGCGCACCGCCTGGCTGCGCCCAAGCATCTGGTCGATGTCGTTGGCCGTGGCAAACAGCGCGTGGACCAGCGGATCGTTGGCGAAAGCCTGTCGGTTAATGTCGATGGGGCCGGGCAAAGAGGCGACCAGACCATCGCAATAGCCGAGCGCATGCTGAAGCGGTCCCTTCAAGTGTTTTTCAAAGCCCGGGGCCAGTTTGAGCAGCGGGTCGACGAGTTCGGCGACCCGGTCCAGTGCTTTCTGGACGGATGGATCCAGTGGCGGGTCAGGCTTGAGAAAATCGCTTACAGCAGAAAAAAGGCTCACTCGTTCCCGGTACAAAGGGCCCGGCCGGCCTTGGCTCCATTCGGGCGATTGATGGCGCTGGAAATCCAGTCGCCGATACCTGCCAGTTTAGCCAGATCGATGCCGGTTTCAATGCCCAGGCCGTGTAATAAATAAACGACGTCTTCCGTCGCCACATTGCCGGAGGCGCCTTTGGCGTAGGGGCAGCCGCCGAGGCCGGCGATGGAACTGTCGAAAACTGCCATGCCCATCTCCAGCGAAGCGTAAATGTTGGCGATGGCCATGCCGTAGGTGTCGTGATAGTGCCCGGCCAGCTTGCTGATCGGGATATGTTTTGCACAGGCCTCGATCATGCGCTGGATGGTGGCTGGATTGCCAACACCGATGGTGTCGCCGAGCGAGACTTCGTAGCAGCCCATGTCGAACAGGATTTTCGCCACTTCGGCCGCTTTTTGCGGATCGACCGCACCCTCGTAGGGGCAGCCGACGACGCAGGAAACATAGCCGCGGACCGGGATTTCCAGTGCCGAAGCGGCTGAAACGACGGGTTCGAAGCGTTTCAGGCTCTCGGCAATCGAGCAATTGATGTTTTTTCGGGAAAAACTCTCCGATGCCGCACCAAAAATGGCGACTTCGTTGGCGCCGGCCTGTACGGCACCATCAAATCCCTGCAGATTTGGCGTCAAGGCTGTGTAAATGGTCGACGGGTTCCGCTTGATGCCCTGCATCACGGCAGCGTTGTCGCCCATCTGCGGCACCCACTTCGGCGATACGAAGGAGGTGGCCTCGATGACGCTCAGGCCGGCATCGGCCAGTCGGTTGATCAGTTCGATCTTGATGTCGGTCGGGACGACCAGCTTTTCGTTCTGCAGTCCGTCACGCGGGCCGACTTCGACGATTTTGACTTTGGCGGGGAGGGACATGGCGAATGCTCGGCAGTGGATTTTGAGAGGTTTGGTTAAACAAAAGCAGGCGCTATTCGTTTTAAAGCAGCGGGATCAGGCTTCGCTAGCGCATCACCCAGCCGCCGCAAACCGGAAAGACCTGCCCGACAAAACAATTCGCCGAATCGCTGCAAAGATAGGCCGCAAACTCGGCATCTTCATCGGCGCCGACCAGACGCCCGAGCGGAACCTCACGCTTCAGGCGCTCCTGGAAGCGCGGGTTGGCCTGAACTTCGGGCGGGAAATAAGTCGGGTTATCGACGAAATTCTGTGCAATGGCATTGACCTGAACGTTGTGCGGCGCGACTTCGACGCCGACTGCCTGAACGTAGGCCAACTGGGCACCGCGTGCAGCGCTGTAGGTGGACGCACGCTTCATCCCGCGCAGGGCCGACGCGCTGCCCATCACCAGAATCTTGCCAGACCGCCGCTCTATCATGGCTGGCAGGGTCGCACGAAACAATCGGGCCAGCGGATCGACGAGGATGGCGAAGGTGTCACGCCATTCCTCATCCGAGACTTCCGTGGCTGCTGTCGTCGGTGCCGGTATGGCCAGATTGGCGACCAGCGCATCAATCTGACCTGCTTGTGCGACCACGGTGGCCGGGGCATCAGGCGCAAGCAGAGCATCCGTATTGGCAATGACCGTTGCGCCATGCCGGGCAAATACCTCGCAGAGCACTGGCCCCATGAACATATCGGCCTGGGTGATGAGCACTCGCTTGCCGACTAGGCTTTGGTTGGACATCGCGGCTCCCGTAACGACAGGTGGATCAAGTGGTAAATGCTTGGCTGTTCCCGGTGGTTTCGGTTGCCCATCTGCGGCAGCCGTGTCCCGAAGGTGATGGAGTTTGCTTCCATGGTACGCAATCCGGTTTCTGCCTGTTGTTCGAGTCGTTGCATCATGATTCGTTTGGTCGCGACGTGGCGCCGGATGGAGGGGCTCAGCGCTGGGATGCGAAGGCAACCAGCGCCAGCAGCGGTATTGCGGCGAGGAACAGGACGCCGTCGACGGCGATGGTAATCGGCGTCAGCAGCAGCTTGGCCGGTTTCGCCCCGAGGGCTTTCTCTTCGGCGATGGAAACCTGGTATTCCTTTTGCAGCTTCTGGCTGGCGTCCGTGGGCTGGATACCATTGGCCGCATAGCGTTGGCCGGTAACGCTGCCGCTGGCGACCAGTTCGCCCGTGGGTAGCGCCTTGAAGCCGGCCGCCAAAGCCTTTTCCTTTTGTTCGGCCGGCGCATTCTTGTCGATGCGCAGTCGGTAAGTGCCGGTGATGCGCTGCGAGGTATCGACGACAAACCGGTCGAAGCCGACTTCAACGATCTTGCGGAAATCCGATTGCAGTGTCGCTTTGACCGTTTCCGGAGCATCGAAGATGTAATGGTACTTCTCACCCACGACGACCAGCGCCTTGCCGTCACCGGAAACCAGAATCGATGACACGGTTTCGGCATAGACCGTACGGTCCGGGGTGGTCGCATCCTGGACGAGGGCGCTGGTGAAGCAGCCGGTCGCCATCGGGATCGCGGCCATGCCGCCGACAAGAATCAGTTTTCTGCGCAGATCGTTCATGGTCAGGCTGGCGAGAGAGGTCGGTAAGCGAGGATCATTATGCCTCGCTTTCGAACTCGACCAGCGCGGCGCCGTCGCTCACCTGTTCGCCAGCCGCGTAGCAGAAGGCCTTGACGGTGCCGGCAGCCGGTGCCGTGATGGTGTGCTCCATCTTCATCGCTTCGAGGATCAGCAGTGGCGTGCCTTTTTCGACCTTCTGGCCGGGCTGGGCGAGGAGGGCCACGACCTTGCCCGGCATCGGTGCGGTCAGGCCGCCACCATGGCTATCGCCGGCATCAACGCGATGCAGCGGATCGTCGCGAAGCAACGTGAAGGTGGTGCCTTGCAGGAAGATGCTGCGCTTGTCGGCGACAGCCACGACGCTGGCGATCAGGCGGCGGTCGTCGAATTCGACGGCAAAGCGGTCGCCGTCGAGCTTCTTGCCGCGGGCCAGGGTGGTTTCGCCATTCAGCGTGATCTGCCACTGGTCGCGCTGATAGCGGACCTGGGTGTCGACCAGCGCTTCGCCATCCCGGAAGCTGATGGTGCGGGCTGAAGACAGGTTCATTCGCCAGCCGTCACGGGCATGCCACGGGGAATAGGGATCGCCGCTGGCTCTGGCGGCCAGCTTGGCCTCGTGCTGTTCCCAGAGCAGTTCGCCGACCGTGGCGACCAGTAGCACATCGCGCGGCACGGCTTGCGTTTCGGGGAAGAGGAATTCCTTCTGGCGTTCGATCAGGCCGGTATCGAGGTCGGCGCCGGCGAAGGCCGGGCAGGCGACGAGGCGGGACAGGAAATCGATATTGGTCGTGACGCCGGCCACCTGATAGTCGGCCAGCGCCTTGCGCATGCGGGCCAGTGCGGCATCGCGATGCTCGTCCCAGACGATCAGCTTGGCGATCATCGGGTCGTAGAAGGGCGTGATCTCGTCATCCTGTTCGACGCCGGTATCGACGCGGACATTCAGCGATTCGGCCGGCGGGGCGAGGCGAACCAGCTTGCCGGTGGCCGGCAGGAAACCCTTGCTGGCGTCTTCGGCGTAGATGCGGGCTTCCAGCGCATGGCCGCGAATCTGCAGCTGTTCCTGGCGCAGCGGCAGCGGCTCGCCCGAGGCGACGCGCAATTGCCATTCGACCAGATCTTGCCCGGTGATCATTTCGGTGACCGGGTGTTCGACCTGCAGGCGGGTGTTCATTTCCATGAAATAGAACGAGCCATCCTGGTTGGCAATGAACTCGACTGTACCGGCACCAACGTAACCGACCGCCTGGGCGGCGGCGACCGCAGCTTCGCCCATCTGGCGGCGACGCTCTTCCGGCATGCCGGGGGCAGGGGCTTCTTCCAGCACCTTCTGGTGGCGGCGCTGCACGGAGCAGTCGCGTTCGAACAGATAAACGCAATTGCCCAGTGTGTCGGCAAAGACCTGAATTTCGATGTGGCGCGGCTTGGTGATGTACTTCTCGATCAGCACATGGTCGTCGCCGAAGCTGGAAATCGCCTCGCGCTTGCAGGAGGCCAGCGCATCGGGGAAATCTTCCGACTTCTCGACCAGGCGCATGCCTTTGCCGCCACCGCCGGCGGCCGCCTTGATCAGCACCGGGTAGCCGATGGCGTCGGCTTCCTTGTGGAGCAGGGCGGGGGTTTGATCATCGCCGTGATAGCCCGGCGTGAGCGGCACGGCGGCACTGCCCATCAGTTTCTTGGCTTCTGACTTGGAGCCCATGGCGCGGATGGCCGAAGCCGGCGGGCCGATGAAGGCGATGCCGCTGGCTGCCAGCGCATCGGCAAAGTCGGCATTTTCGGACAGGAAGCCATAACCGGGGTGGACTGCCTGGGCGCCGGTGCGCTTGCAGGCGTCGATGATCTTGTCGGCGACCAGGTAGGATTCGCGGGCGGCAGCCGGGCCAAGCAGCACGGCTTCGTCGGCCAGCCGAACATGGCGGGCGTTGGCATCGGCTTCGGAATAGACGGCCACGGTGCGGATGCCCATGCGGCGAGCGGTCTTGATGACGCGGCAGGCTATTTCTCCGCGGTTCGCAATCAGGATCTTGTTAAACATGCTTATTCCCCCATCCAGTTCGGCGAACGTTTGTCGAGGAAGGCGGCGATGCCTTCGCGGGCTTCCGGCGTGGCGCGCAGGTGGGCGATGCGGTGGGCGGTGTCCTCGACCAGGTTGTCGTTGATCGGTCGGCTATCGACGGCGTGGATCAGGTCCTTGGCGGCAGCCTGGGCGAGCGGGCCGCCTTGCAGCAGCGTGGCGACGATTTCCTGAATCTTGGCATCCAGGTCTTCCGGGCTGACGGCTTCATGGACCAGCCCCAGCTCACGGGCACGGAAAGCGTCGATGCGTTCGGCCGACTGGAAGTAGCGGGTTGCCTGGCGGGCGCCGATGGCGCGCAGCACGTAGGGTGAAATGGCCGAAGGGATGATGCCGAACTTGACCTCCGAAGTGGCGAATATCGCCTTGCTCGAAGCGACAGCGATGTCGCAGGTGGCGGCCAGGCCCATGCCGCCACCGAGGGCAGCGCCCTGGACGCGGGCAATGGTCGGTTTCTTCATCTCGGCCAGCGTGCGCAGCATCTTGGCCAGCGCCCGGGCGTCGTTCAGGTTGTCGTCAAGACCGTTATTGGCGGCGCGTTTCATCCAGTTGAGGTCGGCCCCGGCCGAGAAGCTCTTGCCGCGCCCGGCGAGGATGACGACGCGGACGTCTTCGTCCTCATTCAGTGCGATGCAGGCAGCCGTCAGTTCGGCGATCAGGGTTTCGTCGAAAGCGTTGTGCAGGTCGGGTCGGTTCATCCAGATCGTGGCGACCGGGCCGTTCAATTCGATTTCTAGTGCGGTGAACATGTCTCGCTCCAATTATTGTTGTCGTTGCCGGATCAGATCGGCCATCGGCTGGCCCTCCAGCGCCGCGATCAGGCTGGCCTGATTGGCCGCCGGCTGGTTCTGGCTGACTTTCCATTTGCCGACCAGGCGGCTGATGGTGATTTCGATGCCGACGATGGCGCCCAGCATTTTCTCAATGTAATCGGCGGGCGCATCACTGACTGCCCAAGGTTGTGACAGGCTGGCTTCGTGCGCCTTGGTCAGGGCGGATACCCGGGCCAGCACCCAGTCCGCATCGTCGACCAGGCGCAGCTGGCCATAGGCATGGACCGCCGTGTAGTTCCAGGTCGGCACGACCTTGCCGTGCTCGGCCTTGGTCGCGTAGCCGGAGGGGCTGATATAACCCTCCGGCCCCTGGAAAATGACCAGAATTTCACCGTCGACGGCCGATGCCTTGGCCAGCGGATTGGCTCGGGCGATATGGCCTTGCAGGGTTCCGTTCGGGCTGGCGTCAGCATCCAGATGCAGCGGGATGTGATTGGCGTTCAGACCATCCGGGCCATGACTGACCAGCGTGGCGAGCGGATACTCGCGCATCAGCGCGTGCAGGGTGCCAATCTCGGTTTCCGCGAAGTGCTTGGGCAGGTACATCGCTTACATCCGGAAGATGCCGAACTTCGTTTCTTCGGCCGGTGCATTCATCGAGGCCGACAGTCCCAAACCCAGCACCCGGCGGGTATCGGCCGGATCGATGATGCCGTCGTCCCACAGGCGGGCCGAGGCGTAGTAGGGGTGGCCCTGCGTCTCGTACTGTTCGCGGATTGGCGCCTTGAAGGCCGCTTCTTCCTCGGCGCTCCAGCTCTTGCCGGTCGCTTCCATGCCGTCGCGCTTGACGGTGGCCAGCACGCCGGCGGCCTGTTCGCCGCCCATCACCGAGATGCGGGCGTTCGGCCACATCCACAGGAAACGCGGCGAGTAGGCGCGGCCGCACATGCCGTAGTTGCCGGCACCGAACGAGCCGCCAATCACCACGGTGAATTTCGGCACCTTGGCGGTGGCGACGGCAGTGACCATCTTGGCGCCGTCGCGCGCGATACCGCCGTTTTCGTACTTGCGGCCGACCATGAATCCGGTGATGTTCTGCAGGAAAACCAGTGGAATGCCGCGCTGGGCGCAGAGTTCGATGAAGTGGGCGCCTTTGAGGGCCGATTCGCTGAACAGGATGCCGTTGTTGGCGACGATGCCGACCGGGTAGCCGTAGATGCGGGCAAAGCCGCAGACCAGGGTTGTGCCGTAACGGGCCTTGAATTCGTCGAAATCGGAGCCATCGACGATGCGACCGATGATTTCGCGCACGTCGAAAGGCTTCTTGCTGTCGGTCGGGATCACGCCGTACAGCTCATCGGCCGAATAGAGCGGCTCGGCCGGGGCGGTCAGGGTGACCGGCGGCTGCTTCTTCCAGTTCAGGTCCTTGATGATGCGGCGGGCGATGGCCAGCGCATGGGCATCGTTCTCGGCCAGGTGGTCGACGACGCCGGAAATGCGGGTATGGACGTCAGCGCCGCCCAGATCTTCGGCCGAGACGACTTCGCCAGTCGCCGCCTTGACCAGCGGTGGGCCACCGAGGAAGATCGTGCCCTGGTTCTTGACGATGATCGACTCGTCGCACATCGCCGGCACGTAGGCGCCACCAGCGGTGCACGAGCCCATCACCGCGGCGATCTGCGGGATGCCCTTGGCCGACAGATTGGCCTGGTTGAAGAAGATGCGGCCGAAGTGCTCCTTGTCCGGGAAGACCTCGTCCTGCATGGGCAGGAAGGCGCCGCCGGAGTCGACCAGATAGACGCAGGGCAGGTGGTTTTCGAGCGCAATTTCCTGTGCCCGCAGGTGTTTTTTCACCGTCAGCGGGTAGTAGGTGCCGCCCTTCACGGTCGCATCGTTGGCGACGACCATGCACTCAACCCCATGGACGCGGCCGATGCCGGCGATCACCGAGGCGGCCGGCACATCGCCGCCGTACATGCCGTAAGCAGCGAACTGGCCGATTTCGAGGAAGGGCGTGCCAGGATCGAGCAGGCCACTGACCCGCTCGCGGGGCAGCAGCTTGCCGCGCGCCAGATGTTTCTGGCGGGCAGCTTCCGGGCCACCGAGGGCAATCTTGTCGACCTTTTCATGCAGGTCGGCAACTACCGTCCGCATGGCGTCCGCGTTGGCCTGAAAGTCGGCGCTTCGCGGATTGAGTTGGGTTTTCAGTACGGTCATGTCTCCTCGCTTTTATTTGTTTCCGTTTGCCTGAATTTCTGATTTCCTGAAAAGCGCTACAACTGCTTTTCCTCTTTGAGCCATTTGCTGACGGGCTCTGGCCGGTAGGCGGCCATCGCGTCGAGCAGGTGTTCGATATCGGTGTCGGCCAGCGCCATCGCCCGGTTCTGGGCGCGTAGGAAGCCTTCCTGCACCGCATGGTCGAACAGACCAAGCAGCGGGTCGTAGAAGCCATTGACGTTGAGCAGGCCCATCGGCTTGACGTGGAAGCCGAGCTGGCCCCAGGTCAGGATTTCGCAGAATTCTTCGAAGGTGCCGAAGCCGCCGGGCAGGGCGATGAAGCCATCGGACAACTCGGCCATGCGGGCCTTGCGGGTGTGCATCGAATCGACGACTTCGATCCGCGTCAGGGCCCGGTGATCGACGGCACGGCCAGCGACTTCCTTGCCCATCAGCGCTTCCGGAATGACGCCGATGACCGTCCCGCCCGCTTCCAGGCAGGCATCGGCCACCGCGCCCATCAGCCCGATGTTGCCGGCGCCATAGACCAGCTCGATGCCGCGCGCAGCCAGCAGCCGGCCGAGCTTTTCCGCCTCGGCGCGGTAGAGCGGGTTGTGGCCGACATTGGAGCCGCAGAAGACGCAGATTCGTTTCATGTTTGTCCCGGAAAACCTTGCTTAAAAACCGCCCGTTTCCAGCCAGTGTTCGATCTGCGGCAGACGGTCGGCGCCGAAGAAGGCTTCGCCGTCGATGATCACGTGTGGCGAACCGAAGACGCCGGCGGCCAGCGCCTTGTCGCATTCGTCCTTGAGGCGGGCCTTGATCTCGGGCGCCTGCAATGCGGTGGCCAGTTGTTCGCGGTCGATGCCAAGCTTGGCTGCAATGTCCAGCACGGTGTCCGGAGAGGAAATATCAAGGTCGTCGACGAAGAAGGCGCGATAGACGGCATGGGCGAACTGACGGGCCTGCGCGCAGTCCTGACCGTGCAGCCAGTAGTAGGCGCGGGCGGCGTTCTGCGTCGGCAGCGGGAAGTGGCTCGGCGGGTTGTACGGAATGCCCATGTGGCGCGCTGAACGATGGAAGTCGTGCAGCATGTACTTGCCCTTGCTGCTGACGCCGTCAGCCGGCGGACGCGAGCCGGTGGCCTGGAAAATGACGCCGAGCAGCACAGGGTGCCAGCGCACCTTGCGGCCAAATTTGGCCGCCATGGCATCGATCTTCTCGCTCATCAGGTAGCCGTAGGGGCTGGAAAAATCGAACCAGAAATCGATCGGGTTCTTGTCGCTATCGGTCATGTCTTGTCTCCTTCTCTGTTGGCAGCGGCCGCCGGTTTGTGGCTTACTCGGCAGCGATGCTTCGGCCGATGACCAGACGCTGGATGTCGTTGGCGCCCTCATAGATCTGGCAGATGCGGACATCACGATAGATGCGTTCAACCGGGAAATCACTGGTGTAACCGACCCCGCCGTGGATCTGGATGGCGTCGGAAGCGATCTTCTCGGCAGCCTCGGAGGCGAACATCTTGGCCATCGAGGCTTCCTTCAGGCAGGGCTTCCCGGCATCCTTGAGCATCGCGGCGCGCCAGACCATCAGGCGGGCAGCGTCGAGCAAGGTGTTCATGTCGGCAAGGCGGAAGTTGACCGCCTGGTGCTCGATGATCGGCACGCCGAAGGTGACCCGTTCCTTGGCGTAACGCACCGCCGCTTCAAACGCGGCGCGGGCCATGCCGATGCTTTGCGAAGCGATGCCGATCCGGCCGGCTTCGAGATTGGACAGGGCGATCTTGTAGCCTTCGCCTTCCTTGCCGAGCAGGGCGGAAGCCGGCACACGACAGTCTTCAAAAATGATCTGTACGGTGTCGGACGCGTGCTGGCCCATCTTGTCCTCGGTGCGACCGACGATGAAGCCCTTGGTATCGGTCGGGATCAGGAAGCAGGAAATGCCCTTTTTGCCGGCGGCTTTGTCGGTGACGGCAAAGACGATGGCCATGTGGGCGTATTTGCCAGTGGTGATGAACTGCTTGACGCCGTTCAGCACGAAATGGTCGCCATCGCGGTCGGCGCGCGTGGTGATCGCGGCGGCGTCGGAGCCGGTATGTGGCTCGGTCAGGCAGAAACAGCCCAGTTTTTCGCCACGGGCCAGCGGCTTCAGCCATTCTTCCTTCTGCGCGTCGGTGCCGTACTTGGCAGTAATGCCGCAGGCCAGCGAATTCTGGACCGAGACGATGGTCGAGGTGGCGCCGTCGCCGGCCGCGATTTCTTCCAGCGTCAGCACCAGCGACATGTAATCCATGCCGGCGCCGCCCCATTCCTCGGGCACAACCATGCCCATGGCGCCCAGTTCGCCGAGTTCCTTCAGGGCCTCGGCCGGAAAGGTATGGTTCTTGTCCCATTCGGCGGCGAAGGGGGCGAGGCGCTCCTGCGCGAAGGCGCGCATCGAGTCACGGATCATTTCTTGTTCTTGGGTCAGAATCATTTGCTTATCTCCAAAGAAATCTTTTGTTTCGTGGTCAGCCAGACACCGGCGATGACCAGCAGGCCGCCGAACAGCACGGGCAGGCCAAGGCGCTCGTCGAGCAGCAGCGCCGCCTGCAGTACGGCAAAGACGGGGACCAGATTGATGAATACCGAGGCATGCCCCGCGCCCAGCGTGTGCACCGCTTCGGTGAACCAGGTGTAGGCGATGGCGGTGCCGAAAATGGCAAGGAAAAACAGGCCGGTCCACACCCGCCAAGACCAGCTGGCCGGTTCGATATCGCCCTGGACCAGTGCGGCCACCCCAAGCAGCAGGGCGCCGATCAGGCTGGCGTAGAGCGTCGTGGCCAGCGGTGACAGCGTCCTGGTCGCCATCCGGCCGATGAAGGTGTAGGCCGTCCAGCTCATCACGCAACCGACGATCAGCCACTCGCCAATGCCGACCGTGCCTTCGACCAGCGCCAGCGGATTGCCATTGCCGATCACCGTCAGGCAGCCGGCCAGGGCAATGGCGCTACCCAGCGCCTTGCGCCGGTTCATCCGTTCATGCCCGAACAGCCAGGCGGCCAGCACAATGACGACCGGGTTGAGCGCCACGACCAGCGCGCCGCGCCCGGCCGTGATGTGCTGCAGGCCGAAGAAGAAGCACAGGCCGTAAAGGAAGATGCCGAAAAAGCCCAAACCGCTCACCACGCCCCACTCACGGGCAGTTTTCGGCGCCGGAGCGCCTTTGCCCGTGAGTAGCGCGAAACCGGCCAGCGCCAGCGCCGTCACCACGAAGCGAATCGAGGCGACAGCCAGCGGCGCCGATAGCTCCTGCGCGATGATGCGCCCGGCAATCCAGGTGCCTCCCCAAAAAAACATCGCAGCGACCAGTTTGGCGTAAGTGAGCGAATGGCCCTTTTGCGGCAATTACAGCATTTCCACCGCGAGTGCCGTTGCTTCGCCGCCGCCGATGCACAGGCTGGCCACGCCACGCTTCTTGCCGTACTTCTTCAGGGCGCCCAACAGCGTGACGACGATGCGGGCGCCGGAAGCGCCGATCGGGTGGCCCAGCGCGCAGGCGCCGCCGTGGATGTTGACCTTGGCCGGGTCGAGCTTGAGGTCGTGCAGCGAGGCCATGGTAACGACAGCGAAGGCTTCGTTGATTTCATACAGATCGACCGACTCAGCGGTCCAGCCGGTCTTGGCGAACAGCTTCTGCATGGCACCGACCGGAGCGGACGGGAACAGGGCGGGCGTACCGGCATGGGTGGTATGGCCGACGATGCGGGCAATCGGCTGCAGGCCGAGCTTGGCGGCTTGCGATTGACGCATCAGCACCATCGCGGCGGCGCCGTCGGAAATCGACGAGGAGTTGGCGGCGGTGACCGTGCCATCTTTCTTGAAAGCCGGCTTCAGGGTCGGGATTTTTTCGACATTGACGGCAAACGGGCCTTCGTCCTTGTCGATCACGACGTCGCCTTTGCGGCCGGCGACGGTGGTCGGGGCGATTTCCCAGGCGAAGCTGCCGTTGTTGCTGGCTTCGATGGCGCGGGTCGTCGAGCGGACAGCAAATTCATCCTGCGCTTCGCGGGTGAAGCCGTAGCTGGCAGCGCATTCTTCGGCAAAGGTGCCCATCAGGCGGCCGCGGGTTTCCTTGCCGTAGGAGTCTTCCAAGCCGTCGAGGAACATGTGGTCCATCAGCTGGCCGTGACCGAGGCGGTAACCGCCGCGGGCCTTGGGCAGCAGGTAGGGGGCATTGGTCATCGACTCCATGCCGCCCACCACGGCCGCACCGTAGGAACCGGCCAGAATGCCGTCGTGGCCGAGCATGGTCGCCTTCATGGCCGAACCGCAAACCTTGTGGATGGTGGCGCAACCGGCGGAGAGGGGCAGGCCGGCCTGCAGTGCGGCCTGGCGGGCCGGAGCCTGGCCCTGGCCGGCTTGCAGCACGCAGCCCATCAGCACTTCTTCGATCAGGTTGGCGTCGATGCCGGCGCGCTCGACAGCGGCCTTGATGGCCACGGCGCCGAGATTGGCGGCGGTCAGGCCGGCAAAGCCGCCCTGAAAGGCGCCCATGGCGGTACGGGCGGCGGAAACGATAACGATCGGGTCATTCATGCTGATTTCTCCTGAGTGGTTGTTGTAACTAGGCGTCCAACGCTTTGAGTGCGGCGTCGTAGCGGGAAGGCAAATCCTGTGGGCAATCGATCGTGATGCCGAGGTCGTGGATCAGGCCGTCTTTCAGGCCGTAAACCCAGCCGTGGACGGTCAGTTGCTGGCCGCGGCTCCAGGCATCCTGGACGACCGGGTTGTGGCAGACATTGACCACCTGCTCCAGTACGTTCAGCTCGCAAAGGCGGTCGTGGCGTTGCGCTTCCGGCAGACTGTTGACGTTGGCCAGATGCTTGTTATGCACGTCATGAACGTGACGCAGCCAGAGGTCGACGATGCCGACCCGGTCCCGTTGCAAAGCCGCGCCGACGCCGCCGCAGCCGTAATGGCCGACGACCATGATGTGCTTGACCTTCAGCACATCGACCGCGTACTGGATCACCGACAGGCAGTTGAGGTCGGTATGGACGACGACATTGGCAACGTTGCGATGGACGAAGACCTCGCCCGGTAGCAGGCCGACGATCTGGTTGGCCGGGACGCGCGAATCGGAGCAGCCGATCCACAGGAATTCCGGGGTCTGCAGGTGGGACAGGCGGTCGAAGTAGGTTGGGTCGACTTCCTGCATCTGGCGGGCCCAGGCGCGGTTGAAGTCGAACAGGTGCGACAGGTTTTCGCTGCGGATTTCTTCTTCCGACCAGTTTTCCAGATCAAGGGCGAGGAACATCGTGCCTTCGACTGGCGTCTGGTAATAGTTCGGTGCTTCGGTGAAGCCCAGTTCGCGGTAGAGCTTCACGGCCATACGCATGTTGGGCAGGGTGTCGATCATCAGCTTGCGGAAACCGATTTCCTTGGCCGCCTTGATCGCGGCCAGCGCCAGCGCGGCACCGATCCCGTGGCCGCGTTCGGCCGGATCGACATAGAGGCGCTTCATTTCGCAGACACCATCGCTGTCCGGCAGCGGGCGAACGCCGACACAGCCGGCCGGGCGACCATCCACTTCGGCAAAGAACAGGCGGCCCTGCGGTGCGACATAGGTGCCGGGCAGCGAGGCCATTTCCTGATCGAAGTTCTGGTACGACAGGTCGACGCCCAGCCAGGCCGCATAGTTGCGGAAGTACTGGCGAACCTGCTCCAGGGCTTCGGTATCGTTGGCGGTGAGGGTGCGTAGGGTAACGGTCATGCTGTTTAGCTCCATGTTGCGGCGCTCCTGTCCGGAGCGCCGGCAGGAGCGTGTTATGCGGTTTCAGCGAAGAGTTCGCGACCAATCAGCATTCTACGGATTTCCGAGGTGCCTGCCCCGATCTCATAGAGCTTGGCATCTCGCCACAAGCGGCCGGTTGGATACTCGTTGGTGTAGCCGACGCCACCCAGCGTCTGGATCGCTTCGCCGGCCATCCAGGTCGCCTTTTCAGCCGAGTAGAGAATGGCGCCGGCGGCATCCTTGCGCAGGGTGCGGGAATGGTCCGTCGCATCACAGGCCCGGCCGACGGCATAGACGTAGGCGCGGGTAGCCTGCCAGGTCGAATAGAGGTCGGCGACCTTGCCCTGCATCAGCTGGAATTCGCCGATGGCCTGGCCGAACTGCTTGCGCTCGTGCAGGTAAGGTACGACGACATCCATGCAGGCGGCCATGATGCCGAGCGGGCCTCCACAGAGGACCGCCCGTTCGTAGTCGAGGCCGGACATCAGCACCTTGGTGCCGTTGCCGACACCGCCCAGCACGTTTTCTTCCGGCACTTCGCAATCGTCGAAGAACAGCGGGAAGGTATTCGAGCCGCGCATGCCGAGCTTGTCGAGGTGCGTGCCGTGGGTCAAGCCTTTCATGCCCTTTTCGACGATGAAGGCGGTCATCCCCTTGGCCCCGGCGTTGAGGTCGGTCTTGGCGTAAACCACCAGTGTGTCGGCATCGCCGCCGTTGGTAATCCACATCTTGGAACCGTTCAGGACGTAACGGTCGCCCTTCTTCTCAGCCTTCAGCTTCATCGAGACGACGTCGGACCCTGCATTCGGCTCGGACATGGCCAAGGCGCCGACGTGTTCGCCGGAGATCAGCTTGGGCAGGTATTTCTGGCGCTGGGCTTCGCTGCCGTTGCGGCGGATCTGGTTAACGCACAGATTCGAGTGGGCGCCGTAGGACAGGCCGACCGAGGCCGAAGCGCGGGAGATTTCCTCCAGTGCCACGATGTGGGCCAGGTAGCCCATGTTGGTGCCACCGTATTCCTCGCCCGCGGTCATGCCGAGCAGGCCCATGTCGCCGAATTTCTTCCAGAGGTCGGCCGGGAATTCGTTAGCGCGGTCGATTTCCGCCGCGCGCGGCGCGATTTCGGCATCGGCAAAGGCCTTCACCGCATCGCGCAGCAGGTTGATGTCTTCGCCGAGGCCGAAGTCGAGGCTGGGAATATTCATGTGGTTTGTCTCCGTTCTAGGTTTAATTTTCAGTCTTGCCATGCATGACCATGATGGTCTGCTGCATCAGTGC
>JAGTRV010000188.1 GCA_018262245.1 Pseudomonadota bacterium | reverse complement strand
CGAACTCGGTGCCGACATCGCCGAAAAGGGCATGGTCCTGACCGGTGGCGGCGCCCTGTTGCGCGACCTCGACCGTCTGCTGATGGAAGAAACCGGCCTTCCTGTGATCGTTGCCGATGAGCCCCTGACCTGTGTTGCCCGCGGTTGCGGCATGGCACTGGAAAAGATGGACAAGCTGGGCAGCATTTTTGCCTCGGACTAAACCTTGATCGCAGCAAGGCAGGATTGAACGATGGCCGGCATCGACCACGCGCCTCCACCGTTCTTCAAGCGAGGGCCAGCACCGCTGGCCCTTCTGACTTTCTACATCGCCGTTTCATTGGCGATTTTTGTGCTCGACCTGCGCTTCAAGAGCCTTGAATTACTGCGCCAGAGTATCGCCCTGGTCATCGACCCGGTGCAGCGCGTTGCCCAGACACCGGGTAGCCTGGTCGACTACGCGGCCAGCTATCTGCAAGGCCTGCGCGCCCTGCAACTAGAAAATGGCGAGCTGAAGCATAATCAGCTGACAACCGCCCCCAATCTGCAGCGCCTGGCCCAACTCGAAGTTGAGAATGAGCGGTTGCGCAAGCTGCTGGCGGTCAAGGAACGCGAAAAGGCCAACGGTCAGGTTACCCAGATTCTCTACACTGCCCGCGACCCGTTCTCGCGCAAGGTCATTGTGGACAAAGGCCAGCAGGCTGGCATTGTCGCCGGGCAACCCGCCATTGATGAGGCCGGGGTAGTCGGTCAGGTTACCCGCGTTTTCCCGTTCTCGGCTGAAATCACCCTGATTACCGACAAGGATCAGGTCGTGCCGGTCCAGGTTGTGCGTAGTGGCCAGCGCTCAGTCGTTTTCGGCCTCGGCAACGGCCAGCTGGAATTGCGTTACATGCCCGCCAATGCCGACATCCAGATTGGCGATGTTCTGGTCACCTCCGGACTGGACGGCATCTACTTGGCCGGCTTCCCGGTCGCCAAGGTCGTCAATATCGAGCGCGACAGCGCCTATTCCTTCGCCCGTATCTTCTGCGTACCCATTGCTGGCGTCGAAAATTTTGGCGAAGTGATGGTGCTTGACCCGCGCAAGGCGCTGCCGCCGGCACCGCCAGAGTCATCCGGACGCCCGGGCAGTTCCGACAAACCAAGCCTGCGCAAGAAAAAGAAAACCGCTGGAAAAGAACACTGATGCAACCAACCTTTTCCTCATCCCGCATTCTGTTGCCGGTCCGGCCTTGGTTCATATTCTTCAGCCTGATCACCGCCGCGCTCCTCAACTTCCTGCCAACGGCACACTGGCCAGGGATGCCGGACTGGATTGCACTGGTCCTGTGTTTCTGGAGCGTTCGAGAGTTCCGCAAGGTCGGCATGGGCTGGGGCTTCGCACTCGGTCTGCTGATGGATGTCGCCGATGGCGCGGTGCTTGGCCAGCATTGCTTCGCCTACGTGATACTGGCCTACACCGCAGCCTCGCTGTCACGGCGCATCCTCTGGTTCCCGCTCGTCCAGCAGGCCCTGCAGATCATGCCACTCTTACTCGCGGCGCAGGTATTGCAGGCCTTGATGCGCCTTGCCGTGGGCGCCGACTTCCCCGGCTGGGGCTATTTCGTGGGTCCGATGATCGCTACGCTGCTCTGGATTCCCGCCACCTTCATCCTGCTCCTGCCGCAGTACCGGCCGGTCGAGCAAGACCCCAACCGCCCGATTTGATGCTAAGGCAGGCTGCACGTGGGTGATTTCAACAATCCGGAAGCCGATCTCGACCGGTTTCGGTTTCGGATCGGTTTTGCGGCGGTAACCGTCCTGCTGGCCTTTGGCGTGCTGATCGGCCGCTTCGTCTGGCTACAGGTCATCCAGCACGACTTTTACCAGACCCGCGCCGAAGACAACCGTATTGCGCTGATCCCCATTGTGCCCAACCGTGGCGTCATCACCGACCGCAACGGTGTCGTGCTGGCCCACAACTATTCAGCCTTCACACTGGAAATCACGCCATCGCAAGCCGGTGACCTCGAGGCAACCATTGATTCGTTGGCAGAAGTCATCGATATCCAGCCTAAGGACCGCAAGCGCTTCAAGCGCCTGCTCGACGAAGCCAAGAATTTCGAATCGATCCCCATCCGCACCCGCCTGACCGATGGCGAAGTCGCCAAGTTTGCGGCACACCGCTATCGTTTCCCCGGCGTAGAGGTCAAAGCCCGACTGTTCCGGCAATACCCGTTGGCCAACATCGCCTCGCACGCCATTGGCTACATTGGGCGAATCACCGAACGCGACCTGAAATGGATCGAGGAGTCGGAAAAGCAAGCCAATTACAAGGGCACCGATCACGTCGGCAAGACAGGCCTCGAACAGCATTACGAATTTGAACTGCACGGCGAGACCGGCTACGAGGAAGTCGAAATCGATGCCGGTGGCCGGGCCCTGCGCAGCCTGAAGCGGATTCCCCCGGTTTCCGGCAATAACCTGGCACTGACGCTCGATGCCAAATTGCAGGAAATCACCGAGCTAGCCTTCGGCGAGCGCAAAGGCTCACTTGTGGCCATCGACCCGTCAACCGGCGGCATTCTCGCGCTCGTCTCCAATCCGACCTACGACCCAAACCTGTTCGTCGACGGTATTACACCGGACAACTGGAAGGAACTGAACGAGCACCCCAGCAAGCCGATGGTCAATCGAGCGATCAACGGTGCCTATCCGCCGGGCTCGACTTTCAAGCCCTTCCTTGCCCTGGCTGCGCTGGAAATGGGCAAGCGCACGCCGAATCAAACAATCAACGACCCCGGCTATTTCAACTTCGGCAATCACCAGTTCCGCGACGACAAGAAGGGCGGCCACGGGAGCGTGGACATGTACAAATCCATCGTCCATTCCTGCGACACCTACTATTACATGCTGGCCAACGACATGGGGATCGACAACATCGCCAAGTTCATGGGCTCGCTTGGCCTCGGCCAGCGCACCGGCGTCGATCTCGGCAAGGATGATTCCGGTGAATCCAAAGGCGTCCTGCCCTCGCAGGAGTGGAAGAAGCAACGTTTCAAAAAGCCTGAACAGCAGAGATGGTATGCCGGCGAGACGATCTCGATCGGCATCGGCCAGGGCTACAACGCTTACACGCCGATCCAGCTGGCCCAGGCCACCGCGACTATCGCCAACAATGGCGTAATGTTCCGGCCGCACCTGGTGCATTACATCATAGACACCAAGACGGGCGAAAAGCGGCAGGTCGAACCAAAGCCAATCCGCGACCTCAATCTCAGGCCGCAGAATATCGATGTCATCCGCCGCGCCATGGTTGGCGTGAACAAGGAAGGCACAGGCGCCCGGGCCTTTGCCGGCGCACCTTACGAATCAGCCGGCAAGACCGGCACGGCGCAGGTCTTCTCGCTAAAGGGTGCCCAGTACAAAGAAGGCGGCATGAAAAAAGAACTGCGCGACCACGCGCTGTTCATCGCCTATGCCCCGGCCGACAAACCGAAAATCGCCTTGGCTGTACTGGTTGAGAACGGCGGCTTCGGCGCCCAGTCAGCCGCGCCTATCGCCCGCATGGTCATTGACTACTATCTGCTCGGCAAGCTGCCGGGCGGTGCCGCCAAAGATGACCCAGCCGCCATCGAAGAGGATAGCGAGGAATGATCGACATCGTTGGCACCCTCCGCCGCAGTTGGCAGCAGTTGATCGCCCACATCGACTTTCCGCTGCTCTTCATCACGCTGACCATCATGGCGGTCGGCCTCGCCACCGTCTATTCCGCGACCTTCGACGGCAACCAGCGAGTGCTCTCCCAGTTGGGCAACATGGGCGTGGCCATGACCATCATGTGGTTCGTTTCCCGACTACCGCCCCAGAAACTGATGCGCTTTGCCATTCCGCTCTACGTCCTGGGCGTTGTGCTGCTTGTCGCCGTCTTCCTGTTCGGGATCAAGGTCAATGGTGCCAAGCGCTGGCTACCACTTGGCTTCACACGCATCCAGCCATCAGAAATCATGAAGATTGCCATGCCGCTGATGCTGGCCTGGTATTTCCAGAAATATGAAGCAACCCTCAGGTTCAAGCACTACATTGGCGCAGGTCTTTTGCTGCTCATCCCTTTTGCCCTGATCGCCAAGCAACCCGACCTCGGCACTGCCTTACTCGTCGGTGCTGCCGGCTTCTACGTGATCTTCTTTGCCGGCCTGCCATGGAAAGTCATCGCCGGCCTGGTCATCGCCGCCGGGTCTGCCGCTCCCCTGATCTGGAGCATGATGCACGACTATCAACGTAAACGCATCCTGACCCTGCTCGACCCGACCACCGACCCACTGGGTGCTGGCTATCACATCATCCAGGCCACCATCGCCATCGGTTCTGGCGGCGCCATTGGCAAAGGCTACTTGAATGGTACGCAGACGCATCTCGAATTCATCCCGGAAAAGCATACCGACTTCATCTTCGCCGTCTATTCCGAGGAATGGGGGCTGATCGGCAACGCGACGCTGGTTTTCCTCTACACCCTGCTCATCGGCCGCGGCCTGATCATCGCCTCGGCGGCCCCGACGCTATTCACACGCCTTCTGGCCGGCGCCATCACCCTTGGCTTCTTTACCTACGCCTTTATCAACATGGGCATGGTCAGCGGCATCCTGCCCGTCGTCGGTGTCCCGCTGCCCTTCATGAGCTACGGTGGCACGGCTTTGGTTACACTCTTCCTTGGCATTGGGATTCTGATGTCGATCCATACCCACCGGATGCTGGTCAAGAAATGAGTCGTTTTGTCGCCCCGTTGAGTCTTGCGCTGCTGCTTGCCGCCTGTGGCGGCCCCAGTCCGATTCGCGACACAACGGTTGACGGGCAAAAAGGATCTGTTTCAAAGTCGCCGACGCCGACCAGGAAGCCGACAGCCGTCCTCAAACGGGGTGGTGGTTTCTACAAGGATGACGGCCCGGCAGAAGACATTCCGGACGGCCTCGATGACATTCCCGACGCCGAACCGAAGTGGGAACCACTGCACAAGCCGGCGACCAAGCCCTATGTCGTGCTTGGCAAGGAATATGTTCCGAACACCACCGTCAAGCCCTACAAGGCACGCGGTATCGCCAGCTGGTATGGCAAGAAGTTCCATGGCCAGAAAACCTCGATCGGCGAACCTTATGACATGTTCGCAATGACCGCCGCCCACCCCACGCTGGCCCTGCCTTCCTACGTGCGGGTAACCAGCGTACAGAGCGGCAAATCAGTGGTCGTCCGCATTACCGACCGCGGCCCTTTTCATGCCGACCGTGTCATCGACCTTTCCTACACTGCCGCCTACAAACTTGGATTAATCAACGGCGGCAGCGGCCAGGTTGAAGTCGAAGCGATTATTCCAGGCGACCTGGCCGGCATGGCCTATGCCCAGACCACACCACCGCCCCGCGTCACCAGTACCACGAACGGGGACGATATCGAACAGCTGGCCAAACGCATGGCGCTCGAAGAACGGCCGGTCCAAACCGCAGTAATGGCGGGCATGAGCGGCGATACGGGCATACAAAAAGGGATTTATCTGCAGCTTGGCGCCTTCTCAAATGTCGAGAACGCCGAAAACCTGAAAAATCACCTGCTGCGCGAACTCGACTGGCTGACCGAAACGATGCGCGTCAATCCAGGCAGCGGCATACATCGCCTGCATCTCGGCCCTTATGCCAACCGCGGTGACGCTGACCGGGTGGCCGAAAAAATCAGCGCCGTACTAGGCTTCCGACCAACGGTCATTACCCGCTAAACGTCAGCAATTGACCTTGGCAACGACGATGTTGCCGCGCCCCTGGTAGTCGAGCGCCGAGAAACTCATCATCTTGGCCATGGCGATACCTCGACCGTTCGGGTCGAACGCACGATCCGGGTCGAAGCTCAGGAATTTGTTCCATTCAAACCCATCGCCCTGATCGGTAATGGTAAATGCGACACTGTCGGCATTACGCTCGACCCTGACCGTGGCAAAACGATCGCGGAACTGTGGCAGGGCAAGGCGACGTCTGATTTCTTCCTCCCAGTCCCCCTCCCACTTCAGCAGTGACTTTTCCTGATAGGTCACCCCCAGATTGCCGTGCTCGACCGCATTGACCATCAAATCGGACAAACCGGGTGCAGCGACATCCGGCACCGGGCACATGCTGGCCAGCACCGGGACCAGGCAACTGACATCCTCCAGCGTCACAAAGCGGTATTCGACACTCTGAATCAGCTTCTGGGTCTCTTCCAGACGAGCTGCACGGCTGCGTAGCTGACTGCGTCCCCGCCTATCCTCCATGGCGGCCCGGAAGATGGAAATCAGCGCTTCGGGCTCGTAAGGCTTGGTCAAATAATAGTAT
>JAGTRV010000187.1 GCA_018262245.1 Pseudomonadota bacterium | reverse complement strand
GCCATGCCGGCAGAGCAGGCAGCCTGAGCCGGGCGCGACGGGCAGCAGCTTTCAGCTATGAGCGCCCGAGCGGGCGCTGGGCAACATCCGCGCTCGATGGATGTCGATGCCGCCACTCGCGGGGTGAACAACCATGCCAGTTGCGAAAGGCGCGGGTAAATGCGCTGGCGTCGGAGTAGTCGAGCACCGCCGAAATCCTGCCCAGCGTCATGTCGGTATCGAGCATCAGGCGTTCGGCAAAGCTGCGCAGCACCTTCTGCATTATCTGATGATAGGTCATTCCTTCACGTTCGAGCATCCGGTTCATGCGCCGCCGATTCATCGAAAACTGGGCGGCAACCGCGTCGAGCGAACATTTTCGCACCGCCACCAGCCCGCGGACAGCGCGCAGCACCTGTTCGGAAAAACTTAGATCTCGCTGCATATTTTCCCGGATCTGCACCGGCAATTGGCCGCTCGAGATCCTCGACGGGAAAGAGCAGCGCCGCCTGCTCGGCGTTGAAATGCGGCATGCAGCCAAAGACTTTCCTGAAAGGCGCCGCATCATGCGGCCGGCGGTGCGGCAGCAAAACCGCCGCCGGTTTCCATTTGGGGCCGCACAGGGTGCGCATCAGGCCCATGGCGATGGCCATCGCCCCGTCATAGATCTGGTCGGCGGTAGTGCCCTGGGCATCGAACAGAATGTAGCCGAGCGATGCGACCTTGCCGTCGACGAAACGGGTCGCCATCGCGCCGCGATCATGCAGGTGCAGATTCTGCTGGGCGTAGGCGATGGCCGTCCCGACATCGGCACATTCCTGCATGACCTCGCCCAGCATCCCCAGCGGATTGCCGGCGGCGCCCGCGCCGAGCAGCAGCCCGAAATGCGGGCACCCGGTGGCAGCCACGCAATTTTCGATCAGTGTGCCGAGCGCCTGAAACGAAATCGTGTTCTCTGGACTGTCGAACAGTTCCGCCAGAATACCCGTGTCGGCAAAAACCTGCCCCGGGTCGGCACCCAACTCGCTGATCGTCCGGGCGATATGCATGATCGGCTGGACACGCACACAGCCATCGTGAATATTGCCGAAGTTACTGACCGCCGGAAAATGTGCCGAATCCTCGCCGGACATGAAAGCACCTGAAAAACGCTGATGTCGTGAATTATCAAACAAAGCGAACGATTCCGGAAGGCAATTCGCAAACGTCCAGATTGTCGCGACCTGGCCATGATTTCCCGGGCCGGGTCGCCAGCGCTTTCAGGCGCCACCGCCGAAACCGGGAATCGTCTCGGAAGCCCGCCGATGCGCAGACGTTCCTCGCCCAAGTCGGTCCGGTGATTCCTGGATGGCCGGAGCCGCCAAGGAGGCGGGCGGGTTCGAGTATCGGCGAGAACGGTTAGTCCGGCAGCTTGCTGACGTTCGCAAGAACGTTAAATGAGCCCGAACTCGGCGGCGAGCGCCGCTTCCCGCTCCACGAACTCCGCCTCCATGGCCCGCACCTCCACCATGTAGGCCAGCGCAGCCGGCGCCAGCGAACGATCCTTCAGGTAAATGAACCCGTAACCCACCTGGAGGGACGGAATCTTCATCGGCACCACGACGACCTCGCCCGACCGCAGTTCACGTTCCATGAGCGCCAGCGTAGCGACGGTCAGCACGTCACTGCCGGCCAGCAATGTGCCGAGTTGCATCGGCACATCGATCTCGACCGCCGGCACGAAGTCGCCATTGGACGAATCAATCGCCCCTGCCGCCCCGAGCGGCCTGGGCAGTCCGCCGGCAACCCGGGGAGGCAGCCTGGTGGCGATCCACGGATAGGCAAGCAACCGTTGAGGCGTCAGCGGATTGCCATCAAGCAGCGGATGCCCCGACCGGCAGAAGAAGCGGCCGAGGTAAGGGGGCAGGCGTTCCGTTTCAAACTGCGCGTCGTTCTCGACGCTGCTGATTTCGGCAATGCCGAGATCGACCGTCCGGGCCAGCACGCGGCTGGCGACCTCACGCCAGCCCGCCACGTGCACCGCGATGCCGACCTTGGGATGACGCGCGAGCAGGCGCGCGATCGCTGCATAGCCGGACGTGACGCTCGGATAAGGACCGAGCGCGAGCTTCAACGATCCGGTCTCGAGACCCGCGAGAAGGGCAAGCTCGCGCCGCAGTTCATCTTCCTCGGTGAGCATTCGCTTGCTGCGCTGGATGACCAGTTCCCCGAATACGGTCGGGCCAACCACTCCGTGCTTGCGGTCGATGAGCCTTACACCCAGTTCGGACTCCAGCGCCTGGATGCTCTTGGTGAGCGCTGGCTGCGAGATCTCGAGAGCCTTGGCGGCGCGCCCGAAATGCGCGTGCTCGACGAGAGCGAGGAGGTGTTGAAGGCGGCGTTGGGTAATCATGATTACCTTTATGTTATCAAATCATGGGCTATTGCTTATTTCCAATAAACGTTGCCAAGTGCTATATTTTTCCGCGTTTGCTTTGATTTTCGGCACACTGATGGTGTCCGTGCGAGCAATACCTTCAGAACCGCCACCGAATTACTGCCATGACTCATAAAAGGGAAGTTCCATGAAACAACGATGGTTGGCCTTGACGCATGCTTCAGCTACAAAAAGAATCACGAGCTCCCTTCTCGTCGCTGCACTGATCGCGGTTGCTGTTTCCGCCTGTGGCAAGCAGGAAGAAGCCAAGCCGGCTGCCGCCCCGGCGGCGGCGCCTATCGCCACTACTGCGGCCCCTGCAGCTCCGGCGGATGCTGCTCCCGCCGCGGCTACTCCTGCGGCGGCTGCTCCTGCTCCTGCGGCCCCTGCCGATGCTACGCCAGCCGCTACGGCTCCCGCGAGTGCGGCTCCGGCCGCTGCGGCATCCGCCGCGCCGGCAGCCGGGTCGGGCAAGCAACCCAACATCATCCTCATTCTTTCCGACGACTTCGGCTACGGTGACTCGGGGCCTTATGGCGGCGGCGAAGGGCGCGGCATGCCGACCCCCAGCCTTGACCGGCTGTCGAAGGAAGGCATGACATTCCACTCTTTCTACGCCCAGCCGAGTTGCACGCCCGGCCGCGCCGCAGTGCAGACGGGGCGCATCCCGAACCGCAGCGGCATGACCACGGTCGCCTTCCAGGGCCAGGGCGGTGGGCTGCCCAAGGCGGAATGGACCCTCGCATCTGTCCTCAAGCAGGGTGGCTACCAAACCTTCTTCACCGGGAAATGGCACTTGGGCGAAGCCGACTACGCGCTACCCACCGCGCAGGGCTACGACGAAATGAAGTACGTCGGGCTCTACCACCTCAATGCCTATACTTACGCCGACCCGACCTGGTTCCCGGACATGGATCCGGAGTTGCGGGCGATGTTTCAGCAGGTGACCAAGGGGGCACTTTCTGGCACAGCAGGCGGCAAGGTCGTCGAAGAATTCAAAATCAACGGGCAATACGTGAACGAGCCCGGAAAGCCGGTGACGATCCATGGAGTCAACTACCCGAACGGCGTGGTCGGCATCCCGTTCTTCGACGAGTACGTCGAGAAGGCGACCATCGAACATCTCGACAAAGTAGCCAAGTCGGGCAAGCCTTTCTTCATGAGTGTCAACTTCATGAAGGTGCACCAGCCGAACATGCCGCACCCGGACTTTCAGCACAAGTCGCTGTCCAAGAGCAAATACGCCGATTCCATTGTCGAAAACGATACCCGGATCGGCCGCGTCATCGAAAAGGTTCGCCAACTTGGCCTTGACCAGAATACTTACATCTTCTGGACCACCGACAACGGTGCCTGGCAGGACGTCTATCCGGATGCCGGCTATACCCCGTTCCGTGGCACCAAGGGGACGGTGCGCGAAGGCGGTAACCGTGTGCCTGCGATTGCCGTCGGACCAAATATCAAGCCGGGGACGGTCAATCACGAAATTGTCGGCGGGCTCGATTTCATGGCCACGTTTGCAGCGCTCGCCGGGGTGAAACTTCCGCAAAACGACCGCGAAGGCAAGCCGATGATCTTCGACAGCTATGATATCCGGCCAGTCCTGTTCGGTAGCGGCAAGTCACCGCGCAAGGAATGGTTCTTCTTTACTGAGAACGAACTCTCTCCGGGTGCTGCACGAGTCGGCAACTACAAGGCCGTCTTCAACCTGCGTGGCGACAACGGGCAGGCAACCGGCGGCTTGGCCGTCGACACCAACCTGGGCTGGAAGGGGGCACAAAAGTACGTAGCTACCGTCCCTCAAGTGTTCGATCTTTGGGCGGATCCGCAAGAGCGCTACGACATGTTCATGAATAATTTTACCGAACGCACGTGGGCAATCGTCCCGATCACCCAGGCGATCGAAGCGCTGATGAAGACCTACATCCAGTACCCACCACGCAAGCTGCAGAGCATGGGCTACGACGGCCCGATCGAGCTCTCCAAATTCCAGAAATTCCAGTCTGTGCGCGAGCAACTCCAGAAGGAAGGGATCAACATCGGTTTGCCGACCGGCAACTGAGCGCACCACCAAAGGCGCCGGATAGCGCTTGACTGAAGTACAGCGGGCGACCTCCGGGGTCGCCCGCTGCATTTGAAACCCGGGAGAAGATCTGTCATGAAAATCAGCACCAATCGAACTGCGTTTGCGCGAGCCTTGGCATTGGTCGCCTGTATTGCGTTCGGCGGCCTGGCCATCGCCCAATCCGACCCGCTGCCTTCATGGAATGACGGCCCGGCCAAGCGAGCGATCATCGATTTCGTGCAGACGACCACGTCCCAGGGCAGTCCTAACTTCGTGCCGCCCGCCGAGCGCATCGCCACCTTCGACCAGGACGGAACGTTGTGGGTCGAGCACCCGATGTACTCGCAGGTGATGTACATCCTCGAGAGTGTGCCGGCGCTGGTCAAGGCCAAGCCCGAATTGGCCAAGGTCGCCCCGTTCTCGACGGTGCTGGAGATTCTGAAGGGCGACCGTGCGGCCATCGCCAGGCTGACCCTGCCCGACCTCGAGAAGCTGGCCGCTGCCACGCTGACCGGCATGCCGGTCGACACCTTTAACGCCCAAGCCAAGAAATGGCTGGCCGAGCCGAAGGACCCGCGGTGGAAGAAGCCCTTTACCGAACTAACTTACCTGCCGATGCAGGAGGTGTTGAAGTACCTGCGCGCCAACGGCTACAAGACCTATATCGTCACCGGCGGTGGCCAGGATTTCGTACGTACGTACTCTGAAGCTGTTTATGGCATCCCGCCCGAGCAGGTGATCGGCACCGCCGGCGGAACGAAATACGGTTATGCGAAGGACGGCAAGCCCTTCCTGACCAAGGAACCCAAGCTGATGCTCAACGACAACAACGCCGGCAAGCCGGAAGGCATCCACCTGATGATCGGGCGGCGGCCCACCATGGCGGTCGGCAACTCGACCGGCGACCAGCAGATGCTCGAATACACCAAGGCCGGCGACGGCGCGCGCCTGTCCATGCTGGTACTGCACGACGACGCGAAGCGCGAATATGCCTATGGCCCGGCGCAGGGGTTGCCGGCAACCAAGGTCGGCGCTTTCCCGCAGGCGCTCTACGACGAGGCGCAGAAGCAGGGGTGGACGGTCATCAGCATGAAGGACGACTGGAAGAAGATTTTCTCGTTCGAGTAATACGGACAAAGGGTTTTCCGCTGCACGTACTCCATGAATCACTCAAACCCCGCGTCGATATTGGGTGCACAGTCAATATCGAGGCGATTAAACGGACGTTACTGAAATATGATCTCAAGCAATTCCCGAATCCTTCTGGCCAGCGCTGTTTCTCTGCTGGTTCTGAGCGCCTGCAACCCCGACGACAAGGCGAAGTCGGCTGCTGCGCCTGCGGTGAAAGAGCCTGCCGCTGCCACGGTCAACGGCATCGCCATTGCCAAAAGCCGCGTCGACATGATTGTCCAGCAGGGTCTTGCTGCCGGCCAGCCGGACAGCCCGGAGGCGAGAAAAGGCATCATCGAAAAACTTGCCATGCAAACCCTGGCCGCCGACGAGGCGATCAAGAAGGGCCTGGATAAATCGCCCGAGATCATGGCGCAAATTGATCTGATCCGCCAATCCGTTCTGGCCAATGCCTATGTTCAGGATTTGATCAAGAACAGTACGGCCAGCGACGACATGCTGAAAGCCGAATACGAGAAGATCAAGGCGAAGATCACCGGCACGGAATACAAGGCACGCCACATCCTGGTGGAGAAGGAAGCCGAAGCAAAGGACATCATCGCCAAGCTGAAAAAGGACCCGGGTTTGTTCGAGAAGCTGGCCATGGAAAAATCGAAAGATGCCGGCTCGAAGGCCAGGGGTGGCGAGTTGGGCTGGTTTGACCTGAGCAGGATGGTGCCGGAATTCGGTGCTGCCGCAAGCAAGCTGGAAAAGGGTGCGATCACGCAGGAGCCCGTCAAGACCCAGTTTGGTTATCACGTGATCCAGCTGGAAGATAGCCGGCCGATCGAAGCACCACCCTTCGAGGAGGTCAAACCCCAACTGGCCCAGCACCTTCAGCAGCAGAACGTGCAGAAGCAAATGGAAGACCTCAAGGCCAAGGCAAAAATCGAGATTGTCGACGCACCGGCTGCCGCACCTGCAGTCAAGTAGATCTCACCCGTTGTTACCAGGGAGTTTTCAATGACAATCCATAACAAGACCAAATTCGGTGCTTTTTCAGTGTTGACCGCAGCACTGCTCGTCGCGACGCCCGCGTTCGCCGAACTGAGCGCCGAGGAACTGGCCAAGCTCGCCCAGAACCCGGTCGGCAACCTGATCAGCGTGCCGTTCC
>JAGTRV010000186.1 GCA_018262245.1 Pseudomonadota bacterium | reverse complement strand
CCGTCAGCAAGGTCGTCGCGTCGTCGATCTCAGCCAGTCTTCCTTTTGCATCAGAACGCGTGGCGACGATACGGCCACCGCCGCCGGTGGTGACATCGCGGTATTCGTACTTGCGCGAATCCGGGGCGCGCTCCTGGCGGGCCGTGATGCCGGCGACCAGGGTACCCTGGGCATGGCGGTAGTTGCCTTCGAGGTCCATGCCCAGGTTGGAAACCCAGGATTCGGTTTCGTTGATGATGCCGGTAACCGGATGGTAGTGGTACCAGGTGTTGTAGTAGATGCGCGGCTTGAAGGTGAAGTTGCCGCGCTGTACTTCCAGACGGCTGTTGAGGAACCAGACCTTGGAGTAGCGGCCGGAGTGCCTCCATGCTTCCGAGGTGCCGTTCTGCTTGCCGGTCTGCTTGAAGGTCTGGAACATGGCTTCATCGACCGCGCCCGGTAATTGCATGTCGGATTCAGCGTAGGAGGCCTCGCTCTCGAGAATGTCGCCGTCGCCCAGCTGAATGCCGTGCTTGAGCGAGGCTTGCGTGGTCTCGAAGCGGTTCCAGGTGCGCCAGTCGTTGTCCATTTCGCGACGGGTCACGGTCAGGGCCAGGGCCTGCCGGTCGTCGATCATGCCGCCGACGCGCAGATGGTAGTTCTGGGTGCCGAGGTTGCCGGCGCCGATCTTCAGGTTGTTGGCCCGGGTATCGAATACCGACTTCGAGATGATCTGGATCGCGCCGCCGGCACTGCCCGCCGCGAACAGGTTGCCCGGTCCCTTGGCGATCTCGATACGCTCGATGTCCTGCGTGTCGACGAAATCGAGGCGGGTGAAGCTGTCCGGATCGGACAGGGGAACACCGTCGCGCAGCACCTGAATCTCGCGGATGCCGTAGGCCGCCTTGAGGCCGGCGCCGCGGATGATCAGGCGGGCATCGGAGCCGCCGTTCTTGCTGTCGATCAGCACGCCGGGCACTTCCTGTAGCGCTTCCTTGACGTTGAACATCTTCTTGTCGGCCAGCGTTTCCTTGCCGACGACGGCGATCGCCTGCGGCACTTCGCCGGTCGAGCGCGTCTCGCGCGTTGCAGTGACCGAGACCTCGTCGAGCATTCTGGACGCTTCGTTGGCCAGAACCCCCGTTGATGCCAGTGAACAGGCACACAACACCCCGAAAGGTGCTATTCCCCTTTTCTTTTTCATGAGCTCCCCTTGTTTGCTTTTTTAGAAAGTGGGGAATATTAGCTATGACTTACGTGGTAACTCTGTGGCATGTTGCCACATGCGGCAACGTGCCGCAGCGGGCTGTTAAGGGGGGGATGCCTGTCCCGAATGCGTTTTTTTAATGGCTTGCAGGGAATATTGTCCTTTCAGGATTAACGGCAGCTGATGAGCTGTGCATAATTGGCACCTTTATTTTTTCCATGCTTTGCGGCTTACCTGTGGGTGCCCGTCAAGTTTTACGCTGTCCGGTTTTTCCGTCGCCTTGTCATGAATCCATTCCTTTTCGTCACGCCTTCAGTTGCCTCGCGCAACGCTTGGGGCTCGCATTGATCGCTGTTCTCAAGCCCTCACCGTCACCGCACCGCTTGTGGTGGCTTGGGGCGATGAGCTTGGCGCTGGCACTTTTCCATCATCCGGTCCGAGCGACCGGAGCAGAGGATTTGGCGGTTCTTCCCTTCGAGCAACTGGTCAAGCGCGAGGTTGTCACCGGGTCTACGCTGGTTCGCCAGATCAGCGACTCGCCATCCGCCGTCGCCATCGTCACCGCCGAAGACATTCGTGCCTATGGTTACCGGACGATTGCCGATGTGATCAACAGCATGCGTGGCCTATACACCACCTCTGACCGCCGCTACCAGTACATGGGCGGGCGCGGTTTCGGGGCGCCGGGTGACTACACCGGGCGGATCATGGTCCTGATCGACGGTTACGTGACGCAGGACAGCCTGTTCAATCAGGCCTACATCGACGAATCCGGGCTGCTTGACCTGGCGCTGGTCGAACGCGTCGAGTACGTGCCGGGCACCGGCTCGGTGACCTACGGCAACAACGCCATGCTCGGCATCATCAATATCGTCACCCGCAAGGGGGGGGACTTCAACGGCCTGCAGCTCTCCGGCGAAGCGGGCAGCCACGATACATACCGGCAGCGGGCGACGTTCGGCAAGCGCTTCGAAAATGGTGCCGACCTGCTGCTCTCGGCCTCGGCAATGGACTCCCAGGGCCAGAACCTGTATTTCCCGGCCTACGATACGCCGGGCAACAACCACGGCTGGGCGAACGGGCTCGACGACGAGCGCAACAAGCGCTTCTTTGGCAAGTTCTCACTCGACGGGCTCAGTATCGAAGCGGGCTATGTCGATCGCCGGAAGAGCGTGCCGACCCAGCCGACACAGTTCTCGGTGTTCAATACGCCCTTCACGATCGACGACGAAAACAGCTACCTCAACGCCAGCTACGAGACCGATCTTGGCTTGCAGCTGTACTCGGCGTCGCGCTTCTATTATGGCTACTACGCCTACGAGAACCAGCGGGTCATCAACGATCCGGACCCCTACGCCCAGCGACGGCATCAGGCGCAGTGGTGGGGTGTGGACCAGAAGTTCGTCGGCAAGTGGTTTGCCAACCATTCCATCCTGTTCGGCATGGAATATCGCAACGATTTTCGTCAGAACCTGCGCCGGACTTATTACTCGTCGGGCTGGAATGTCACGAGCGATCTCCAGGAGTCGTATTCACGCAACATGACCAGTGTTTACATGGCGGACGAGTACCGTTTCCATGAGCGCTGGCGCCTTAATGTCGGGGCGCGTTACGACAAGGCCAGCGATCTTGAAGGTAACTGGAGCCCGCGCATCGCGCTGATCTACCAGCCGGATTTCCGGACCACGCTGAAGGCCTCGTATAGCGAAGCGTTCCGCATGCCCAATGCTGACGACAGATCCACCTACGGGGCCGGTGCCACGCCCGAATACGTCGCGGCGAAGGAGCTTGTGGTGCAGCACGACCTGGATCGCAACATGCGGATTACCGGCTCGCTCTACGAATATCGCCGCAGCAGGCAGCAGGTCTACGTCGACGGACTGGGCGACTACGCGGCCGTCGGGAGCAGCCTGTCCAAGGGCGGCGAGCTCGAATTCGAGGCGCGCTGGGACAACGGCATCCGGGCCAGAACCAGTGGCGCCTGGCAGCATTCGCATGACACGACCGGGCGGGATGCAGTCAATTCCCCAAACCTGCTGGGCAAGTTTCAGCTGACTTCACCCTTGCCCGGTGAGTCGATTCGCGCCGGCCTGGAGGCCCAATACCTTGGTTCGCGCCTGACCACCGAGCGACGCCGTTTGGGGGGCGTCGCGCTGGCCAACCTGACTTTCTCCAGCGAGCGGAAATGGCATGGGCTTTCCGCTTCATTCAGCATCCGCAACCTGTTCGACCGCAATTACGAAGTGGTGTCACCGTTCAACTGGGCTCCCGGAACGGGGATCGACGCCTTGCGCATGGATGGCCGGACCTACTGGTTCCAGCTCAACGTCGACCTCTGAGCATCGCCATGCGCACCCTGATCCTTCTTCTCTTGTTCTGCTTCAGCCTGGCGGCAAACGCCCAGGTGGTGGCCGAGCACGAAATGAAGGCGGCCTATCTGTACAACTTTGCCTACCTGTTCGATTGGCCTGACTCCAAACGGGCCAACTTCCACGTCTGCATCCTCGGCGATGAGGAAGTGGGTGTTGCGATGCAGAGTTACTACGAACGACGGGTTAACGGGCAGCGTATGGTGATCGCCCGACTGACGACGCCAACGCCAATCCGCTCGTGCGACATCCTTTATGTCGGGGCCGGCGAGATCGTCAATTTGCCCAAAATCAGAAACATCCTCGGTAACCAGCCAACCTTGACGGTAACGGACAAGGGAAGCTTGCAGGCAGTGGGCATCACGCTGGCGCTGGAAGGCAAGCGGCTGATGTTCGACGTCAATCTGGAGCACTGCGAACGGGCCAGTCTAAAACCCAAGCCTACCTTGCTGGAGCTGGCACGCAGCGTTCGAAAGGCGACCGATGGGGAAATAAAAACGCCACCAGCCGGAAGGTAAGTCGCTGACTCTTGGTGGCGAGTGGCTATCGGCCACAACCGGTCTCAATAACAGCCATTCGAGCGGCAGTTCCGCGCCGAAACCGGCCAGATGACCTACTTCAGGACGTCGGCTTTTTCCTCCATTCAGTAGTTGGTCTGTGACGGTCAGCAATGGGCTCTTGGATACCTGCCAGTCAGTGTCAAAGCTTGGCAAACAGCAGCCCCCTCACTTGGCTCGGTTCAAAGCAGACATCAAAAGTCAAAGCGCCACGAACTCCGCGCCGCAAAGCTGCCGATATGCCAGAGCATACCCAGAGAGTGGCGTGGAGCGTAGTAATAGCGGCGGAGCGCCGACAGTCCGCAGCGGGGCCGGCGCTCCGATTTCTTGTGTTAGGTCGCGAACGGTTCCTGCCGCACCGCAGGAACCGCTTGCCTGCCTCACGCCGTTGGCCTGATCTTGAACCAGATCGCGTACAAGGCCGGCAGGAAAACCAGGGTCAGAATCGTCCCGGCGAAGGTGCCGCCGATGAGTGTATAGGCGAGCGTTCCCCAGAACACCGAATGGGTGAGCGGGATGAACGCCAGCATCGCGGCAAGCGCGGTGAGTATGACCGGGCGGGCGCGCTGCACGGTGGCCTCGACGACGGCGTTGAAGGGCGCCAAGCCGTCCGCGATGTTGTCGCGGATCTGGCCGATCAGGATCAGCGTGTTGCGCATCAGGATGCCGGACAGCGCGATCAGACCGACCAGCGCGTTGATGCCGAACGGCTGCCCGAACAGCAACAGCGTCGGCACGACGCCGATCAAGCCGAGCGGTGCGGTGGCGAATACCATCATCATCGCGGCGATCGAGCGGACCTGGAAGATGATGGTGATCAGGGTCAGCGCGATCATGATCGGGAAGACCGGCGCCAGGGCGCGATTGGCCTTGCCCGACTCCTCGATGGCGCCGGCCATTTCGATCCGGTAACCGGCCGGCAGTTTGGCAATGATCGGCTGCAGCTCCTGCCACACGGCGCTGGAGACATCCGGCGGCTGCAAGCCCTCGGCGATATCGCCACGCACGGTGATGGTCGGCGTGCGATCACGGCGGCGCAGGATCGGGTCTTCCATGCGGACATCCACCTTGCCGACCTGCGCCAGTGGAATCTTCTGACCGGCCGCGCCGACCAGCGTGAAGTCGCCAATCCGGCCAGGATCGAGGCGTGTGTTGCCGGCCGAACGGGCGGTGACCTGCACCGAACGGATGTCCTCGCGCACTTCCGTAATCGGGATGCCGCTCAGCAGGAACTGAAGCTGCTGGGCCACATCGGTAGACGTCAGGCCGATGTTCTGCAGGCGATCCTGGTCGAGCGAAAAGTGCAGTGCAGGCACGCGCTCGCCCCAGTCGGTGTTGACCGTCCGCATCTGGGCGGAGCTCTGCATGACGCCACGCACCTCTGCCGCGATATCACGCAGCTTGTCCGGGTCCGGCCCCATGACGCGGAAGGCCACGGGAAACGGCGACGGGGGGCCGAAGACGATCTGGGTCACGCGCACCCGCGCTTCGGGCGCCAAGCCGTCGGCGGCCGCCTGGCGCAATCTGAACTTGAGGGCTTCGCGTTCCTTGTTGTCGCCCGTCAGGACCACGATCTTGGCGAACGACGGATCGGGCAGTTCAGGCGACATCGCCAGGAAGAAGCGGGGCGCACCCTGACCGATGTAGGCCGTGACGACCCTGGCCTCCTGCTGCTCTGCCAGCCAGGCTTCGACCTTGGCTGTCGCGGCGCTGGTTTGCGCGATCGAGGTGCCATACGGCATCTGCACCTCGACCAGCACCTCCGGCCGGTCGGAGGTCGGGAAGAACTGCTTGTTGACCACGCCCATGCCGAGAATCGCGACCACGAAGGCGCCGATCACGCTTGCCGCGACCAGCCATTTGCGCCGGATCACCCAGCCCAGCAGCCGGCGGAAGCGCTCGTAGTTCGGCGTGCCGTAGATGGCCCCGTGCCCGCCCGCATGCTTCTCGTAGTTTGGCAGCAGCTTGACCCCGAGGTAGGGTGTGAATACGACGGCAACGATCCATGAGGCGATCAGGGCCGTGCCGACGATCCAGAACATGTTGCTGGTGTACTCGCCGGCGGTCGACTTGGCGAAGCCGTTGGGCATGAAGCCGATCGCCGTCACCAGGGTGCCGGCCAGCATCGGCGCGGCGGTGTGGCTCCAGGCATAGGCCGCGGCGCGGATGCGGTCGTAGCCTTCCTCCATCTTCACGACCATCATCTCGATG
>JAGTRV010000061.1 GCA_018262245.1 Pseudomonadota bacterium | reverse complement strand
ACCAGCCGATCGATACACTGCTTTCGCACCTGGAAAACATCGCCCTGCCCAAGGAGGTACTGGGGCGGATCAATGATCTGCTCGGTCAAACGGGTAGCGCCCAGCAGCAGAGCCTGCGCAATGAATTCGAATTCATCGACAAAAACGGCGACTCCCACTGGGGCGACGTCCAGATTGCCGCCGTCCGCGATGAAAATGGCGAGCTCGATTCCCTGCTGATCACCGTGCTGGACGTTTCCGACCGTCGCGAGATCGAAGCCGAGCTGATCCGGCAGTTTTCCTTCCTGCAGGCACTGCTCGATACCATCCCCAACCCCATCTTCTACAAGGGCGCGAACACCCATTTCCTGGGCTGCAATCAGGCCTACGAAGCGTTTTTCGGGATCAATCGGCGCGAGTTCGTTGGCAAACGGGTAGTCGATCTCGAATACCTCCCGGAAGATACCCGTCAGGCTTACCAAACTGAAGACGAGCAAGTCATCGAGGCGGGAAGCCGGATTAGTCGCGAAGTGAGCTTGCCGGGCGCGGACGGCAAACTGCATGACGTGCTCTACTCGGTCAGCGGCTTCCACTCCCCCGACGGCCGACCGGATGGCCTGATCGGCGTCATCGTCGATATCACGGCCCTGAAGGAAGCCGAACGCGAGGCCGACCGGGCACGCGCCACGGCAGAATCCGCCGCGGCAGCCAAGGCGGATTTCCTGGCCAACATGAGCCACGAGATTCGTACCCCGATGAATGCCATCATCGGCATGACCCATCTGGCCTTGCAGACCGATCTGAATTCCCGCCAGAAAAATTACCTGACCAAGGTCGACAACGCAGCCAAGGGCTTGCTCGGCATCATCAACGACATCCTCGACCTGTCCAAGATCGAGGCCGGCATGATGCATTTCGAACATGCGCCGTTCAGCCTGGATGCCAGCCTGGAGCGCCTCAGCGACATGTGCTCCCTGAAAGCCCGCGAGCGAGGGCTGGAACTGCTCTACGACATTGCGCCAGGGGTACCGGATCAACTGATCGGTGATTCGCTGCGTCTCGGCCAGGTGTTGCTCAATCTGGTCGGCAATGCGATCAAATTCACCGAAACCGGTGAAATCACGGTCACGGTAAAACTGCTCGCCAACCGTGAAAACGAGGTCGACCTCGGCTTTGAAGTCATCGACACCGGTATCGGCATGAATGTTGAGCAGCAGTCGCAACTGTTTTCCGCTTTTACCCAGGCCGATACATCGACCACCCGAAAATATGGTGGTACCGGACTTGGTCTTTCCATCTGCAAACGCATCGTCGAGCTGCAGGGTGGCAGCATCGGCGTCAGTAGCCAGCCGGGGATCGGTAGCCGCTTTACCTTCCAGCTGCAGTTTGGAAGAGCGACGGAGCAAACGGGAACACCACGGCGCATCGGCTTGCCCAACAACCTGCGCGCCCTGATCGTCGACGACAGTCACGGTGCCTGTGAAGTCTTCCTGCACATGCTCACCGTCTTCGGGATCGACTGCCATGCCGTCCGCAGCGCACCGGCAGCGCTGCTCGAACTGGCTGCTGCGGCTGAAACCGGTCAAGCCTATGGCCTGCTCATCATCGACTGGAAAATGCCCGACATGGATGGCGTCGAACTGGTCGAGAAGATCAGTCAGCGCAATGGACCAGAAAGATCAGCCGCCATCGTCATGGCGACCGCCTATGACCATGAGGAACTGCTGGCCGCACTCGGCAAGCACCCCGTCGGTGCCATCCTCAGCAAGCCGGCGACGCCCTCCTCGCTGTTCGACAGCATCATGGTCGCGTTGCATCGTGAGCCGACCACGCAGGTAGTGCCCAACATCACTCCAACCATGCTTTCAGAGCAATTTGCCGGCCGGCACATCCTGTTGGTCGAGGACAACGAGGTCAACCGGGAATTGGCCGAGGAAATGCTGGGCAACATCGGCTTGCTCGTCGACACGGCCGAAAACGGCCAGCAGGCGATCGACCGCATTCGCCAAAACGCCTACGACCTGGTGCTGATGGACTGCCACATGCCGGTCATGGATGGCTATACCGCGACCGAATACATCCGCCACCAGTTGAAGTTGCCTCAGCTACCCATCATCGCCATGACAGCCAATGCTCTGCACAGCGATCGGGAGCATTGTCTGGCCGTCGGCATGGACGACCATATTCCGAAACCCATCGACGTGGCAGTCCTCCATGCCACCCTGCTGCGCTGGCTCAGTCAGGCTGGCGAGCGGGCAAGCCCATCGCTTCTGCCAGCAGCAAGCCGCGACCTGACGTTGCCGGCCGGGGAAATTGATACGGCCACGGCCCTCGCCCGACTGGGTGGCAACCGCAGCCTGTATGACCGCCTGCTTTTGCGCTTCCAGGAAAATCAGGGCAGCGCAATCGAATGCCTGGCGGCCGACCGAACCAGAGGCGATAGCGCTGCCATGATTCTGCGCGCCCACACCCTACGCGGCCTGGCCGGCAATATCGGGGCGACCGGCCTCTCCCGGCTGGCTGGCGACCTCGAGGAGCGCCTCAAACAGAATGCCTCTGTGGAGGAGGCCGGCATCGAAAACCTGCTGGGCAGCTTGGCTGAAAGCCTGCCCAAGGTTCTGGGCGCCGCCGAAAAGCTGCGCCAGGAAACGCCGCAGATCACGCCAGCGCCGCTGCATGAAGCACAGCAAGGCACCCTATCCGAACTGCAACACCTTCTAGATAATGACGATGCGGCCGCCGTGCGGTATTTCGAGCAAATATCTGCCTGGCTCAAACAGGAGTTCGAGCCTCGTCTGGTTGATCAACTAGCCCGCCAGATCAATCAGTATGAATTCGATGTAGCCATGGAAACATTGCAGCAAATGACCATCAACCGGCAACAAGTCTGAGACACCTAATCGAGAGTCGCCAAGCCATGTCCCCCCTCCTGCCCAAACAAAGCATCCTGGTCGTCGACGACAGCCCCGAGAACATCGACTTGCTGAGTGAAGTGCTGCGCGACGAATATCGCATCCGCGTTGCCACCTCTGGCGAAAAGGCGCTGAAAATTGTCTACTCGGATGAGCCGCCGGACCTGATCCTGCTCGACATCATGATGCCGGGACTCAGCGGACTGGAGATCTGCCGACGCCTGAAGGCCAATCCGGACCGCCGGCGGATTCCGGTCATTTTCGTTACGGCCATGAGCAGCATGGAAGATGAAAAGCGGGGTCTGGAAACCGGTGCCGTCGACTACATCACCAAACCAATCAGCCCGCCCATCGTCAAGGCGCGCGTCCGCACGCACCTCGCCCTCTACGACCAGTCGCGCGAACTCGAACACATGGTGCAGCAACGCACCCACGAATTGCTGACCACTCGCCAACAGATCATCCGCCGCCTCGGTCGGGCAGCCGAGTTCAAGGACAACGAAACCGGCAACCACGTCCTGCGCATGAGCCACTACGCCCGACTGATCGCGCATGCGCACGGCCTGGGTGAAGAAGCCTCCAATGTCATTTTCAACACCGCCCCGATGCACGACATCGGCAAGATCGGCATTCCGGATTCCATCCTGCTCAAGCCGGCCAAGCTGGACGCCGAGGAATGGAAAGTGATGTACCAGCACCCGATCATGGGGGCCGAAATCATCGGCAAGCACGATAACGAGCTGCTGGAAACCGCACGGATCATTGCCCTGACCCATCACGAAAAATGGGATGGCACCGGCTATCCGCAAGGCCTCAAGGGCGAGGCCATCCCGCTCGAAGGCCGCATCGTTGCCATTGCCGACGTCTTCGATGCCCTCGTTTCCGTCCGCCCCTACAAAGCAGCCGTTCCACTCAATGAAGCGATGCAATATCTGGAATCCCAAAGCGGCCTTCATTTCGACCCCAGCCTGATGGATGCTTTCCGAAAAGCCCTGCCTGAAATCCTCCGCATCAAGGAAATCTACGCCGACGAAAACGGCGCCCTGACCGATTTGGAATTCCACATCAAGGAAATCTACGATCACAAGGACGATCCGCAAGGCTATCCGGAAAATCTGGCCAGTACGAATGGCGGTTTCGAGTAAGCCGGCTCGTCCTGAAACTCACCCACGGGGAAAACTGATCTCCCAATTGGACACGACAGCCCTCCCGGCGACGGAAATAGCCATTTGTCGATGACCGATCCCGCTCTTGAACAAGCCGTGGCATGGCTGCGCGCCGCAGATGCTTTGTTGGTTACCGCCGGAGCCGGTATGGGCATCGACTCCGGGCTGCCTGACTTTCGTGGGCCGGGCGGCTTCTGGTCGGTTTATCCTGCGCTGGGGCGGGCCAGAATCGCCTTTGAGTCCATCGCCAACCCGGCGGCCTTCGAATGCGACCCGCGGCTGGCCTGGGGCTTCTACGGCCATCGGCTCGATCTCTACCGCCACACCACACCTCATGCCGGGTTTCGGATGCTGCTCGACATGGCACAAGGGATGCAACATGGCATCCGGGCCTTCACCAGCAACGTCGATGGCCAGTTCCAGAAAGCCGGTTTTGCCGCCGACCAGGTCTGCGAAATCCACGGCTCCATCCATCATCTCCAATGCACCACCGGTTGCCGTGAGCGCATCTGGCCAGCCAATGACTTCCGGCCGGAAGTCGATGCCGAGAACTGTCGCCTGCTCGGCGATCTGCCCATTTGCCCACACTGCGGCGCCCTCGCCCGGCCCAATATCCTGATGTTCAACGACTGGGGCTGGCTGGAGCGGCGCACAACATCGCAATACCAAGGCCTGCGACAGTGGCTGACCACGGTTGAGCGGCTGGTCTGCATAGAAATCGGCGCCGGCACCAACATTCCGACCGTCCGGCATTTCTCCGAAGACTGTGGCGGCAAGCTGATCCGCATTAACCCTGGCGAACCCGATGTACCCAATCCGGCGGCCGGCATTGGCCTGGCGCTGGGCGGCCTGGCCGGCCTCACCCTGCTGAGTCAGGCGCTATAGTGCCTATTCCGGCGCTTTGGAGTCGATCGTCAGCGTTACCGGACCATCGTTAATCAGGCTGACCTGCATATCGGCACCAAACACCCCGGTCGGTACTGCCTTGCCCAGTGCCGCCGACAGCTTGGTGACGAAACGCTCGAACAAGGGCTGTGACACCTCGCCCCGTGCGGCTCGACTCCACGACGGCCGGTTGCCCTTCTTCACCGAGGCATAAAGCGTGAACTGCGACACGGCAAGAACTTCGCTGCCGGCATCGAGCACACTCCGGTTCATTACCCCGTTCTCGTCGGCAAAGAGCCGCAGGCGAATGATCTTCCCGGCCATCCAGTCGAGATCGGTCTCACTGTCAGCCTCCTCGAAACCGGCCAGGACCAGCAGGCCAGTGCCTATTTTCCCGACAATGTCCCCATCCACCGCGACCGACGCCGCACGAACACGCTGGACCACCACACGCATGCCGTTCTCCGCTCAGCCGACCGTCAGCATGGCCTGACGCAGACGCAAGGCATAGCCCTCCAGCGTTTCGCGCGACGGATTCTTGCGTGGCCAGGACAGGGCAATACCATCATCACCATGGCGTGGAACGACGTGCAGGTGAAAGTGGAAAACAGTCTGATCGCCTTCCTTGCCATTGGCCTGCAGCAAGGTCAGTCCGGGTGGATCAAAGCTATCCTTGACCGCCTGCGCCACCCGCTGCGCCGTGCGCATCGCTGCTGCCGCTTCGTCCGGCGTCAGATCGAGCAAGGTCGCGGCGTGGCGCTTGACGGTGACCAGCGTATGGCCGGGATTGACCTGTCCGAGGTCCATGAAAGCCAGTGTCTGCTCATCCTCATAAACCTTGGCGGCAGGGATTTCACCGGCAATCAGGCGACAGAAAATACATTGGCCGGGTGGCGAGGTATCAACAAATTTTGGCATGTCCGCAAGTCAAGAAAAAGGCCAGCCGGATATCGGCTGGCCTTCATTTTGGCGGTACGTGGCGGAAACGGTCAAATATCGACCCGAGCACTCAAGGCGTTCGTTTCGATGAATGCCCGACGCGGCTCGACATCCTCACCCATCAGCGTCGTGAAGATTTCGTCAGCCGCAATGGCGTCGTCGATCTGCACGCGCAACAGGCGGCGAACCTTCGGGTCCATGGTCGTTTCCCACAACTGCTCGGGGTTCATTTCGCCCAGACCTTTGTAGCGCTGCTTGGCAATGCCGCGTTCGACTTCATTGAGCAGCCACTTCATGGCGTCGGCGAAGTTGGTCACCACCTGTTTCTTCTCGCCACGGGCCATGGTGGCACCAGCGCCGAACATATCAGCCAGTGTTTCGGCCGTGCGGCGCAACTGCGTGAAGTCACCGGAGAGCAGCAAATCCTCATCGATCAGGCCGACCTTCAGGTTGCCGTGGTGCATGCGCTCGACACGCAGTATCCAGCGCTCCTGGATATCGTCAAACTTCGGCACCATGCGGGTTCCGGCCGGAATGAACCCAGCAATCCGCTCGGCACTGGCGCGCGCATTTTCTTCGCTGGACAGGTCAATCGCGATGTTGTGGCGAACGATGGACTGCAGCACTTCCGGATTGATCAGGTGGGACAGGCGGTCGATCACGGCCTCGGTGGCCAGCCACGAGCGGGCCAGCCCTTCGAGGGCCGGGCCGGTGATGCCTTCGGCGCCGGCACGGGGCGTCAGCACAGCTTCGTCGAGCGCCATGTTGAGCAGGAACTGGTGATATTCCTGATCGTCCTTCAGGTAACGCTCGGTCTTGCCGTGCTTGACCTTGTAGAGCGGCGGCTGGGCGATATAGACGTAACCGCGGTCGATCAACTCGGGCATCTGGCGGTAGAGCAGCGTCAGTAGCAGGGTGCGGATGTGGGCGCCATCAACGTCCGCGTCAGTCATGATGATGATGCGGTGGTAACGCAATTTTTCGACGTTGAAGTCGTCCTTGCCAATACCGGTGCCGAGCGCCGTGATCAGCGTGACGATCTGTTCGGACGAGATCAGCTTGTCGAAACGCGCTTTCTCGACGTTGAGCACCTTGCCGCGCAGCGGCAGGATGGCCTGGAACTTGCGGTCACGGCCCTGCTTGGCGGAGCCGCCGGCGGAGTCACCCTCGACGATGTAGATTTCGCACAGTGCCGGGTCTTTTTCCTGACAGTCGGCCAGCTTGCCGGGCAAGCCGACGCCGTCCAGAACCCCCTTGCGGCGCGTCATTTCACGCGCACGACGGGCGGCTTCGCGAGCCCGCGAGGCTTCAACGATCTTGCCGCAGATCATCTTGGCGTCAACCGGTCGCTCAAGCAGGAAATCGGCAAGTTTCTGGGCGACGACTTCCTCGACCGCAGCGCGGGCTTCGGAGGAAACCAGCTTCATCTTGGTCTGCGACGCGAACTTCGGATCAGGCATCTTGACCGACAGCACGCAGGCCAGGCCTTCGCGCATGTCGTCGCCGGCGATATCGACCTTGGCCTTCTTGGCGATCTCGTTTTCGTCGATGTATTTGTTGATGACGCGGGTCATCGCGGCGCGCAGGCCGGTCAGGTGGGTGCCGCCGTCCGACTGCGGAATGTTGTTGGTGAAGCAGAGCACCTGTTCCTGATAGGAATCGTTCCACTGCATCGCCACTTCAACGCCGATGATGATGCCAGTGTCGGCTGCGCCCTGCCCGACCTTGGCTTCGCCGGCCGAGTAGAAAATGCTCGGGTGAAGGACCGATTTGGTACGGTTGATGTACTCGACAAAGCTCTGTACGCCACCAGCAAAAGCAAAGAGTTCTTCCTTGCCGGTACGCTGGTCGACCAGCTTGATGCTGACGCCGTTGTTCAGGAAGGAGAGTTCGCGCAGGCGCTTGGCAAGAATTTCGTAGTGGAATTCAATGTGGCCAAAGATTTCCTCGTCGGCCAGGAAATGGACTTCGGTGCCGCGCTTCTCGGTATCGCCAAGAATCTTCATCGGCGACACTTCAAGGCCATTGCGGACTTCAATACTGCGGTCAACCGGCACGCCACGGCAGAATTCCATGAAGTGCTTCTTGCCATCGCGGCGAATGGTCAGGCGCAGGAACTTGGACAGGGCATTGACGCAGGAAACACCAACCCCGTGCAGACCACCGGATACCTTGTACGAGTTTTGGTTGAACTTGCCGCCGGCGTGCAACTCGGTCAGCGCAATTTCAGCTGCCGAGCGCTTCGGCTCGTGTTTGTCATCCATCTTGACGCCGGTCGGGATGCCCCGGCCGTTGTCGATGACACTGATCGAGTTGTCGGTATGAATGGTGACAATGATGTCGTTGCAATGCCCAGCTAGCGCTTCGTCGATGGAGTTATCCACCACTTCGAAGACCAGATGGTGCAAGCCAGTACCGTCCGAGGTATCGCCAATGTACATGCCCGGACGCTTGCGGACAGCCTCCAGGCCTTCGAGGATCTGGATACTGGATTCACCGTAGGCCGGTGATCCGGCGTCTTGCGGGCTGCTCATTGGCGTGTTTTCTTCGCTCATGCTTTGTGTTCCACGTGAAACTGCAAAAGGTCAGCCCGGCGGGCTGACCTTCCTTCAATTGCTGCTGTGATGGTCAGATACGCATCGGCATCACGACGTATTTGAAGCGGTCGTTGCCAGGCAAGGTGATCAGGGCACTGGAATTGGCGTCGTTGAAACTCCACTGGATTTCATCGGCGTGGATGTTGTTCAACACGTCCAACAGATAACCGACATTGAAGCCAACATCGATGACATCACCGGTGTAATCAACTTCGATTTCTTCTACGGCTTCTTCCTGTTCGGCATTGGCCGCGATCAACTTCAGGCTGTTGTCGCCGAGCACGACGCGAACGCCACGGAATTTTTCGTTGGTCAGAATGGCGGCGCGCTGCATGGCCTGCATCAACGTCTGGCGGCCAACCTTCATGTGGTTCTTCAAGGTGGCCGGCACGACGCGCTCATAGTCCGGGAACTTGCCATCGATCAGCTTGGAAACCAGCACCACGGACCCGAACGAGAAGCGAACCTGATTCGGCGTCAGCGTAATGTTCAGCAGATCATCGGTATCGACCAGCAGACGGTTCAGTTCGAGCACCGTCTTGCGCGGCAGGATCATTTCCTGGCGCGGCAGGTCGGTATCGATCTCGACACTGGCGTAGGCCAGACGGTGACCGTCGGTAGCGACAGCACGCAGTTCCTTGCCTTCGACCAGTAGCAGCAAGCCGTTCAGGTAGTAGCGTACGTCCTGCGCTGCCATCGAATACTGAGTCTTGCTGATCAGCTGACGGAACGCCTTTTGCGAAATCGAAAACTGTTTGGTTTCGCCTTCGCTCATGGTCATGCGCGGGAAGTCGTCGGCCGGCAGGGTCTGCAGGCTGAAACGGCTCTTGCCGGCACGCACCTGCAAACGCTTGTCTTCCAGGACCAGGCTGACTTCAGAAGTATCCGGCAGCGAACGCAGGATTTCCTGCATCTTGCGAGCACCCACAGTGACCGCGCCATCACCCTCACCACCGGCACATTCCGTGGACGTGGTGATCTGGATCTCAATGTCGGTCGCCAACAAGGTCAGGCGGTCGCCCTTCTTCTCCAGCAGTACGTTGGACAGGATAGGCAGCGTATGACGACGTTCGACAATTCCCGACACAGACTGCAGCGGGGCCAGAAGCGTGTCTCTTTGGGTTTTAATAAGAATCATATATTAAATTCCTTAATAGACTATATCGGGAACAATTCTGTGGATAACTGAAAAATTACTTTAAATTTCAATGTTATGAGTCAGATTTTTGCATCTGCGAAAGTGCCTGAATTGCCTGTGGATGAAATCCGGATAATTTTCCCACAAAGCGGGAATCAACAGATGACTCACAATTGATCGACAACTTGTACACAGAGTTATCTACAGACTCATCCTTTCAATACTTGCAGCAAAACATGCAGGTCGTGATTGAGTTCGTTTTCCTTGATACGCAGGGAATCGATCGTTTTTACTGCGTGAATGACCGTGGTGTGATCACGCCCACCGAAGGCATCGCCGATTTCCGGAAAGCTGTGCGAGGTCACTTCGCGGCATAGCCACATGGCAACCTGACGTGGCCGGGCAATGGCGCGCGTACGCTTCTTGGAGAACAGTTCGGCGACCTTGATCTTGTAATAGTCGGCAACGGTCTTCTGGATGTTGTCCATGCCCACATTGCGCACGGAGCCGATGACATCCTTCAAGGCTTCCTTGGCCAGGTCCAGCGCAATGACGCGGCCATGGAAGGAAGAATAGGCCAGCACCTTCTTCAGGGCGCCTTCCAGCTCGCGAACATTGGAACGCAGGTGCTTGGCAATAAAGAAGGCAACTTCGTCATCGAGCTGGATACCTTCGGCTTCCGCCTTCTTTTTCAGAATGGCGACCCGCATTTCCAGTTCCGGCGGTTCGATCTGTACCGTCAGACCCCAGTCGAAACGGGTGACCAGACGGTCGTCAAGGCCGTTGATGTCCTTGGGATAGGTATCGCAGGTGATGATGATCTGCTTGCGGGCCTCAATCAGCGCGTTGAACAGGAAAAAGAACTCCTCCTGAGAACGGTTCTTGCCATTGAAGAACTGCACATCATCCAGCAGCAGTACATCGAGCGAGCGGTAAGTCCGCTTGAAACTATCGAAAGACTTCTGCTGATAGGCCCGAACGACATCGGAATAATAATCTTCTGCGTGTACATAGCGGACGATCTTTTCCGGATTCTCGGTGGCGATGGTGTTGCCAATCGCGTGAATCAGGTGAGTCTTGCCGAGGCCAGCCCCGCCATAGATAAACAGCGGGTTGTAGGCCCCACCCGGATTATTGGCGACCTGGACGGCTGCGGCACGGGCCAGGTCGTTGGCCTTGCCAACCACCAGATTGTCAAAGGTGAATGACGGAAAGAGCCGGGATTTTTCGTAATTGCTGCCCTTGCCCCGCGCCTTCTCCGAGGCGGCAGTCCGTTTTTCCGAGGTAGTCGCCGGATTGGCCGGTGCATTTTGGCCTGAATCAGTCGTTGTTGCTTGAATTCTGGCGGCTGTCGCCTTGCCACTGCCGATGACCAGCGCAATGGTGACCGGACCTTCAAAGAAGGTGCGACTGTAGTCTTCGATCCGTGTCAGGTAACGGTCGCGCACCCACTTCAGGATGAAACCATTGGGCGCAATCAGGCGCAGGCCATCTTCCAGGGCTGTGGTTTCACCTTCGAGCCGGAGCGGCTTGATCCAGGTATTGAATTGTTGCGCGGGCAATTCCTGCTCGAAGCGCTGCAAACAGGATTCCCAGAAACCAGACATCGACGACAACACTCCTCCCCGCGCATTCGATATTTATTTCGATGGCGGTTATTAGATATTTGATTTAATTAATAATTTTTGAATATATCGGCGGACGCTCAGAGGCCGGCGAAGGCACGATTCTACCCCCCAACCGAAAAGTTATCCACAGCTTTGCGAAATAATTGATCTTGACAGAACACCATCAAACAGGGTGTAATCACGCGTTTTTCTTCGCACATCAAGGGATTACAACATGAAACGCACGTATCAACCGTCGGTCGTGCGCCGCAAGCGCACCCATGGCTTCTTGGTTCGTATGCGCACCAAGGGTGGCCGTGCAGTCATTGCTGCTCGCCGCGCCAAGGGTCGCACGCGTCTGGCCGTATAAACCGGACGTTCGGCGAGGTGGAACAAACCTTCGCCCGACGCTATCGCCTGACAAAAACGGATGAGTTCTCATCCGTTTTTGGTTTCAGAAAGGCAATTCGAGGCAAGTTGCTGATGCTGCACTATCAGCCACGCCCCGAAAGTAACACCGAGGCACGACTTGGCTTGGTGGTCGGCAAGAAACTGCTCAAGCGAGCGGTAGACCGCAACCTGGTCAAACGTATCGTCCGCGAGCAGTTCCGTTTACGCCGGGCTGCCTTGCCGCCGGTCGACCTGGTGGTCAGGCTTGCCTGCAAGCCGGCGCCGCTCGACCGCAAACAAGTCGCCGATGATTTCGTTGCCCTGCTGGACAAGCTGCAACGACCGCGCAACAAGCGGGATGGACAATGAAATACTTGTTGATCGCGCTGGTTCGCGGTTATCAGTATGCAATCAGCCCGTTTCTCGGGCGTAGCTGCCGTTATGTTCCGACTTGCTCGGAATATATGGTGGATGCTGTACAAAAACATGGTGCCTTCCGGGGTGGCTGGCTGGGCGTCAAGCGCGTCTGCCGCTGTCACCCCTGGCATCCCGGCGGGTATGATCCTGTACCCTGAATCAAGAATTTTTTTGTAGGCTGTTATGGATACTCGACGCCTGATACTGGTTTTGATCTTCACGTTCTCCAGCTTCATGCTGTGGGAAAACTGGCAGAAGTACAACCAGCCGAAGCCTGCAGATGCTGTCGCTGCAGCGCCTGTCTCTGGTGCTGCACCAACGCCGTCTGCCGCTTTGCAGGCCAAGGCTACTCCCGGCACGCTGCCGGTTGCCACGCCAGTGTCTACCGCCGAGACCTTCTCGATCACTACCGATCTGCTGAAGGCAACCATTTCTGCCCAAGGCGGCGATCTGGTCAGTCTCGAATTGCTCAATTACAAAGAGCACGACGACATTCAGAAGAATTTCGACCTGTTCGATGCCAAGCATCAGTATCTGGCGCAGGCTGGTCTGATCGGCGAAGGTTTGCCAACACACCGCACGACTTTCAAGCATGTTGGCGGTGCGACGAAACTGGCTGACGGCACGGATGAACTGAAGGTTCGTCTGGAATCGGCCGACCAGAATGGCATCAAAGTCGCCAAGATCCTGACCTTCAAGCGTGGCTCCTATCTGATCGACATCGCCTGGGAAGTTGCCAACGGCAGCGACAAGGCCATTGCACCGCATGCTTACTATCAGCTGCAGCGCGACGATTTGGCCCCGGCCGGTGAAACCAAGATGGTTTCGACCTTTACCGGTCCGGCCGTATTTACCGATGCCGACAAGTATCAGAAGGTCGATTTCGGCCATATTGCCGACAACAAGGCCAAATTCACCAAGACCGCCGATAACGGCTGGCTGGCCATGGTCCAGCACTATTTCGTGTCGGCCTGGGTACCGAAGGACAAGACCCAGCGCGAGTTCTACATGCGCAAGGTTGAGGGCAGCAATGTCTTCCAGGCCGGCGTAATCGTTCCAGTGGCTGAAATTGCCCCGGGGGCCAAAGGCGAGGCATCGGTCAGCCTGTATGCCGGTCCGCAGATGCAGTCGGCGCTCAAACAGGTTGCTCCCGGTCTCGATCTGGTTGTCGACTACGGTTGGTTGACCGTTGTTGCCGCACCGATCTTCTGGGCACTGGAAGCCATCCACAAGCTGGTTGGCAACTGGGGCTGGGCGATTGTTGTGCTGACCATCATGATCAAGGCGGTCTTCTTCCCGCTATCTGCTGCATCCTACAAGTCGATGGCCAAGATGAAGATGCTGACACCGCGTCTTGCCCAACTGAAGGAACGTTTTGGCGACGACAAGCAGCGCCTGAACCAGGAAATGATGAAGCTGTACCAGACAGAAAAGGTCAATCCGCTTGGCGGCTGCCTGCCGATCCTGGTCCAGATTCCGGTTTTCATTGCACTTTACTGGGTGCTGCTCGGTGCTGTCGAAATGCGCGGCGCACCGTGGATCCTGTGGATCAAGGACTTGGCCTCGGCCGACCCGTATTACATCCTGCCGGTCATCATGATGGTTTCGATGTTCGTCCAGACCAAGCTGAACCCGACCCCGCCGGACCCGATCCAGGCCAAGGTCATGATGATGATGCCGCTGATCTTCGGTTTCATGTTCTTCTGGTTCCCGGCCGGTCTGGTGCTCTACTGGGTCGTCAATAACGTATTGTCGATTGCCCAGCAGTGGCAGATCACCCGCTTGATCGATGCCGGTGGCAAGGCAGCGAACGACGCCAAGGCCTGACGTGTGAAATCCGACACCATTGCTGCCATCGCTACGGCCCCAGGCCGTGGCGGTGTCGGCGTGATCCGCATCTCGGGCAGCAATTTGCTGCCCTTTGCTTTTGCGCTGACCGAAAAGACACCGAAGCCGCGCTATGCCTCGCTGGCTGACTTCAAGGCAGCCGATGGCAGCACCATCGATACCGGCCTGCTGCTCTATTTCCCGAATCCGCAATCCTTCACTGGCGAGGATGTGCTCGAACTGCAGGGCCACGGCGGCCCGGTGGTCATGCAGATGCTGCTTGCCCGATGCCTGGATCTTGGGGCCAGACTGGCCGAACCCGGTGAATTCAGCCGCCGCGCCTTTCTGAATGGCAAGATGGATCTGGCCCAGGCGGAAGCCGTCGCCGACCTGATCGACGCGGCAACTGCCAGCGCGGCCCGTTCAGCCGTCCGTTCGTTGCAGGGCGAGTTCTCGCGGGCGATTGGCGAACTCAATGATGAATTGATCAACCTGCGCATGCTGGTCGAGGCCACGCTGGATTTCCCGGAAGAGGACATCGACTTTCTTAAAGCCGCCAACGCTTTTGGCCGTCTGGAACGCCTGCAATTGAAATTGGCCGAGATTTTCGACCGGGCCGGGCAAGGCAAACTGCTGCAATCCGGCCTTCATGTCGTGCTGGCTGGGCAACCGAACGTCGGCAAATCCTCCCTGCTCAACCGGCTGGCTGGAGATGATCTGGCCATCGTCACGCCAATTGCTGGCACGACCCGCGATGCCCTGCGCTCGACCATCCAGATCGAGGGCATACCGCTACACATCATCGATACTGCTGGCTTGCGCGAGACCGATGACGAGGTTGAAAAAATCGGCATCGAGCGTAGCTGGAAGGAGATTGAACGCTCCGACGTCGTCTTGTTGCTGGTGGATGCCCGAACCGGCGTCAGCGAATCCGACCGGGAAATTCTGGCCCGTTTGCCGGATCGTCTGCAAAGGATCACCGTTTATAACAAGATTGATCTTACTCACCGGGCCGCCGAGCGCCATGATGAGGCTAACGGCACCGCCATTTCACTCTCTGCCAAGGCCAATCAGGGCATAGAACTATTGCGCCAGGAATTACTGCGCATTGCCGGCTGGCACCAGGCTGAAGATGTTTTCATTGCCCGAGAACGTCATTTGAGGGCCCTATCTGCGGCTCAGGATCATGTCGCAGCAGCCCGAAACGTCGTAGAAGGTGCTTTGCCAGCACTCGAACTATTTGCCGAAGAACTACGGCTTGCCCAGCAGTCTTTGGGTGAAATCACCGGTGAATTCACGGCTGATGACCTTCTAGGTGTGATTTTCAGCCGGTTCTGCATCGGGAAATAGGCATTATTTAGCCTGTCCATAACCCTGTGCACAAGCTGTCCAGCAATTGTGGGCAACTTGTCTATTTCCGGATATCTCAAAACTATCCGGAATTCATCCACAGGCTATTCAGTAGGTTGTCGAGGTGGTTTACTGGTACTTAACGCAATGATTTAAATTGTTTATTTGTACTTATCCACAGAGTTGTTGCTGAGTTATTATCAGTAGTAGGTTTACATATAGTTATTATTAAAAGCTGTAGACAACGTTCGACCTGGCTCAAGTACTTGGACATTCTGAAAAACAAAGCTGATCAGTAACGCTTCGCTACAAGTCAGTTACGTCAAACCACAGCATCAGAATTTCAATGTGGTCAAAGTAGTGGCCAATCTGGCAGTTCTTGCCATGGCGATGCTAGCCGCCAATATCAACGGGTTGATCATGGCTACCTTGCCTGCTCCGGAAGCATGGCAGCGGGTTTATCAAAAAGTTGTTTCTGGCCATGCTTGACGTAGTGATCACCCTGTTTTCCCGGGATGGATTCAGACTCTGGTAATACTTTCTCCGGAACCTGAGCGGGTCGGGTTTTTCTAATAGAATCCAGCCACTTCGTCTGAGGAGGATTCATGCGCATTACGCTTGTCCACCCTGCTGGTTTCAATTTTGTCCCCGGCCAACCCGATTTTTCGGTGCTGGCTAACCGGATGCCGCCGATCGGCATCATGCAACTGGCTTCCTGGCTGGAAAAATTTGGGCATAGCGTTCAGCTGCATGACTGCCTGGGGCCTTACGCGCCACCGACAATTGCCGAAAATGCTGAAATTGTGCTGGCGACTGA
>JAGTRV010000060.1 GCA_018262245.1 Pseudomonadota bacterium | reverse complement strand
GAACAGGCTGTCGTAAATCGCCACCAAGGCCTCACGGTCAGAGCTTCCCTTGATCCATTTGCGGGAACGCGCAATCTTCGCCGCTTCCTGCTCCATATCGCTCAGCGAAGAGATATTGACCTCCTCGCCGTGGAGAATAGCCGTCACATCGGCCCGTGCCCGCTGGGCGGTGGCCACCAGACGCATGGAAGACTCCATCGAGCGGGCGCCTTCTCCTATCGTGCTTGCCAAGTCGTAAACGCGATTGGCCGAGGTCGCCGAATTGGCCAGCTCACTGCTGAACTCGCCTGCGGTAAGCCGCGCTCCAGACACTGCATGTTGCAGATCACCGATCTGGACCGTGGCCGATTGCATTGAGGTGCTGATCGCCGAAATCGCTGCGGCGATTTCTTCGGCCGAACGCTGTGCCTGATCGGCCAGTTTACGTACCTCATCGGCGACGACTGCAAAACCTCGCCCGGCTTCACCGGCCCGTGCCGCTTCGATGGCGGCGTTGAGCGCCAGAAGGTTGGTCTGTTTCGCCACCCCTTCGATTTGGCCTGTCAGCAGATGAATCGCTGCCGCCTTGGCATTGAGGTCGTCGAGCGCGCTGACGCCAGCCTCAGCTGCCTGCTGCGCCCCGCCGAGTGCATCGGACATGCGCTGAGCCGAACTCGACATCGCCGAGGCGGATTCACCAAAATCACCTGCCAACTGCTGCGACATTTTTGAGTTGCCGCCCACTTCGAACAAGGCTTTGTCGACGTGCTCAATGGCCATCGACAAGCCACGCTCGGAGCGCAGGAAAATTCGTGACAGAAGCGCCTCTCGCGCAATCGACTCCTGAGCCTCTTCAAGCTGATCCAGCAACATCTGCATCTGGGCCAGGACGGTACCGAAGGTGCCATGCAGGCCCGGTCGCTGGAGCCTTCGCCATGTCCGGCCCGTCGATGAGGCTTGCATCGCGCCCAGGATTTCGCGAAAAGCCGTTTCAGTCTGGTCGAGCGCCGAGTTGAGGTTAACCCGGATCGATTCCAGCGTTGGATCACCCATGGCATGAGGCAAGCGGGCGACCAGTTCCCCCTTGCCGACCTGACGCAGCAATGCATCAAGCGTTGAGAGCTCCTTGACCGAACTGGCGTTGGGCCAGAGTAGAACCAGCAAGGCTACCGCCAAACAAGCCGCAGACGCCCACGGGGAAAGAAATCCCAGACCCAAAGCCAGCAACAGCAGGATAGCCAGGAAAAGTTGCGCTTTAGAGCGAGAAGACGAGTTCTTCATAACTCACTCCTGACTGATTCATGATTTCGAGCAAAACATTGGTTCCGGCTTCCATCGCCGAGCGCGCTCCGGCCGAGCGTTCCGCCTCGAGCATGGCGCGATAGACTGGCTCAATCTTGCGCACGGCCTCCACGCTGGGGCAACGCCGGACAGAGGTATAACCGACAATATTCCCGGACAGATCCAGATCCGGCGTAATGTGGGTAAAGACCCAATAAAAACCGCCGTCCTTCGACATGTTCTTTACGTAGCCAAAGAATTCCTTGCCTGACTGGATCGTGTCCCAAACCAGCTTGAAGGCCGATCTGGGCATGTCCGGATGACGAATGATGTTGTGCTGGGATCCAAGTAATTCTTCTTCTGTATAGCCGGAAAATTCGATAAAAATCGGATTTCCGTAAGTGATGATGCCTTTGGCGTTGGTTTTGGAAACGATGAAGTCATCTTCACGCATTTTTCGCTCAACGCTGGTCGGTTTTATCGCTCTTTTCATCAGCTCCTCCAAATATTCCACGAATTTACTACAAACGGTAATTCATTGAAGCAGCCGAAAAGTATTTCGCCCAATAGAAAACCCCGGCAGTTTTGGCTGCCGGGGTTTCGATTGGCTCAAGCGGGATCAGTGCTTGCTGGCTGATTCAGCCCCGTAACCCGTCTGGGCACGGACATACTGATCTTCGAACGCCTCGATTTCCTTGCCAGCGCGAACACTGGTGTCAGTCTTCGAGAAAATGTAGGCAAGCAGGAAGGCAATCGGCATCGCGAACAGCGCCGGTTGGGTGTAAGGGAAGAGCGGGGCTGCATTGTGCAGCACATCAACCCACACCGACTTGGAGAAGACCACGAAGAGCACAGCGGAAACCAGGCCGCCGTAGCCGCCGAACAGCGCGCCGCGGGTGGTCAAGCCCTTCCAGTACATGGAGAGGATCAGGACCGGGAAGTTGGCTGCTGCTGCCACGCCGAACGCCAGGCCGACCATGAAGGCGATGTTCTGCTTCTCGAACAGGATGCCGAGCACGATGGCAACAGCACCAAGACAAATGGTCGCAATCTTCGAAACACGGATTTCAGTGGCTTCCGAAGCCTGCCCCTTCATGATGACGCGAGCGTAGATGTCGTGCGAAATGGCAGAAGCCCCCGCCAGTGCCAGGCCCGAAACCACAGCCAGGATGGTGGCAAAAGCTACGGCCGCCAGGAAACCCAGCAGCATGTTGCCGCCAACGGCCTTGGCCAGGTGCATGGCTACCATATTGCCGCCACCGATCATCTTGGCGCCGACGACGCCGCCTTCGAAGAACTCCGGATTCTGACCGACGATCAGGATGCCGCACAGGCCCATGATGAAGATGACGTTGAAGAAGTAGGCGACGAAACCGGACGCGTAAAGCACCGACTTGCGCGCTTCCTTGGCATCAGTCACCGTGAAGAAACGCATCAGGATATGCGGCAGGCCGGCCGTACCGAACATCAGGCCAAGACCGAGCGAGATGGCGGTCACCGGATCGGCCAGCAGGCTACCCGGGAACATCAGCTTGGGACCCAGCTTGTGCACTGCCGTCGCCTTCTCCACCAAGGTCTGGAAGGAGAAGCCGAACTGACCGAAGGCCAGGAACATGACCAGCGTGCCACCGGCCAGCAACATGCAGGCCTTGATGATCTGCACCCAGGTCGTGGCAACCATGCCGCCGAAGGTCACGTAAACCATCATCAGGATGCCAACGGCGAAGATCGCGACGTTGTAATCGAGGCCGAACAGCAGCTTGATCAGCTGACCGGCACCAACCATCTGGGCGATCAGGTAGAAGCAGACCACGGTCAGCGAGGAAATCGCGGCCATGGTGCGCACCTTGCCCTGATCCAGGCGATAGGCGGTGATGTCGGAGAAGGTGAACTTGCCGAGATTGCGCAGGCGTTCTGCCATCAGGAACAGGATGACCGGCCAGCCGGCAAAGAAAGCCAGCATGTAGATATAGCCGTCATAACCCTGGCCATAGACCATGGCAGTCAGACCAAGCAGCGTGGCGGCAGACATGTAGTCGCCGGCAATCGCCAGGCCGTTCTGGAAACCGGTGATACCGCCACCGGCCGTGTAGAAGTCAGCCGTCGATTTGGTGCGGCTGGCGGCCCAATAGGTAATGCCCATCGTCATCGTGACGAAGATGCAGAACATGATGATGGCGTGCCAGTTGGTCGCCTGCTTTTCGGTCACGCCTTCGAGCGGGCCACCGGCGTAAGCCATGGCTGCAACAGCGACGAGGCCGAGCGCGGTAATGAGTTGTGTCAGGCGACGCATTATTTATTCTCCTTCCAGGCTTCCTTGACGATTTCCTGCGTCAGGGAATCGAATTCCGTATTGGCACGACGGACGTAAACCGCTGTCAGCGCCCAGAAGAAAATGAACATAAAGAGCTCGACGACGACCCCCACCGTCAGCATCGAACCTTCACTCAACGGCTGCCCCAGCGAGGCGGGGTTGAATGCCACCACCATCACAAAGCCGTAAAACATGGTCAAAACAATGAATGCCAACGTCCAGGCAAAACGACCCCGTCGAGCGACGAGTTCCTGGAACTTTGGGTTGGCCCGCATCCGCTCATACATCGCGCTGCTCATGGCTGCTCCTCCCTAATTAATAATTACCGTAAAAACCGGCGGCTGTATTATATCTTATAGAAGACATGGCAAGCGCTGGCTTGGCACCCACTTATAATTCCCTGCTTTGTACTGGCAGGACATCGAATGACGACAGTCGACCTTCTGGTTCAGGGCGAAATCGCGACTCTGACCCTGAACAACCCGGAAAAACTCAACGCAATCAATCTCTCCATGTGGCAGCAACTCGCCGACCGCATGGGCAAAATCACTGCCGATAGCAGCATTCGCTGTGTCGTCATTCGCGGCGCTGGTAATGACGCCTTTGCCGCCGGTGGTGATCTGGAAGAATTCGTCACCGCCCGCGCGACACTCGAACAGGCGCTGCATTACCATGGCCAGGTCGCCGTGGCGCTTAACGCCATCGCCGACTGCCCGCATCCGACGCTAGCGCTGATCAGCGGTGCCTGTATTGGCGGTGGACTGGAGATCGCCGGAGTCTGCGACTTCCGGATCGCTGGGGAAAGTTCACGCTTCGGCGCACCGATCAACCGCCTGGGCTTCTCGATGTACCCCGGTGAAATGGAAGGCCTGCTGCGCCTGGTCGGGCCAGCCGTCGTCAAGGAAATTCTGCTTGAGGGGCGCATCCTGCACGCCCGGGAAGCCTACGAAAAGGGATTGCTGACGCGGGTTGTCGCCGATGAGCAGGTGGCGGACGAAGCCTATGCCACGGCCCGCCGTATCTGTTCGGGCGCGCCGCTGGTTGCCGGCTGGCACAAGCAATGGATTCGCCGCTTGCTCGACGGCCGACCGCTCACTGACGCTGAAAAGGCGGCCTCCTTCGCCTTCCTCGATACCGAGGACTACAAGGAAGGCCTTGCCGCCTTTCTCGAAAAGCGCAAGCCGGTTTTCAAGGCGCGCTGAAGCATAGCGATTCAGCTGCCATACAGACTCCACAGCATTTTTGCCGAAAGGATCAGGAGCAGTCCGGCAAAGATGCGCTTGAGGACAGTGACCGGCAGACGATGAGCGAGGCGGGCGCCAAGCGGGGCGGCCAGTACGCTGGCCAGCAGAATGATGCCGAGCGCCGGCAGATAGACAAAGCCCAGGCTGCCAGGCGGCAGGCCGGGATGCGCCCAGCCGTTCCAGACATAGCCAAGCGTCCCGCCTAGGGCGATCGGCAGGCCGACCGCGGCCGAGGTGCCAATCGCCTGATGCGGATTGACGTTGCAGCGGATCAGGTAGGGCACCGTCAAGGCGCCACCGCCCATCGCCGCCAGGCTGGCCACGGCGCCGATGACGATACCGGCCAGGCCGAGGCCGGCGCGGCCCGGCAGATTGCGGCTCGGTTGCGGACGCAGATTGGCGATCATCTGCAGCGCCACGAACAGCATGAAGCCGACAAAGAAGATCGACAGGGCACGGGATGAAATGGCCACCGCCAGCCCGGCCCCGAGCGAGGTTCCGATCAGGATGCCCGGCGTCAGGGCGCGCATGACCGGCCAGAGGACGGCGCGATGGGCATGATGGGCGCGCAGGCTGGAGAGCGAGGTAAACAGGATGGTCGCAATCGAGGTGCCCAGCGCCAGATGGAGGACCTCGCGGCCGGGAAAGCCGAGCCAGGCGAAAATCATGGTCAGCACCGGCACCACCACGACACCGCCGCCGACCCCGAGCAGGCCGGCAAAGAAACCAGCGCAGGCGCCGGTCAGCAAATAGGCCGGAATGGCCTCGAAGGGAATCACGATGGTGGGAAACGCAGCAATATTAGCAAGTACTGAATTTTATCAGGCACAGCCCTCAACCCAGCGAACGATGCCCTCGACGCTGCGAAAATCATCACAAGCACGCACCGGAATCGCTGGCGCCAGCTCGCCGAACAGCTTGGCCAGCGCATTGCCGGGGCCGATTTCGAGCACCGCATCGGGCTGCATCTCGCGCACGGCCTGCAGACAAGCCGCCCAGTCGAGCGGCGTGCAGATCTGGCGGGCCAGTGCATCAAGCGCCGGGCGAGCCGTTCGTACCGCCGTTGCGTCGATGGCACTGAGCACGGGAAAGACCAGCCGGCGATCAGGCAAGCCATCCAGACGTTTCCCGAATTCGACCGCCGCCTTGGCCAGCAAGGGCGTGTGCGATGGCGTCTGCACCGCCAGATGGACCAGCCGGCTCGCCCCGGCGGCTGCAAACTTATCGGCCACCGCAGCGATGCCGGCGAGCGGCCCGGCGACGACCAGATGGCGCGGCGCATTACGGATGGCCACGGCCAGACCGGCCTCGGCGGCCATAGTCGCCACCAGCGCATCGTCGAGTCCAAGCACGGCGAGCATGCCGTGCTCGCCGGCCACAGCACCATCCATCGCTGCCGCCCGTTCGGCACACAGAGCGATCCCCTCGATGGCCGTAAAAGCGCCGGCCGCACTGCACGCGGCCATTTCGCCCAGCGAATAGCCGGCGGCGCAGATCGGCCGCGGCAAGTGACTTTGCAGGCTGCCCCAGAGCAGCATCTGCTGGGCAAAGATCAGCGGTTGGGCGATTTTGTTTTTGGCCAGTATTCCCGGGGCGACCATCGCGTCTTGATCCGCGATACCGGGCAAGACTTGCCTTAGTACTTCACGCCACTCGCCGGTAGCACCGGCCTGCACCTGTTGCCAGTGGGCCGCGGTTTGTCCGCCCTGACCGCTGAAGAGGAGGGCAAGGCGCATTTCAGAAGCAATCGCCCAGTTCGGCCAGGAAAAGCGTGACGCCGAGCAGGTCTGCGCTACCGCCGGGGCTGAGATTCGCGGCGACGAAATCGCGGTCAATCGCCGCCGCGTGCTCACGCCAGTCGCCAGCCAGCACGCCACCGGCAGCAAGGAAGCCAGCCGCGGCCTGACGCCCGTGGGCCAGGCCTTGACGCCCGCCACGCCATAGCAGGTTGGTATCTTCAAGTTCAGCGATCAGCGCGAACAGGGCCTGCACAGCGGCCAGTTCGCCATCGCCGGTGGTAGCCAGCACGCTGCGATAGGCCGGCAGGCCGAGTTCCAGCGCGGCCGGAAACCCGCTGGCCGCTTCCTGACGGGCGCCGCCGCTGCCATAGCGCCGGGCGACGGACAGGCCGTGGCTGAGCGCTGCAACATCCGGCACCGATGACAGTCCGGCAAGAATCTCCGCCCCCCAGGTATCTTTCACGACAGCACAGACCGCTGCAGCCTCCAGCCCTTCACCTTCGGCGATCAGCCGGCCGGCTCCCGCACACAGCAGACCGAGATTAAAAATTGCCCCGCGATGGGTGTTGACCCCGCCGGTCGCCGCCAGCATGGCGCTTTCGGCGTCGATGCCGAGCTGCTGCAACGGAGCAAACCTAGGGCGGCGCAGGCCACAGGCAGCGATGGACGGAAAATAGGCGCGCAAGGACTGCAGGCTGCGCAGGAAGGTGGCGAAATCCATGTCACGATGGCTACCGTGGCTGCCCGGACTGACCAGGCCGGGCTTGGGTGCCAGCGCCGCTTCGCGATACAGGCTGCGAATGGCCAGGCGGCCGATGCGGGCGGCCGGCAGTTCGCCGAGCGGGCTAGCCAGCGGCTGAGGCCGGGCTACCTGAACGATGCGCTCAAGCATGACAGCATTCCTCCTTCAGGCTGGCCAGCAGATCCTGCAAGGGTCGCAGCCCGACTTCACGCTCGCCCTTGACCAGCACCTGTGCGGCCGGCTGCCGGCGTTGTGCAGCAAGCTCCCGCCAGGCAACGGCAGCGCCATCGGGAAAGCGCATTTCGCCATCGAGCCGGCAGGGCAAGGCGTCGGCCGACTGTTGCAGCAAGGTCAGCATGGTATCGAATTGCTCCGGCATGGCGATATTGCAGATCAGGTCGATATCGGATTCGGCATGGCGATAGCTTTCGCCGCTCAGTGCCTCCCAGGCCAGCGAGCCGAAAACGCCGAGGCGTGCCGAGCAGGCGGCAGCCCCGACATCCAGCCGACGCAAAATTTCGGCTTGGGCTGCTGGCAAGAGGGGCAAGCAATGCCTGAGCGAGAGCGGCGAGCAAACCCTGGCCACGGCCCCATGATCGACAGTGATGGAGAGCCTTTTTCGCTGCAATGCCGACGGCAGACTCAAACCGAGAAGCAGACGCTCGCTGTCCACCGGCTGCCGGGCAGCCACCAGCGGCCGGCCGGCCGCGATCCAGTCACCTGCAGCCTGCCAGTAGGGATCGCCTGTTTCCGCACAGGGGGTCGAGAACAAGGCATCGCGCTGCAGATAGACGAGGTCGTGGCGACGCATTGCCTCAGACCCCGGTCGCCGAATTGCGGACGGTTTGAGCAATCCCGGCCGCCAGTTGACGCCCGCCGCGGGCCAGACCCTCGGCCTGGCGCCGGTCACCCGCGGCACACGCCGTGGCCGCATCGGCCAGCGCACTCGCCAGCAGGTCGGCCGACGGCCCCGGCCAGATCGCCGCGATGCCGCCCATGCGGACATAGCTCTCGGCGCCCGGCGCGAAGATCGGGGAAGTGGTGGCCAGTTCGACCAGGCGCTCATGGGCGATCTTGGTCACCCGCGCCATGGCCCGCAGGTCCATGACCCGGACCTGGGCGTCGGCCAACGCGTAGGCCAGGTCAGCCATCAGGCCGAAGGACAGGAAGCCACCGCTGACTGCGTTGGCGGTGACCAGGCTGAGCGAAGGATGGCCCTTACGGCGCGCCAGATCGACGCAACTGGCGAGATGGGCCAGCGAGCCGTTCAGGCAGAGCAGTTCCTGACTGCGCGACAGGGCCTGACCGCAGGTATCGACCAGGAAAACCAGCGGCCGGCCGGGATGCTGCTCGACGGTGTCGAGGACAAAATCGGCCAGTGCCAGCGCCATCGCATGATCGATGGCCGCCGCATCGGTGGTGCCGAGCACGGCCACCATGCCTTGCGCCGTCTGCGCCTGGCCGGTGATCACCTGGTTGGCTACGGTGATCATATGGCCGGCCGGGAACAGGCGATCGAGAATATCGTTAAGGCTCATGTCGGCAATCCTTCCTTGAGGGCGACCAGGCTGTCGCGGTCGAGCAGCGGCACGGCTTCCGGTTGGGCCACACCAAGGGCCGCCCAGACCTGCAGGCCATCGCGGCAGGTTGCATAGGCAGCGAGGCGGTTTTCCAGCCGCTGCTGGGTCGCTCGCAGATTGGCCACAGACGGCAGCGGTTCCTGCCAGGTCGCCACAAATTCGCTGGCACCGGCGCGGAAAGCGGCAATGTCGTCCTCGACCAAGGCGGCACAGTCACCCATCAGGTAACGATGCTTGCCGCCGGTAACGCGCCAGACCAGCGCCCGGTCTTTCGAATCGAATTCCTCGACGCCGGCGACCGTCTCGATGACTTCCGGCCCGGACAGCGCCAGCCGGCCTTCTTCGGAAATGAGGATGGCCGAACACAGTTTGGCGACGATGCCCATGCCGCCGAAGGCACCGCAACTGCCACCGACCAGCGCGAGTACCGGGACGCCGGCGGCGCGGGCATCGAGCACGGCACGCATGATTTCGGAAATGGCGATCAGCCCGGCATTGGCCTCGTGCAGACGGACACCGCCGGAGTCGATCAGGAAGAGTACGGCAGCCGGCTTTTCCTGCACCGCGCGGCGCAACAGGCCGACGATCTTGGCGCCGTGGATTTCACCGACCGCCCCACCCATGAACTGGCCTTCCTGAGCGGCAAACAACACCGGCCGGCCGGCCAGGGTGGCGCGCCCGATCACTACGCCGTCGTCAAAGGCGCCGGGCAGGTCGAGCGCCGCCAGATGCGGGCTGGGCTGCGCTGCGCCCGGCGGCAGGATTTCCTGCAGGCTGCCGGCGTCGAGCAGGCCGCCCAGGCGGGCCCGGGCGGTCGCCTCGAACCAGCTTTTGCGTGCAACAAGGGCCAGGCTCATTGCTCACCCCCACGGTATTCGGCCAGGGCCTGGGCGAGGCGCAGGCTGACCACGGCCGGGGTCGCCCCCATGTCGTTGATGTCGATCCGGGTGCCGCCAGCCGGGTGGCTGGCGGCAAAACTGCCGAGTACGGCTTGCCAGGTCGCCCCGAAGCCGCGCGCCGAGGTCTTGATGCTGACCTGGCAGGTGGCTGGCTGATCGCCGGCCTGAACCAGAATTTCCAGGTTGCCCGAACCGACCACGCCGCACAGCGCGGCATGAGCCGAGCGGGACACCGGGGCGGAGGCGAATTGAAAGTCGAGTGTTTCCATGGCGATCACCAGTTGCGGAAGCGGGAGGGGGGCGCGTACAGGCCGCCGGACCAGCGCACCAGATCCTTGACGGAACGGGCGGCGAGCAGGTCGCGCGTAGCCAGGCGCGGGTCGATGCCGAGGTCTTCGGGACGGCGGACGATGCCGCGGTCGCGCAGGTTCTCGACCATCGCCTTGTCGCGCGCCATGCCCACCGGCGTGAAGCCGGCGACACCGCGGATCGCCTGTTCGCGCTCTTCCGGGGTGCGGCAGAGCAGCAGGTTGGCGATGCCTTCCTCGGTTACGATATGGCTGACGTCGTCACCGTAAATCATGATCGGCGGCAGCTCGGCCCCCATCATTTTCTGCAGCTGCCAGGCGTCGAGTTCCTCGACGAAGACCGGTGCCATGTGCTCGCGGAAGGTCTCGACCATCTGCACCACCAACTTGCGGCCGCGGATGGCGTTCGGCCCGGCCGCCTCGCGTCCGGCCTTGAGCCAGGCCGGGCTGGCGTGGCGGCGGCCATGCGGATCGGAGCCCATGTTCGGGGCGCCGCCGAAACCGGTGATGCGGCCCAGCGTCGCCGTCGAGCTGTTGCCGGCGAGGTCCATCTGCAAGGTCGAGCCGATGAACATGTCGCAGGCGTAGAGGCCAGCCGTCTGCGAAAACGCCCGGTTGGAACGCATGCTGCCGTCGGCGCCGGTGAAGAAGACGTCGGAACGGGCCGCCACGTAGTTGTCCATGCCGACTTCCGAGCCGAAGCAATGCACCGACTCGACAAACCCCGACTCGATCGCAGGGATCAGCGTCGGATGCGGGTTGAGCGCCCAGTGCGTGCAGATCTTGCCCTTCAGGCCGAGTTCGGCGGCGTAGGTCGGCAGCAGCAGTTCGATCGCCGCAGTATCGAAGCCGATGCCGTGGTTCAGGCGCTTGACGCCGTACTCGGCATAGATGCCCTTGATCGCCATCATCGCCATCAGCACCTGGACCTCGGTGATCTGAGCCGGGTCGCGGGTGAACAGCGGTTCGATGTAGTTCGGGCGCGGTGCCTGCACGGTGAAATCGACCCAGTCGGCCGGCACATCGACGCGCGGCAGCTTGTCGAGACGCTGGTTGACCTGGGCGACGACGATGCCGCCCTTGAAGGCGGTGGCCTCAACGATGGCCGGCGTGTCCTCGGTGTTCGGGCCGAGGTAGAGGTTGCCCTCGGCATCGGCCGCCTGCGCCGCGATCAGCGCGATGTTGGGAGTAAGGTCAAGGAAGTAGCGGCCGAACAGTTCGAGATAGGTGTGAATCGCCCCGATCTCGATGCGCTGTTCCTGAACCAGCTTGGCCAGGCGGGCGCCCTGCGGGCCGCTGAAAGAAAAGTCGAGGCGGTTTGCCAGGCCGCGCTCGAAAAGGTCCACATGGCTCGGTAGAGCCAGGACTGACTGGACCATGCTGAGGTGATTGATTCGCGCCGGATCGCAGTCGGCCAGCGACTCGGCGAGAAAATCGGCCTGCTTCTGGTTGTTGCCTTCCAGGCAGACGCGGTCGCCGGGCTGGATGACGGCTTCGAGCAGGTCGACGATGCGATCGACCGGAATTTCCTTGCCATTCTGGCCGGCCAGGCCGAGGCTGGCCGCCCGTTCCAGGCGGCGCGCCCGGTTCTGGCGCAGGCTGTCCCATTGACGGGGTTGCGGTGCATTCATGATCGATCGCTCCTTAGCTCGCCACACCCATGACCACATCCGGCAACCAGGTGGCAATGCCCGGGAAGATGCAAAGCAGGATCACGGCGAGGAACATCAGGCCGACGAAGGGGAAGACACCCCAGACGATGTCCTTGAGCGGAATGTCCGGCGCGACGTTCTTGATCACGAAGATATTGAGGCCGACTGGCGGATGAATCAGGCCCATTTCCATGACCACGGTCATCACGATGCCGAACCAGATCAGGTCGAAGCCAGCGGCCTTGAGCGGCGGCAGGATGATCGGCGCGGTCATCAGGATGATCGACACCGGCGGCAGGAAGAAGCCGAGAATCACCACAAAAACCAGGATGGCAGCGAGTAGCAGCCATTTCGACAGATGCATGGCCACGATCCACTCGGCAGCCGACTGGCTGATGTGCAGATAGCTCATCACGTAGGAGTAGAGCAGCGACATGCCGATGATGAACATCAACATGGTCGATTCCTTCAACGTGCTGTTGAGGATCGGTTTCAGTTGTGAAGGACGCCAGACGCCGTAGATGCCGGCGATCAGGGCAAGCGCCAGGATGCCGCCAAGACCGGCGGTTTCCGACGGCGTCGCGTAGCCGCCATAAAGTGCCAACATGACACCAATCAGCAGCAACACAAAGGGAATGACGCGCGGCAGCATGCGGGTCTTGTCGGCCCGGGTCATGCGCATTTCGTCGAGGTAGGCCGATTTCGCACCGCCGGAATGCCAGACATCGAGTGCCGAGTTGTATTCGACCTTGAAGCGGAACACGGCATAGCCGGCGAACAGGAAGACCAGCAGCAGGCCGGGGAAGATACCGGCTAGGAAGAGGCGGCCCAGCGACTGCTCGGCGGCGACCGCGAACAGGATCATCGTGATCGACGGCGGCAGCAGAATCCCCAACGTGCCACCGGCGGCGATGATGCCGGCGGCGAACCCGGGTGAATAGCCGCGCGCCCGCATTTCCGGAATGCCAGCGCCGCCAATCGCCGAACAGGTCGCCGGGCTGGAGCCGGCCATCGCCGCAAACAGCGCACAGGCGAAGACGTTGGCGATGCCGAGGCCACCGGGAATCTTGTGCATCCAGGCGTGAATCGCCAGGTAAAGGTCGGCGCCGGCGCGCGATCGGCCGATGGCCGCGCCTTTCAGGATGAATAGCGGGATCGACAGCAGCGTGATGTTGGCCATTTCCTCGAAGACGTTCTGGGTAATGGTGTCGGTCGCCGCGGCCGGCATGAAGAGCAGCATGAAAAGGACGGCAATGGAGCCCAGCGCGAAGGCGATGGGAATGCCGGAGAACATCACGGCCAAGGTGCCCAGGCCGTAGAGAATGCCAATGCTTGATTCGGCCATCTTAGTGCTCCTTGCGAACGATGCCGGCGACCAGCTGGAGCAGGATCTGCAGCGAGAGCAGGATCATGCCGGCGGTCATGAAGCCATAGGGAATCGCCAGCGGCGGTGCCCATGAGGACGAGGTGGTTTGTCCGTCAACCCAGGCTTCGTGAAAGAGCAGGATCGATTTCCAGGAAAAGAAAGCGCAGAAGAGCAGGGACACCAGATCGCAGAAGAGCAGGCGCAGGCGGTTGGCCAGGGGAGGCAACAGCCCGCCCAGCGCCTCGATGCCGATATGGCCGCGTTGCGACTGAACGTAGCCGGCACACATGAAGGTGGCGCCGACGAGCAGGAAAACCGACATCTCGTCCTGCCAGTCGGTCGGGATTTTCAGGAAATAGCGCAGGAAGACGCTGCTGCAAAGGATCAGGGCAGCGCCGAGCAAGGCCCCGGACGACAGGAACATGATCGCCGTGTGCAAGCCCGTCATCACTCGATTGATCCCACCGAGTATCCCCGTTTCGGGAATTTCGGGCGCTTTGACCGCGCCCTCGATCTCGAAACCGTGGCTCACAGCGTGGCCTCGGCCAGTTTGAGGATACGGGCGCAGCTCTCATTCTTGGCTGCGAAGTCCTTCCAGGCGGTATCGCGGGCAATCGCCTGCCATTTCTTGACCGAGGCGTCGGACAGGTCGTACGCCTTGCCGCCGGCTTTCTGGTAAACCGCCGCCACGGCCTGGTCATCGGCCCTGGCCCCTTCCAGCGCGTAGGCTTCCATCTCGGCGCCAACCGCCATGATCACATCCTGCTGCGCCTTGGGCAGTTTCTCGAAGACCGCACGGGAGATCAGCAAGGGTTCGAACATGAACCAGTAAGTCTTGCCGCGGCCGGTGGTCAGCGCCTTGCCGACTTCTTCGAGACGGAAGGAAATCAGGCTGGTCGACGAGGTCATCGCGGCATCCAGCGCGCCGGTCTGCATCGCGGCGTAGATTTCGTTCGACGGCAGGGTCAGCACCGTGGCGCCGGCCTGCTTCAGCACCATATCCATCTCGCGGCTACCGCCGCGGACTTTCAGGCCCTTGGCATCTTCCGGATCGATGATCGGCTTGACCCGACTGGCGACGCCGCCGGCCTGCCAGATCCAGCTGACAACCAACACGCCCTTGTCGGCGAGGATATTGGCCAGCGCCTTGCCGATCTCGGCTTTCTTCCAGCTCACTGCCTGCTCGTAGGAAGTGACGATGCCCGGCATCAGCCCGATGTTGGTTTCCGGCACTTCGCCGCCGGCATAGGAGAGCGGCACCAGCGTCATGTCGAGCGCGCCTTTGCGTACCGAACTGAACTGGGCGTTGGTCTTCATCAACGACGATCCGGGATAAACCGTGCCCCTCAAGGCGCCATTGGTTCGCTTGGTAATTTCGGCGCTGAAGCGGCGACAGAGTCGGTCGCGGAAATCGCCTTCGGTCGCGGTGCCACCGGGGAACTGGTGCGAAATTTTCAACTCGCCAGCCGCTTGCGCCCACAGCAGATTGGGCGACAGGGCCAAAGCCGGTGTGGCAACCATGCCTTTCAGGATATTGCGCCGGATTTCGTTCATGATGTCTCCTCCAGATGATTGATCAAATAGCAATGACGGCGACCCTCGCTGATCTGCTCATCCAGAGACTCATCCGGAATGCAGGCCTAAATATTTGTATTCATATATCGCCGTTGTGTATACAAGATACCAATTATTGAATACTAGTCAACAATTTTCGTATAATGCAATCGTTGCCAATTGCCGGATGCCCGATCATGAACAGCCCCGCCGAAATCCCCGTCGTCACCCGTCAATCCGAACGCCTGGGTGAACTGATCGAAGAGCGCATCGTGACCGGCACTTATCCGCCGGGAACGCGGCTCGACGAACAGGAGTTGGCAAGCACCTTTGGCGTCTCGCGGACCCCGGTGCGCGAGGCACTGATCCAGCTGGCATCGATCGGCCTGATCGAAATCCGTCCGCGGCGCGGCGCGACGGTGCCGGAAATTGGCGCCGACCGGGTCTGTGAAATGTTTGAAGTGATGGCCGAACTGGAAGCCATGTGCGGCCGCCTGGCGGCCCGGCGGATTACCGCCAGCGAGCAGCTGGCCCTACAGGAAGCCCACCGCGCCTGTGAAGCGGCGCGCGATGCCGACACGCCGGACATTTACTATCAATTGAATGAAGTTTTTCATCAGCGCATCTACGAAGCCAGTCACAATGGCTTTCTGGTCGAACAGGCCACCGCCCTGCACCGTCGCCTGCGCCCCTATCGTCGCCTGCAACTGCGCGTGCGCAACCGGATGGCGACCTCGTTCAACGAACATCTGGCGATTGTCGAAGCCATCAACAAGGGCGACAGCGATCTGGCGGCAGCCCTGCTGCGTGCTCATGTCACGGTTCAGGGCGAGCGCTTCGCCGACCTGGTCGCCACCCTGCGCGACTTCAACGCCGGCGTCTAAGCCGTTCAGCCCAGGATGTTGAACAGCATCCTGGTCGCCAGCAGGGCAAGGAAGCCGCCAAAGGCCCGCTTCAATTGCTTGACCGGCAACCGGTGCGCCAGCTTGGCGCCCAATGGTGCGACCAGCACGCTCATCGTCACGATACCGACAAAAGCCGGCAGATAGATGTAGCCAAGGGCATAGGCCGGCAAGCCGGCATCGTTCCCACCAGCGACGATATAGCCAATCGCTCCTGCCAGCGCAATCGGAAAACCGAGCGCCGACGAGGTGCCGACCGCCGCATGAATCGCCACATTGCAGAACAACATGAATGGAATCGAAAGAAAACCGCCACCGGCGGCCACCATGCTAGAAACGATCCCGATCGTGCCACCTGCAGCAAACAGACCGAGCGGCCCGGGCAACTGCCGGTGCGCCTTGGGCTTGAAGTCGAGCATCATTTGCAGCGAGGCGTAATAGACAATGATGACGAAAATGGCCGTCATCGGCCCGGTCGGCACCTGACCGGCAACCAGCGAGCCGCCAAAAGTCCCGAGCACCAGCCCTGGCGCCAGATGGCGGACGATATCCCAACGCACCGCACCATGA
>JAGTRV010000185.1 GCA_018262245.1 Pseudomonadota bacterium | reverse complement strand
TCGCCGAAAAGGAATTCAGCACGGCCGGCGGGCTGGAACTGACTGACGAAATCTGCGTCTCCATCGCGGCCCAGGGCTGCCTGCCCATCCTCAAGCTCGGCCTCAACGCCTATCGCGACTGGATCGGCATCGTCGTCTATCCCGACGAGTTCGTCGTGCCGCGCCGCATCGAGGATGAATCCGGCATCGTGCACGAATACGACGACGTGCTTTCCGGCGAGGCCTGGGAAGGCGGCCCGCTGATCGTTTCGTGGCACGACGTGCAGATGGCCGGCGACGGTTACAACGTGGTCATCCATGAATTCGCCCACAAGCTGGACATGCTGAACGGCGACGCCGACGGCATGCCGGCCCTGCACAGCGGCATGACCGAAGCCGAGTGGGAGGAAGTCTTTTTCGCTGCTTACGAGGATTTTTGCCAGCGCGTCGACAGCGGCGAGGAAACCGCCATCGACCCTTATGCCAGCGAAGATCCGGCCGAATTTTTTGCGGTGCTGACCGAGAGCTTCTTTGAAATTCCGGACCTCGTTACCGAGGAATATCCAGCCCTGTACGAACTGCTCAGCCGCTACTACCGGCAAGACCCGCTGGCCCGGCTGACAAAAGCTGCCAGCGCGTCGAGCACCAGCGCCTCCTGATCGCGCTGCGGCGAATGGCCGCATTTCGGCAGCTTCAGCAACGCTGTTCCCGGCACCTGCTCGGCGATCACCTCGATCTGGCGCATCGTCGCATACTCGTCGTCCTCCCCCTGGATGGCCAGCACCGGGCAGCGGATTCTCGGCAAATATTCCTCGATATTCCAGTCGCGGAACGGTGGCGACAGCCAACAGTCATTCCAGTCACTGAACACCCGTGGCGCATCGCGATGGTAGCGGGCCAGCTTGTGTGGCCAGTCGGTGTTGTCCCATACCTGGCGGGCAGCCCGAATTCCGGCCAGCGTTTCGGCCTCGACAAATTCATGCGGTGCCATCACCGCCACACCGAGCGGCTCCTCGGGGAAAGCGCCAGCGAAGATCAGTGCAATGCTGCCACCGTCGCTATGCCCGATCAGGATTGGCCGCTCGATCTTCAGTGCCTCCAGCAACGCCGGCAGCATTTCCTCACCCTCGCGGTGCATGTAGCGTACCGTACGAGGCTCCGGATAGGCTTCCGAACCACCGTAACCAGCGCGAGACCAGACGATCAATCGGCAGCCGGTCGCTACTGCCAGTTTTTCCGGAAAGTGGCGCCACATGGTGACGCTGCCCAGGCCTTCATGCAGCAACAGCAAGGTCGGCCGCCCTTCGGTAGTGGCGGGGTAATCGCGATATTCGAGTTTCAGGCCTTTGACAGTAACGTGTTTCATGCGCTCAAAAGAAATTCGCGGACGACGGCAATCTGGTCATCCGACTGGAACATGGGGGCATGGCCAACGCCGGCGATTTCCGCCAGTTTTGCGCGCGGGCCACAGGAAGACATTTTTTGCCAGGTATCGCGGGTCAGCAGATCGGACTCGGCGCCGCGAATAACCAGTGTCGGGCAGCTAATTTGCCCATAGAGAGGCCAAAGGTCAATGTCCTGATCGGCGAACGCCGCCTTGAACGGCTCGGCGATGCGAGGGTCGTAACGAAAGGCCCAGCGGCCATCGGCGCGCTGGGTGACACTGGTCTCGGTCAGATGGTGCCATTGCGCCTCAGTCAGCGGACCGAACGGCTCACTGACCAGTTTGACGAAAGCCAAAGCCTCGTCAAAAGTCGGCCAAACCGGATCGACACCGACATAAGTCGCGATGCGGTGTAGCGATTCGACGGTAATCAAAGGCCCGACATCATTGAGCACCAGTTTGCGGATCGGCGTTCCCTCCTGCGCCGCCAGCGCCATGCCGATCAGCCCGCCCATTGAAGTACCCACCCAATGCACGGTGTCGACATTGAGCCGAGCAATCAGAGTCACCATGTCGGCCACGTATTGCGGGATGGCATAGGCGGCAGGATCGCGCAGATGGGCGCTCTTGCCGCGCCCCACCACATCCGGGCAGATCACCCGGTAATGCGCCGACATCGCTTCGGCCAGCGCATCGAAATCCCGGCCGTTGCGAGTCAGGCCATGAACGCAGACCAACACGCGCGGATTGTCGCGGGCGCCCCACTCGGTGTAGGCCATCCGGTGCAAACCGGATGGTCCAATGCACTGCACGGTATTTTGTTTAAATTGCATAGTGCCTCCTCTCCGCCAATGTATCACCGGCCGTGCCAATAGCGACGATGCTCTTGCCGCCAAGCCGACAAGGCCACGCCCTGCCCGCCTAAAAACACCTGCACGGCGCCATCGCGATCAGTACGCCAGATATGGCTCCCCATCGCCTCGTGACGCGCCACCACTTCCGCCTTGGGATGCCCGAATCGACTGCGATAGCCGACCGGAATGATCGCCTCACTGGCCCCGACGGCCTGCAGAAAAGCGGGCGTCGACGAGGTTTTCGAGCCGTGGTGTGGCATCAGCAGCACATCGGCCTGCAACATACCCGGATAGCGCTTGAGCAGTTCCACCTCGTCCGGTGCCTCGATATCCGAGGTCAGCAACATCCGCCGGCCACCGGCTTCGACGCGCAGCACGCAGGACAGATGATTGGACTTCGTATCTCCCGAGTATGCATCGGCCGTCGGATGCAGTACCTCGAACACAACACCATCCCAGACCCAGCGCTGGCCTGCCAGGCAGCGCTGCCCCTCTAGCCCGGCCACCGAGGAACGTACCTCGCCAACCGCCAGCGCCGCCCGGACCGAGGCTGTTCCGCCGGAGTGGTCGGTATCCCGGTGCGTCACCATCAACATGTCGACCTTGTCGATACCCAGAAAGCGCAGATAGGGCACGACAACGCGTTGCCCGGCATCCGATTCGGCGCTGTAGAGCGGACCTGGATCGTAGATCAGGGTGTGCTCGCGAGTCCGCAGCACGCTCGCCAACCCCTGACCAACGTCGAGGACGCTGATCCACACCTCGCCGTCGGCCGGTTTTTCCGTCGCCCAGAACAGCGTAGGCACCACCAGGAAGGCTCCCAGCCAACGCCCAGGCAATCCGCGCGGCAATAGGCAGAGCGCCACGCCAAGCCCGGCCGACACAGCGAGCCACAAGGGCGGGGCCGGGACTTGCCAGACCGGCCAGGTCGCACACCATTCGAGATAATCCATCAACCAGGCCATGACCTGATGCGCCAATCCGAAAATTGGCCACCAGGGCACCACGGCACCGAGCAGCGCGAGTGGTGTGACGACAAAGCTGATGACCGGAATGGCAAGTGCATTGGCCAGTGGGGAAACCAGCGAAAATTGCTGAAAAATCAGCAGCAATATCGGCAATGAAGCGAGCGTCGCCACCCACTGGGCAATACCCCAGGAACGCACATGGGCAAGCCAGCCCTGCCCTTCGCCAACCTGCGCCGATCCGACATAGAGCAAAGCGCCGACAGCGCCGAACGACAGCCAGAACCCGGCCGCTAATACTGCCCAAGGGTCGACCAGCAGCACCACCAGCAGAGCCAGAGTCAGGGTTCGGCTCGGCGCCACAATGCGCCCGGACAACATGGCCGCGGCAGCGACGAGCAGCATGTAGAGCGTCCGCTGGGCCGGCACGGCAAATCCGGCGAGCAAGGCGTAGCCCAGCGCGGCAAGGCAGGCTGCGAGCAAACCCGCCTTTTGGGCCGGCAGGCGCAATACCAAAGCGGGAACCTGCCGCCAGCCAAACGACACCAACCAGCCAAACAACGCAGCGACCATCGTCACGTGCAATCCGGAAATGCTCATCAGATGGGTCGTTCCAGTCCGGTTGAAGGTGGCCCACAACTCACCGTTGATCGCCTTCTGGTCACCAATGGTCAGTGCCACCAACACACCGGCCCACGGGTAGCTCACCTCCGGCAGCATTCGGGCAAATGAAGCCCGAACCGAGTAGCGCAAACGCTCGACGGCGTAATCCGGCTGCCAGACCATCTCTTTGATGCGCTGCGGCGGGTTCGGACGAATATAGCCAGTGGCCCGAATGGTACGTTCGAGCAACCAGGCCTCGTAATCGAAGCCACCAGGGTTGGCATTGCCGTGCGGCCGCTTCAGGCGCACTGTAAAGCGCCACTGTTCGCCGGGCCGCACCGGCAGGCGCTCGAACTGCTCTTCATCGCGCCGGCCCTGATACCAGGACAGCATGATCCTTTGCGGCACGACGGCGGCGCTCGTCGACACGCTGGTTACGTCGAATTCGAAACGGGTACCGTTACTGAAATCCTGCGGCAGCCCGGCTATAACGCCGACCACCTCAACATCGCGCCCCTCCCAGGTCGTGTCAAGCTGGTCGGCCAACCGGATATCGGCCCGCCAGCCAGCCCAGGCAAAGCCTAGCGCCAAGCATCCGGCCAGCGCCAGCAGGCGCACCGGCCAGTTGTGCCAGCGCAAAGTTGGCAGCACCAGAGCAAGCCCGCCCACGGCCCAGGCTGCCCAGGTGGGCAGTTCCGGCTGCATCTGCAGGCAGAGCACACCGATGGCGAAGGCGAGAATATTCAGGCGCATGCTGCAATAATAAGGGCATGCGCCGGACCCTGAAAAAATACCTACCCGATCACGAAACGATACGCCAGAACCCTTGGCTGAAGCCGTTCGAGTCGTCGCTACTGCATCCTCGTTTATGGCATTTGAATCGCCATTCGGCCGCCGGTGCGGTCGCTGCAGGACTGTTCTGCGGCCTGATTCCCGGTCCGCTGCAAATGCTCGGTGCCGCGATCTGCGCCCTGATCTTCCGCGTTAACCTGCCGTTATCGATGTTGGTGACGCTGTACACCAACCCCTTCACCATCGTGCCGCTATATTTGCTGGCCTACGAGATCGGACGACTGTTTCTGGGAGATGGCAGCGGTTTCATCACGCCACCGGCGTTCAATCCCACCGATATGCTGGCCTGGACGACCGCCATGCAGACATGGATGCTGGCCGTCGCCAAGCCCCTCGGCATCGGCCTGTTACTGCTCGCTAGCGGACTGGCAGTAGCGGGCTACGGAGCGACCCGGGCGGCTTGGCGACTCTACCTGATCGCCGCCTGGCGGCGGCGCAAGACGCTCAGGTCCGGAAGCGGGCAATAGCCGAGCTCAAGTCGTGGGACAGCGTGCGCAGGGAATCGGCAGTGGCTGCGTTACCGCTGGCCGCCGCGCTGTTCTCTTCCGCCATCTGGGCAATGCGCTCGACGTTCTGTGCGATTTCCGTGCTGGCCGCCGCCTGTTCGCGCAAGGCAACAGAGATTTCGGACACCGCATCCAGCACCTGACGCGACTGCGTCTGCACCTGGCTGATCGCCTCACCGGCCAATTGCGCCTGTTCGACGCCGGAAGATACCCGCTGGACCCCCTCTTTCATGCTCGACACGGCAGTCGCCGTACCGGTCTGGACGGCAAGGATCATGGCGGAAATTTCCTGCGTCGACTTCGCAGTCCGCTCTGCCAGCTTTCTGACCTCGTCGGCGACAACGGCAAAGCCGCGCCCCGACTCACCGGCCCGCGCCGCTTCGATGGCCGCGTTGAGCGCCAGCAGATTGGTCTGGTCGGCAATATCCTTGATGGTGCCCACAATCGCCGAAATCTGTTCGGATTGCTGGCCCAGCGCCTCTACCGCTGCCGCCGACTGATTGACGGTCTGGGCAATGCCCTGAATTTCGTTGACCACGCCCTCGACGATACGACCGCCACGCGCTGCCAGCTGGTCGGACTCCCGGGAATAGTTCTGTGCATCCTGCGCATTCTTGGCGATGTGATCGACGCCGACGGTCATCTGCTCGACGGCTGCCGCCATACTCGAAGCCGAATCGCTTTGCGCCGATGTGCCAGCGGAAATCTGCTGGCTGGACGAAGCCAGTTGTTCGGCAGCCTGATTGAGTTGCCGGACGTCGTTCTGAACGCCACCGAGCAATTTGCGGAATGAAGCGGCCATCCCGTTGAAATCCTTGCCTGCAGCATGGAGTTCATCGGCACCCCGCGTATCGAACTCTGCCGTCAGATCGCCATCAGCCAGGCGACGGGCACCCTGGGAAAAATCCCCAACGCTGTTAAGTACCGAATAATAGGTGCCCAGGCCAAGATACCCGACCAGCAAAGCGACGAATATCGACAAGCCCGTTTCGAACAGCAATACCTTGCGCGCCTGATTCATCCGCCCCTGCAACTGCAGTTCAAATTGCGGCATCAGGGTATCGAACATGACCTTGTAGCCCAGATCGATGACCTGCGTGGTCATGGCGAAATAATCCTGCGGCGCAGTCACAAACTTTTCACCAAGAATGTCGTCACGCACCAGGGAGAAGACTTTTTCAGCGCCGTCGGAAAACTCCTTCGTCGGCCCGACAAGCGCCCCCTGGAGGGCAGGTACGAAACGAATCACTTTCTCCAGATTGGTATTTTGGGCACGCAG
>JAGTRV010000184.1 GCA_018262245.1 Pseudomonadota bacterium | reverse complement strand
CGTTCGCGGACGAATCCGAAAACATCGAACTCCGGCACCATCGACTCCATCATCGCGAACACCGCCTCGTAGAGCGCGACATCGACCACCTGACCGGCCCCGCCATTGACCTCCTTGTGACGCAGCGCCATCAGCGCACCAATCGCTCCCCACAACGCGGCAATCGAATCACCGATGGAAATTCCGGTGCGTACCGGCGGCCGGTCGGGAAAGCCCGTGATGTAGCGCAAACCACCCATCGACTCGCCGACTGCGCCAAAGCCAGGCTGATCCTTGTATGGCCCGGTCTGACCGAATCCGGACAAGCGAACCATGACCAGCCCGGGATTATCTGCCTTCAAGGTCTCCCAGCCCAAGCCAAGCTTTTCCAGGACGCCAGGGCGAAAGTTTTCAACCAGGATATCCGCCTCGGCAATCAGCTTGCGGACAAATTCACGGCCCTCCGGATGCTTCAGGTTGGCCGTCACCGATTTCTTGTTGCGAGCCTGGACATACCACCACAGGGAGGTGCCTTCATAAAGCTTGCGCCACTTGCGCAGCGGGTCGCCACCGTCGGGCGACTCCACCTTGATCACCTCGGCCCCAAACTCGGCCATGATGCGCGTGCAAAACGGCCCGGCAATCAACGTACCTAGCTCGATTACCTTGAGTCCGGACAGCGGTCGTTGCACTTCGCTCATTTCAGGGCTCCCAGTGTTCAACGTGAAGGTTCGCCCCCCACAGACGCTCGACCGTGGCACTTACCGCGGCCGGCGCGCCGCTCGTCGCTACCGTCAGCCGACCATGTCCGCCACCGAGCAGATGACTGGCCGCCAGCAGTCGTTCCAGCTGGCGGGCCACCGGCTCGCCGGTATCGAGCAAGCTTGTCCCGACCGGCATGCGCCGGGCAATCGCCCCGGCGACCCACGGGTAATGGGTGCAACCGAGCACCACGACATCAGCGGCCGCCGCAGCCAGTGGCGTCACAAAAGCATCAAGCAAGGCCGCTACCTGTGGGCTATCCGGCCCCTGTGCCTCAATCGCCTCGGCCAGCCCAGGACAAGCCTGGGCGATCACGCGCAGATGATTGGCATGATTGCCAACCAGCCGCTGAAAGCGCTCGCTCGCCAAAGTCCGTGTCGTCGCCAGCACGCCAATGACACCACTCCTGGTCAGCGCCACCGCCGGCTTGACCCCCGGCTCCAGCGCCACCACCGGTAAATCAATCGCCGCGCGAATCGCCTCCGCGGCAGCCGCTGTCGCCGTGTTGCAGGCAATGACTAGGGCTTTTGCCCCTTGCTTGGCCAGCGCCTTGGCAATCAAGACCCCACGCTCACGAAGAAACACCTCCGGCCGGTCGCCATAAGGCAAAAACCGGGTATCGGCAAAATAGAAAAAGTCTTCCTGCGGCAATCGATCGCGCAAAGCGCGCAATACCGTCAGGCCGCCGAGGCCGGAGTCGAAAACGGCGATGGGCTGGTTGTTCAGAAGGATTCCCCGGGGCGCAGGCATCGTTGCCGGGCGCTCGTGCTCAATCCCTGGCCGGTGGCTGGAATACGCTGCGCAACTGGTAGAGATAGCCCCCCGTGGCCACCAGGCCGACGACAACGCCGAGCACGTATTTCAGGGTCGAAGCGACGATGGATTCCGGCACGAACAGAATCCACCAGGCAGCAACCAGCACGCCCAACAAGAAGCCGCGCACCAACACCCATTTGCGAACTTCCTTTTTCCGCTTCAACAACTCGTGGGCGGTCAAAGCGGCGGGTTCCAAATCTGCACTCATCGTAAAACACCGGAAAATGGGGGAATGGCGCAAATTCTAACGCAAAAAAAAACCGCCTTGCGATGGCTCGTTGGGCCCGCCGTAGTGCGTGCATCAGAGGCATCCGATCATCGTTACCGAAGGCATCGAGTAGCAATGCATTGGTGCGAGCGCAAAAACGCAACACGAGCCAGCATCATTTGGCAATCGGCCACCCCGCCTTCAGCATCCGGTCATAAAGCACCACATTGACCGTCGCCGCCAGATTCATGCAGCCATGGGTCGGGATGTAAACGATGTCCTTGCACCATGAGGTGACGTTCTTTTTCAGGCTGCCGTCTTCCGGGCCAAAGATGTAGAAAGCGCGTTCGGGGTGCTGGTATTCGGTGAGCGGCTTGGCATCCGGGTGGACTTCGATGGCGACCGGGACGCAGCCGAAGGGGATGACTTGCTGCAGGTCTTCCACACCGATCAGCGGCAGTTGCAAATGAACCTGCTTGGTATCGGTGCGAAACTCGACAGCGCGCTCGTAGCGTTTGCCGGTGTAGAACACCGTATTGACACCATAGCAACCAGCAGCGCGCATGATCGAGCCGACGTTTTCCGGGCCTTTGGGGTTGTAGAGACCGATGCAGGAGTAGCCTGTGTAGCTCTGGACGGCCTGTTTTCTGGTGATTGTTTCGATGCTCATCGTTGGCCTTACTCGGGCTGGCGGAATTCGTCGTCTATCCAGGCGTTGGCGCTGGCAGCGCTGAGCTTGAAGTTCGGCCCGACGCGGACGCTGGCCAGTTGTTCACCGTCGACATCTTCGGCGGAGAGCGTGGCGTAGGGGTCGTCCTCGTCGGGAACGATATCGAGACTGATCAACACTGGTCCGTTTTCCCGGTCGACCGTGAGTTTCTTGTGGAGCATCGCGTGCAGCTGATGTTCGTGGCGACGCAGGACTTCGGAAGCGGTCTTGATCAGGGTCTGGAAAGCCGAAACATCAAGCGGCTTGGGGCTTTTCTTGTCGCGCCCCATGGTCCATGGGCCGACCAAGGCCGGCTCGGACTCGCCGTCCTTGATCATTTCGACGGCCCAGCCTTCGTCCTCTTCGTTCTTGATGACGCGGGCAGTCCAGCCGTTGCTGCGCCACAATCGTGGCTCGTTGATGTCAGCGGATTCTTCGGGCTCGATGGCCTCAGTCGTTACATTGGATGTCATGCCCGAATTGTACTGCCCGCCGAGGGGCAGCCGCTTGCCGAAGCGTTGGATTACGGCGTAGCGGCGGCCCGGCTCGCTTCGATTTCAAGATGACACGGGGACAGCAGCAGATGGACCAGATTTTCCGGATCAGCCGAATGGAAGCGTTCGACAAATGTGGCAAGCCGGGCATCGTTCGCCTCGGCCAGCGCGGCGATCAGCAGCCGTGCCGCTTCGCGCGGATTCGTCCCGCCGGGCACGTAGCCGGGCCAGTCCTTGTAGTGTGTCAGCAGCTCGGCCTTGTGGTCCTGATAAAGCGCGGAATTCTGTACAAACTCGAGTTCGGCCTGCTTGGCAGCAATCTCGGCGTCGATCTCGGCGTCGGTATTCTGGTAATGGGCCTTCTCGGCCTCGGTCCAGTGCGGTTTTTCACCATGCTTTTCGCGCAGGGTGGCGAAGGTGCTGTCCAGTGCGATCTGCGAATGCGTCGAGGCATCACGGAAAACATGGACCATGTCCTTGCCATGCCCTTCCTTGCCAACATAGCGCATGCCGGCGGTGACCCGTCGGGGATTGAAGCGGAACTGGCGGGCACAGGCCGCACGGAGGAGTTCAAAGAGTTCTTCGATTTTTGCTGGGCTCACAGGGCTGTCCTTTCATTCGCGCCTGACGGCGACGACTGCATGGCCAATTGGCTGAGCACAGCATACGCCTCCCTCTGACTTTGCGTGCCCCAAAAAAACAGAAGCCCCCAGGCGGGGGCTTCATTCAGGTGAAATCTCCCGGCGAGATTACATGCGGGCAATCATCGCATCGCCAAATTCGGAGCAGGATAACTCGTTGGCGCCTTCCATCTGGCGGGCAAAGTCGTAGGTCACCTGCTTGTCGCCAATCGCCGCTTCCATGGCCTTGAGCACCAGATTGGCGGCGTCGCCCCAGCCGAGGTGGCGCAGCATCATTTCGGCCGAAAGGATCAAGGAACCCGGATTGACCTTGTCCAGGCCGGCGTACTTCGGCGCCGTGCCGTGGGTGGCCTCGAAGCAGGCGTACCGGTCGGAGATGTTGGCCCCCGGCGCGATACCGATGCCACCGACCTGGGCCGCCAGCGCATCGGAGATGTAGTCGCCGTTCAGGTTGGTAGTAGCGATCACGTCGTACTCGGCCGGACGCAGCAGGATTTGTTGCAGGAAGGCGTCGGCAATGGAATCCTTGATGATGATCTCACGACCGTTCTTCGGGTTCTTGATCCTGCACCACGGGCCACCGTCGATCAGTTCGGCCCCGAATTCATCCTGAGCCAGCTTGTAGCAGGCATCACGGAACAGCCCTTCCGTGAACTTCATGATATTGCCCTTATGCACGATGGTCACCGACTTACGATCATTGTCGATGGCGTATTTGATCGCAGCACGGACCAGGCGCGACGTTCCTTCGATGGAAATCGGCTTGATGCCGATACCGGAAGTCTCCGGAAACCGGATTTTCTTGACGCCCATTTCCTCCTGCAGGAACTTGACGACTTTCTTGACGCCTTCAGAGCCACAGGCCCATTCGATACCAGCGTAGATGTCTTCGGTATTCTCGCGGAAGATGACCATATTGGTCAGTTCCGGGTGCTTCAGCGGGGATGGCACGCCCTTGAAATAGCGGACCGGCCGGACGCACTGGTAGAGATCCAGTTCCTGGCGTAGCGCCACGTTCAGTGAACGGATGCCGCCACCAACCGGCGTCGTCATCGGCCCCTTGATGGAGACGGAGTATTCCTTCAGGGCATCGAAGGTTTCCTTGGGCAGCCATTCGTCCGAACCGTACAGGCGGGTAGACTTTTCGCCGGCATAGACTTCCATCCAGTGGATTTTCTTCTTGCCGCCATAGGCCTTCTCAACTGCCGCATCGATGACCTTGATCATGACCGGCGTGATGTCGATGCCGATGCCATCGCCTTCGATGAACGGGATGATCGGGTTATCCGGAATCGCCTGACCCGGAACGATTTTCGAACCACCTTGCGGAACCTTGATGTGAGAAGTCATATCCACTCCATGCTTTGTTATCGGACGAGCGCTTTCGCCTCGGACACCCCTCGACGGGAACACCTGGCCCGATGCTTCCTTGGGCCGGCAGCATTTTTGATTATGCGGCAAAACGCTGGCTGATGTCAGCCATGCTCGACCCACCAAAGAAAACGGCCCGGCAAACCCCTCGGGGTCTGCCGGGCCGCAAGTCTCAGCCGGAGCTTAGATGCGGGCAGCCTTCAGCGCAGCGTTCAGCGTCGGGCTCGGACGCATGACGGCCTTGCACTTTTCCGCATCGGCCTTGTAATAGCCACCGATATCGACCGGCCGGCCCTGCACCGACTTCATTTCGGCAACGATCTGGCCTTCGTTGTCGGACAGCGCCTTGGCCAGCTTGGCAAAATGGGCAGCCAGTTCGGCGTCCTCCTTCTGCGCAGCCAGTTCCTGCGCCCAGTACATGGCGAGGTAGAACTGCGAGCCGCGGTTGTCCAGCTCACCGGTCTTCGGCGACGGCGACTTGTTGTTGTCGAGAAGCTTACCGGTCGCAGCGTCCAGCGTCTTGGCCAGCAGAACGGCACGCTTGTTGCCATCCTTGATGCCCTGCTCTTCGAGTGAGACGGCCAGGGCCAGGAACTCGCCGAGCGAATCCCAGCGCAGGTGGTTTTCCTGGGTCAGCTGCTGAACATGCTTCGGAGCCGAACCGCCGGCACCGGTTTCGTACATGCCGCCACCGTTCATCAGCGGAACGATGGACAGCATCTTGGCCGAGGTACCCAGTTCCATGATCGGGAAGAGGTCGGTCAGGTAGTCGCGCAGGATGTTGCCGGTCACCGAGATGGTGTCCAGACCGCGGGCGACGCGTTCCAGCGTGAAGCGCATGGCACGGACCTGCGACATGATCTGGATGTCGAGACCGCTGGTGTCGTGATCCTTGAGGTACTTCTGAACCTTCTTGATCAGTTCGTTCTCGTGCGGACGGTAGGCATCCAGCCAGAAAATGGCCGGCATGCCGGACTGGCGGGCACGGGTAACGGCCAGCTTGACCCAGTCGCGGATCGGCGCGTCCTTGACCTGGCACATGCGCCAGATGTCGCCAGCTTCGACGTTCTGCGTCAGCAGCACTTCGCCGGTGGCGTTGTCGACGATGTTGGCGATGCCGTCTTCGGCGATTTCGAAGGTCTTGTCATGCGAACCGTATTCCTCGGCCTGCTGGGCCATCAGGCCGACGTTCGGGACGGTGCCCATGGTCCGCGGATCGAAGTTGCCGTGCCATTTGACGAAGTTGATCATCTCCTGGTAAATGCGGGCAAAGGTCGATTCCGGCATGACACACTTGCTGTCGTACTGCTTGCCGTCAGCACCCCACATCTTGCCGCCCTGACGGATCATGGCCGGCATGGAGGCGTCGACGATGATGTCGTTCGGCGAGTGGAAGTTGGTGATGCCCTTGGCCGAATCGACCATGGCCAGACGCGGACGGTGTTCCTGACAGGCGTGCAGGTC
>JAGTRV010000008.1 GCA_018262245.1 Pseudomonadota bacterium | reverse complement strand
CTCGACCCCGACGCAACGGCCTTCGATGCCGTCCATCCGGAATGGATGTCGGCCATTCCCGGCAAACTGATCGTCGCGACGCATGTCGAACTGCGCTCGACCGATGAAATCAGCCCCGATTCGGTCCTCGCCAAGCTGAGCCCGAGCGGTCGCCAGATGGTTGCGGCGCAGGTCGCCGACGGCAATGCCTGGGTTTTCACCGACTTCAAGATCGACAACGGCTTCTCGCGCTTCCTCGTCCTCGATACCGGCATGACCCAGCGCCAGGCCGGGCGCACCGTGCAACGCCTGGTCGAGATCGAGACTTACCGGATGATGGCCCTGCTCGGCCTGCCGGTCGCCAAGGAAGTCGGGCGCTGGCTGTACGACGGCGAGAAGAAACTGGCCGACATGATGGACCGCATCGGCCATGCCAAGTCGCCGACTGACGAACGCGAAGTGCTCGGCATGCTATCGGCGCTGGCCGCCGACGTCGAGCACTCCGTCGCCCGCACCACCTTCCGCTTCGGCGCTTCCCGGGCCTATCACGGACTGGTCATGCAGCGCATCGAGGAACTGCGCGAAACGCGCATCTCCGGCCTGCCTACCTTCTTCGAATTCATGCAGCGCCGGCTACTGCCGGCCATGAACACCTGCGAAGCGATCAGCCGCCGACAGGAAGAACTCTCCGCCCGCGTCGCCCGCAACAGTCAGTTGCTGCGCACCCGCGTCGACATCGAACTGGAACGCCAGAACCAGGAACTGCTCGGCCAGATGAATCGCCGCGCCAAACTCCAGCTACACCTGCAGGAAGCCGTTGAAGGCCTGTCGGTGGTCGTGCTGACCTACTACGGCTCGCAACTGGTCCAGTACATCGCCAAGGGCACCAAAGAACTTCACCACTTCAATACCGACGTAATCACCGCCGTATCGATTCCGGTGATCGCCGGACTGGTTGCCTGGGGCACTCGCCGCATGCGCAAGAAACTGGCTGCCGAAGAAGGCATTCAGCACTAGTTTGCAAATCGGCAACGGATTTGATTGCCCGGTAATAATTTATAATCTGCGTTTTGCTTATCGGGACCACGACCGTGACCGCTCCGCTTTTCGAATCCACCATCACCAGCCTGCCCCTGATCAACAAGGGCAAGGTCCGCGACATCTACGCCGTCGACGCCGACAAGCTGCTGATCGTCACCACCGACCGCCTGTCCGCCTTCGACGTCATCCTGCCGGACCCGATTCCGCGCAAGGGTGAAGTCCTGCAGGCTGTCGCCAATTTCTGGTTCGACAAACTCGGCCACATCGTCCCGAATCAACTGACCGGCATCGATCCCGAAACCGTCGTCGCCGAAAACGAGCGTGAACAGGTGCGCGGCCGCGCCGTCGTCGTCAAGCGCCTGAAGCCGCTGCCGATCGAAGCCGTCGTCCGTGGTTACGTGATCGGTTCCGGCTGGAAGGACTATCAGGAAACCGGCGCCATCTGCGGCATCGCGCTGCCGGCCGGCCTGAAGATGGCCGCCAAGCTGCCCTCCCCGATCTTCACACCGGCCACCAAGGCCGCCGTCGGCGACCATGACGAGAACGTCTCCTTCGCCACCGCCCAGGCCAACTGCGCCGCCGACCTCGCCGAAGCGCTGGCCGGGACCGGCAAGAACGGTGCCGGACTGGCCGACGAAGCCCGCATCGCCGCCATCCGCCTGTACGAAGAAGCCTCCGCCTACGCCCGTGGCCGCGGCATCATCATCGCCGACACCAAGTTCGAGTTCGGCATCGACGCCGCCGGCACCCTGCACCTGATCGACGAAGCCCTGACCCCGGATTCCTCGCGTTTCTGGCCAGCCGACCAGTATCAGGAAGGCAGCAACCCGCCGTCCTACGACAAGCAATACGTCCGCGATTACCTCGAAACCCTGGACTGGGGCAAGGTTGCTCCCGGGCCGAAACTGCCGGCCGACGTCATCGCCCGCACCAGCGCCAAGTACATCGAAGCCTACGAAAAGCTGACCGGCAAGACGCTGTAAGCGACCGTCACTTCAAGAAAAACGCCCGCATGAAGCGGGCGTTTTTCTTTTGCGCTTCCGAACCGGAAAAAGGATAGCCATGAAAGCGATGGGAGCTTTTGAGAGGCTGGGTTGTGCCCAATCCGGTCCTTGGACCGATGGAAAAGCAGACCTTCAATTAGGCTAGGTCTTCCTTGAAGCCCATGCAAAGCATAATAAGAAATCCGGTGACCAATGCAGTTGTTATTGAACTGCCAAAAAACGAGAACGCTGGAACAGTTTTTCCAAGCAGTTTGATAGGTAAGCCAACCACAAACATCAACAAGAAAAATTTCCCGTACACCACATCGCGTTTAATTTTCTTATTGCAGTATGGGCAAGTCCGATGGCTCCCCATCGCTTGAACAACTTTGGACAAAAAGGCGATTCGTAGTCCACAACAGGGACATAAATAGCCCATGCTGGTTACGCTGGGCCTGCCTTCGCTAACTTCTTCAGGTGAGTTAGGAGGTAGGTTTATTTCTGATTGATTTGCGAACCAGTCGTTGCTACGCCGTGCAAAAAGTACCCCTACGGCAACTAGCTCCATCAACCCGCTAAGGCAATCCAAGACTGTCCTGAGCGTACTTTCCTTCCATTGCTCCTCGAATGAATTGAGGGTTGAGACAAAGCCGAGAATCACAACAACACCCATGACCCATCTGGCCCAGTTTTTTCGTTGCTTTATTTTTGAAACCAATAGCAGCGTTAATGCCCCGAAGACCGCTACTAAGACGCCAAGAAAGATGGCAAATCCGTGTTGCTCTTGTGAGACATAACTCATAACCTCAAACGGAACCTGCACCACCCCCAGCAACAACGAGCCAATGAGTAAAAATCCCGCGTAGGAAACTTCGCGTGGCCTAATGATGGTTGTAGTTGGATTGTTCATCGAACCGGAAATGGCGAGCGTGGGTATAGGAGGTTGCGCTTCAAGCAAATAGTTACCAAAGCACAAAATAGGTATATAGCATACTCAAAGAGAGTGAGTGCGTCTGCTATTCGAGGCAAAAACACTGGCCGCTTATGGCCGATCCCGGACCTAGCCATCTACTGAACCCCGCCCCCTCTCCATGGTCAAATAATCGTAACCCCAACCGAGGAGGCTGCCATGAATCCGCTTTCTGATTTCCATGCGCAAGGGATGTCTTTGCCCCACATTCGGCGCATCGCCGCCGATCGCCCTTGGTTTTGGCTGCGCGCCGGCTGGCACGACCTCAGGGCCAATCCTTTGCCATCGCTGGCCTATGGTCTGCTGTTCGCACTGGGCGGCGATCTGATCATTCTCGCGCTGCTCGAAACGCCGCATCTGCTGACCGTTTCCATTTCCGGCTTCTTCCTCGTCGCGCCCTTGCTGGCTGCGGGGCTCTACGAGCTGAGCCGCCGAACAGAAGCCGGCGAGAAAATTCTGTTCATCGATTCGCTCAAATGCTTCGCGCGCAACGGCCAGTCGCTGGCCCTCTTCGGTCTGATCCTGGCGCTGATCACACTGATGTGGGAGCGCTTTTCTGCCGTCGCCTTTGCCCTGATCGGTGCCGACTCGACGCCGATAGCCAGCGCCTACCTGAACGAAATCCTGTTCGACGGCCAGCACCTGGCCTTCACCGCAACCTGGTTCCTGCTCGGCAGCGGATTGGCGCTCTTCGTCTATGCGTTGGCCGTCGTGTCAGTCCCACTGATGCTCGACCGCGATGCCGATGTCGCCACGGCCATGATGACCAGCCTGCGCAGCTTCATGCAGAACACCGGTCCGCTGCTGCTCTGGGCGGCCCTGCTCGTTGGGCTGACTCTGCTCGGTTTCGCCACCCTGCTCTTCGGTCTGGTCGTGATCATGCCGATTCTCGGCCACGCTTCGTGGCATGCCTACCGCGAACTTGTAGAATAGACACATTCTCCCTTTCCCAAACGGGCGGCGCAGACCGCCCTTTTTCATTGCCCCGACGACCATGACCGCCAGCAACCCGCTCCTCGATTTCTCCGACCTGCCCCGCTTCGACCTGATCCAGCCCGAACACGTCAAACCAGCCATCGAATCCCTGCTGGCCGAAGGCAAGGCGCTGATCGAGCGCCTGACCGCCGACAGCACGCCCGCCACCTGGCCGGAATTCGCCGGGGCGCTGTCCGACGGTCTGGAGCCTTTCGGCCGCGCCTGGGGCATTGTCGGCCACCTGCATTCAGTCAATGACGTGCCTGCCTGGCGCGAGGCCTACAACGAAATGCTGCCCGAGGTGTCGCGCTTCTACGCCGAACTCGGCCAGAACCTGAAACTGTTCGAGAAGTACAAGGCCCTGCGTGAAAGTGCCGAATACGCGACGCTGAGCATCGAACAGAAAAAGATCATCAATAACGAGGTGCGCGATTTCCGCCTTTCTGGTGCTGAATTGCCGGAAGACCAGAAGCCGCGCTTCCAGGCCATCATGGAAGAGCTATCGCAGCTGTCTGCCAAATTTGCCGAAAACCTGCTCGACGCGACCAACGCGTTCGCCGAAGTCATCACCGACGAAGCACAGCTCGCCGGCCTGCCCGACGACGCCAAGGAAGCCGCGAAGACCGCGGCCGAAAAAGCCGGCGTCGATGGTTGGCGTTTCAGCCTGCAGGCCCCGTCCTACGGCCCGGTCATGCAGTATGCCGACAGCCGCGAGCTGCGTGCCCGGATGTACCGCGCCTACGCGACGCGCGCCGCCGAATTCCACGACGGCTCCAGCAAGCCGGAATGGGACAATACGCCGATCATCCAGCGCATGCTCGAACTGCGTCAGGAAGACGCCAGGATGCTCGGCTTCAACAATTTCGCCGAAGTATCACTGGCCCCCAAGATGGCCGACACGCCGGCCCAGGTGCTGGCTTTCCTGCGCGAACTGGCAGCCAAGGCCAAGCCGTTCGCCGCCAAGGACATTGCCGAGCTGCGCGCTTTCGCCAAGGATGAACTGGGTCTGAACGACTTCCAGCCGTGGGATGCCGCCTATGTATCCGAAAAGCTGCTGCAGGCCCGCTACGCTTTCTCCGAGCAGGAAGTGAAGCAGTATTTCACCGAGCCCAAGGTGCTCGGCGGCCTGTTCAAGGTCATCGAGAGCCTGTTCAACGTCAAGGTCAAGCCGGACACGGCGCCGGTCTGGCATGAGGACGTCCGCTTCTACCGGCTGGAAACGCCGACCGGCGATCTGGTCGGCCAGTTCTACCTCGACCTCTACGCCCGCGAAACCAAGCGTGGCGGTGCCTGGATGGATGAAGCCCGCTCGCGCCGCCGCACCGTCACCGGCATCCAGAAGCCGATTGCCTACCTGAACTGCAATTTCGCTCGCCCGGTCGGCGGCAAACCGGCCACCTTCACGCACGACGAAGTGACCACCCTGTTCCACGAAACCGGCCACGGCCTGCACCACCTGCTGACCCGTGGCGAAGAGCTCGGCGTTTCGGGCATTCATGGCGTCGAGTGGGATGCCGTCGAGCTGCCCTCGCAGTTCATGGAAAACTACTGCTGGGAATGGGACGTCGTGTCCGGCATGACGGCCCACGTCGATACCGGTGCGACGTTGCCGTGCGAACTGTTCGACAAGATGCTGGCCGCCAAGAATTTCCAGAGCGGCATGATGGCCGTGCGCCAGATCGAGTTCTCGCTGTTCGACATGCTGATCCATTCCGATCTTGACCCAAAATCCGGATTGACCGTGATGGACGTGCTCAAGGACGTACGCAAGGAAGTCGCCGTGCTGATTCCGCCCGAATGGCACCGCTTCCCGAACAGCTTCTCGCACATTTTCGGCGGCGGTTATGGGGCCGGTTACTTCAGCTACAAGTGGGCGGAAGTGCTGTCGGCCGATGCCTACGCCGCCTTCGAAGAGGCCGGCGATCCCTTCGATGCCACAGTGGGCAAGCGCTTCCTCGATGAAATCCTGTCGGTTGGCGGCTCGCGTCCGGCCATCGAGTCGTTCAAGGCCTTCCGTGGGCGCGAACCGAGCGTCGATGCACTGCTCCGTCATAGCGGTATGATTGCGGCCTAAGCAGCTCAAACGAGGGAGAGAATAATGCGTTACCTGCTCATGCTGTGCCTGACACTGGCGGCCACCTTTGCCCAAGCGGACACCTACCGCTGGCTCGACTCAGGCGGCCGCACGGTCGTCTCCGACACGCCCCCGCCAGGCAAAACCAAAGGTGTTGTCAAAAATGGCGGAAAAGCGGAAGCCGGCGACAACCAGAGCTTCGCCACCAAAAAAGCGGCCGAAGCATTTCCGGTCACCTTGTACACCTCAGCCGAATGCGTCGATGGCTGCAAGCAGGCCCGCGATCTGCTGAATGGCCGCGGCGTTCCCTTCACCGAGAAAATGCTGCAGACACAAGCTGAAATCGACGAACTGAAGCAATTGGTCGGTGACGCCGCCGTGCCCGCACTGAAGGTCGGCAATCAGCGCTTCCGCGGCTTCGAGGCAGCAGCCTACGACAACCTGCTCGACCTGGCCGGCTATCCGAAGACGGCCGCCTACGGCAGCAAACCTTCCGGCGGTCTCAGCAAGTGAAAATCGCCAGCTGGAACGTCAATTCCCTGAAGGTCCGCCTGCCGCACCTGCTCGACTGGCTCGCCGCAGCTCAGCCGGATGCCTTGTGCCTGCAGGAGTTGAAGCTTGAAGACCATAACTTCCCGCGCGCCGAAATCGAGGCCGCCGGCTACCAGGTCGCTTTCTCCGGCCAGAAAACCTACAACGGCGTCGCCCTGCTCGCCCGCCAGCCGATTCACGATGTCATCTGCGGTAATCCGCACTTCCCGGACGAACAGAAACGCCTGATCAGCGGCACGGTTGGCGACACCCGCGTCGTTTGCGCCTACATGCCGAATGGCCAGGCCGTCGGCAGCGACAAATACGACTACAAGCTACGCTGGCTCGACGCGTTGGCCGTCTGGCTCGGCGAAGAAATGAGCAAATATCCGAAGCTGGCCCTGTGCGGCGACTACAACATCGCGCCGGATGATCGCGACGTACACGACCCCAAGGCCTGGGCCGGCAACATTCTCTGTTCCGAACCCGAGCGCGCCGCCTTCCAGCGCTTCATCGGCCTCGGCCTGAGCGACAGTTTCCGGCTATTCGAGCAACCGGAAAAAACCTTCTCGTGGTGGGATTACCGGATGCTGGGCTTCCAGAAAAACCTCGGCCTGCGCATCGACCACGTGCTGCTTTCCGCACCACTGGCCGCAAAATGCAGCGCTGCCGGCATCGACCGCGCCCCGCGCAAGCTGGAGCGTCCGTCCGATCACGCGCCGGTCTGGGCCAGCATCGACGGATAAGTCATGGACACTACGGTGGACACGAAAAAGCTGACCACGCTCTACCCGGCGCTGGCCGGCCTGCCGGCCGAACGTCTGGCAGCCCTGCTGCAGCCACAGGCAATCATGCATTTGCCGGCCGGCACCCAGGTTTTTGCCGAACACCAGCCCTGCCAGGGATTTCCGCTGCTACTCGAAGGCAGCATCAAGGTCATCAAGCTGGCGGCCAGCGGGCGGGAGCTGATGCTTTATCGCGTCCCCCCCGGCGGTTCATGCATCATCAGCTCCAGTTGCCTGCTCGGCCATACCGACTACAACGCCCGCGGCATCGCCGAAACGCCGCTGACGCTGCTCGCCATACCGGTCGCCGAATTCGCCCGACTGATGGTCGAGCATCCGCCTTTCCGGGATTTCGTCTTTCACCTGTTTGCGGACCGCATCGGCGAACTGATGCAACTTGTCGAGGAGGTCGCCTTTGCCCGGCTCGACCAGCGACTGGCCAAGCTGATCCTGGCTCGCAATGAAACAACGCTCATCGTCACCCACCAACAGCTGGCCGACGAACTGGGCAGCGTCCGCGAAATTGTCAGCCGCCTGCTCAAGGGCTTTGCCGCTCAAGGAATAGTGACGCTGGGCCGCGAACAGCTGACGGTCACCGATCGCGACGGCTTGCAGAAACTTGCGGCTGTGTGACCAAGGTTACATACGCTGTCACGATGCCCCGTTACATTGGCGCTGTACACATAACCTGACGGAGAAAACACCATGGCTGCAAATGTTGGCGGTATCGACAAAATCATTCGTATCGTAGCCGGCGCCGGCCTGATCGGCGCCACCGCAGCCGGCATGCTGCCGGTCTGGGGCTACATCGGCATCGTCCCTCTCGCAACAGGGTTGATGGGCTGGTGCCCGGCCTACACGCTGCTCGGTATCAAGACCTGCCCGACGCAAAAGTAATTTGGCCAAGACCCCAAACAAAAACCCGCCTTGGCGGGTTTTTTCATTCCCGGCGAGCAGCGGGCGTCAGCTCAGATAGTTGGCGATGCGGACGTAATCCTCGACCGAAACGTCTTCCGGCCGGCAGGTCGGATCGATGCCGAGCTCGGCGAAGGCGGCATCGCTGAGCAGGGTCTTCATTGTGTTGCGGAGCATTTTTCGGCGTTGCGAGAACGCGGTCAGCGCGACCTGCGACAGTTTTTCCTGGCTCTTGGCATTCAACTCGGAAACGGGCTTCGGAATCAGGCGGACGACGGCCGACTGGACCTTGGGCGGCGGATCGAAGCTTTCCGGCGGCACGTCGATCAGCCATTCCAGATAGAAGCGGTATTGCAGCATCACCGACATCCGACCGAAATCAGCATTGCCCGGCTCGGCCACCATGCGCTCGACCACTTCCTTCTGCAGCATGAAGTGCATGTCATGGACGACGTCGACGTACTCGGCAAGATGGAAGAGCAGGGGCGTCGAGATGTTGTAGGGCAGGTTGCCGACAAGACGCAAATTCTTGCCGATACTGGCGAAATCGAAGGCCAGCGCATCGCCCTCATGAACGGTCATGCGCTCTGGCGTATGCTGTTTTTTCAGCCGGGCGATCAGATCGCGGTCGATTTCGACGACATGCAGGTGATCGACACGAGCCATCAGCGGCTCGGTAATGGCGCCCAGACCTGGGCCGATTTCGACCACGGTTTCGTCACGTTTCGGATCAACGGCCGAGATGATGGCGGCAATGATGCCTTGATCCACGAGGAAATTCTGGCCGAAGCGTTTGCGGGCGACGTGGCCTTTCATTGAATGCTCCTTTGAGCCATGCGTGCCGCTTCGGCAATCGATTCGAACAGGCTGCCCGGATCGGCCTTGCCGGTACCGGCCAATTCCAATGCGGTTCCGTGATCGACCGAGGTGCGAATGATGGGCAGGCCAAGCGTGACGTTGATGCCTTTGCCGAAAGTGGCGTACTTCAATGCGGTCAGCCCCTGGTCGTGATACATGGCGAGCACCGCGTCGCCCTGGGCGAGGATAGGTGGCGTAAACATGGTATCGGCCGGGTAAGGGCCGGACAGCGCCATGCCCTCGGCCCGCAGCTTTTGCAGTACCGGCGTGATGACTTCGATTTCTTCCATGCCGAGATAACCGCCTTCACCAGCGTGCGGGTTGAGGCCGGCAACCAGGATACGCGGCTGGGCAAGGCCGTATTTGGCGCGCAGGTCGGCATGCAGGATGCGCAGCGTTTTTTCCAGCACCTCGGCAGTAATCGCTGCCGGCACATCTTTCAATGGCAGGTGCGTTGTCACCAGGGCAACGCGCAGCGGCCCGCGTTCAGTGTCACCGGCCAGCATCATGACGACCAGCGGCGTGTCGGTTTTTTCAGCAAGGTATTCGGTGTGACCGGTGAAATGCACACCGGCTTCGTTGACCACCCCCTTGTGCACCGGCGCTGTCGCCATCGCAGCGAATTCGCCGGATTGACAGCCGGCCAGCGCGCGGTCGAGCAGGGAAAGGACATAGAGGCCGTTGGCCGCATCCAGCTGGCCAGCCTGCGATGAAACCGCCAGAGGAATGTGCAGCACGTCGAGGTTCCCTGGCGCTTGAGCTTGTCCCGCGGTGTAGTCGCGAAAAGCCACGTTCAACCCGAGCTGAGACGCGCGCGCCTCAAGGAGAGAACGATCACCAAGAACCACCGGATGGGCAGCACCATCGTAGTCGGCCAGCCGCAAACAAAGCTCCGGCCCGATGCCGGCCGGTTCACCGCTGGTGACGGCAATAAGCGGGTGCATCACTGTTCGTCGAGACGGTTTTCGACGTAAGTCCGGTCGCGCAACTGGCGCAGCCAATCCTGATAGGCTTCATCCAGTTTACGGTCACGCAAGGCCTGACGTGCCACGGCACGCTGACGCTCGGCGGATACGTCACGCTCACGGCGCTCAAGCACCTGAATCAGGTGCATGCCGAAAGGCGACTGGACCACTTGGCTGACTTCATTGATTTTCAATGCATCCATCGCCCGCTCAAATTCGGGAACCGTATCGCCGGGGTTAAGCCAGCCCAATTCCCCTCCCTTGGCGGCCGAACCATCCTGAGAGTAAAGGCGCGCCTGTTCGGCAAAATCAACGCCATTGGCAATGCGCTCACGAACAGCTTCCAGTTTGCGAGTGGCCTCGGCCTCCGAGAGCACTTCGCTGGAGCGGATCAGGATGTGACGCGCGTGGGTCTGCTGTACGGAAGCCGGGGCACTGCCACCGCGCTTGCTGACCAGCTTGACGATGTGAAAACCAGCCGATGAACGCAGCAGGTCGCTGACTTCACCCGACTGGAGGCGTGATCCGGCTTCGGCATAGAGTGCCGGCAAACGAGCCAGCGGGCGCCAGCCAAGATCGCCGCCCTGCAGGGCATCAGGGGCATCTGAGAACGCAGCCGTCAATTGCGCGAAGTTCTCGCCGGCACGGGCCCGCTTCAGGGCTTGCTCGCCACGTTGCCGCAATTTCTGCAACTGTTCGGGAGTGGCCGACTCCGGGGCGCGCAACAGGATATGCGCCAGTTGATACTCCTCCTCGCTCCCAGTGGCTGTCTGATTGGCCAGGTAGTTGTCGATTTCACCATCGGAGATCACCAGCTTGCTGTCCACCTCACGTTCGCGGAGCCGAACGGTCACCATTTCATTGCGAATTTCCTCACGGAATTGAGCGTATTGCACGCCATCCTTTTCCAGTGCGGCACGGAACTGCGGCACGGTCATCTTGTTGCCGGCAGCGATCCGAGCGATGGCCAGGTCTAACTGGGTATCGTCAATCTTCATCCCGGTCTCGCGCCCATACTGCAACTGGGCACGTTCCATGATCAGGCGCTCGAGCATCTGGCGCTCCAGGACATCCTGCGGTGGCAATGGCGTTCCCTGCTTTTGCAACTGCTTGAGCGCCGCCGTCAAACGGGTCCGCAATTCGAAATAGGTGATCACGTCGCTGCCGACCACTGCCACGATACGGTCAGCTTCGACAGGGTCCTGCGGCGCGGCCGAGAGCGGTTGCGCCAGCATGCCACCGAGACAGCAAATCAGGAGAATCAGATGACGAATATATGGGTTCATGGTCTTCATTGGGAGGTAAGCAGGCTGCTGCTGGTGGGCAATTCGTTGACCTTGCCGTAGCCGGGAATGCTGCGTCGTAGCAGGCCGATCGGATTTGAGCCGATGCTGCCGAAGTCGTTCAGTTCAAGCTGGAAAAACACCGTGTCGTTCGCCGCACCGGAAATGGCCCCAAGGTGTTGGCCAACGAGGCGGACCGCCCAGCAACCGGCGTTGTACTCCACGCCAGCAATCGATTCAAGTACACGCTTGTCGCGCAGCGAATAATTGTAGCGGCCGACCGCATACCAATTTGCCGAAATCGGCCACTGGCCGGCAATGTCGATCTGATCGACCGTCGACAGGGTGGTCAGCGGGTCACGCGTGTAGCGATAACTGGCCGACATCACCTTGCCGAGTTCCGGCTGGAAACGCACCCCGGCCGAGAAACGCTCGCTGATATTCTCACGGTAGTTGTATTCCCAAGCCACATCGGCATAGGTTTTGGGGGCCACCAGTCCATTGACTGCGGCGACCAGATTCGAAAAATCATTCTGGCGGGTCGTTTCGCCGGTAATGGCAACGCGCTGCGGCTTGAAATAATAGCGCTGGCCAACCATGGCCTTGAGACGCTCAACACCAGTCTCGCCATCAAGCAGACGCGTGGTGAGCGCAGCGGTCAACTGGTTGGCATCGTTGATGCGGTCGTAGCCGCTGTAGCGGTTCTCGGAAAATATCTGGGCGAAATTGAAATCGGACAGGCCTGAGTCGAACAAGGGAATCTGACTCTGATCCTTGTACGGAATATTGACATAGTACAAACGCGGTTCCAGCGTCTGGATATAGCCACGGCCGAACCAGTCGCCCTCGCGCTCCAGAATCACGGTCGAATCTAGCGAAAAGGTCGGCAAGACACGCGAGATACTCTCCGGCAGACCGGCGGCCTGCTGATCAAGCGTGTACTTGGTCATGTGCAGGCCAATCTTGGGGGTAATCTGGAAGGCCGGATGGACGATGGGCAGGGAAAGCTGCGGGTAGAACACCATTCGGTCGCCCTGCACCTTGCCGGCATCAACGTGGGTAAACCGCGAGAATTGCCCAACCATGCTGAAATCGGTCTTCCAGATATTCGGCTTGTAGCCAATCAGGTTCAGTTGCGGCTCAAGGAAATAGGGCCTGGTCACCGGATTGTTTGGGTCGATCTGCAACGTCTGATAGCGCAAGACCTGCAAACTGCTCTGCAGCCATGGCGACGGCGAGTAGCCTAACGTGACTTGCCGCGGCAACTGTGCCTGCGAAGTTTGCAGCAAGCGCGACGACAGATCCTGCCAATAAAAATCGTCAGAAACGCCATTCCAGTTCAGCGCGGCGGAGACGCCCTGCCCCAAGTTATGGCGGTGCTCAAACCGGTAGCCATAGCGGCTGCGCCCCAGCATTTCGTCATTGGGCAGGTACTCGAAACGCGCCTCCCCCTCGTAGAAATAATCAACATAGCGCGCATCAGCACCAAGTTGCATCCCACGCTTGCTCATATAGCGCGGAACCAGCGTCAGATCATAGTTCGGTGCCAGATTCAGGTAATACGGCACGGAAATATCCAGGCCGCTGCGAGTCGATGCCGAGAAATGAGGATGCAAAATACCCGAACGCCGCTGGGTGCTCAGCGGGAAGCCGGCGACCGGCGTGTAGACGATAGGCACACCGCCAAACCACAGTGTCGCGTTCCTGGCCGTGCCTTCACTGCGGTCATAGTCAAGGTGCGTCTCGGAACTTTTCATGTACCAGTCGGCCTGCCCCGGCTTGCAGGTCGAGTAGGTATTCGAAAACAGCGTCATCTGGTTTTCGCCTTCGAACTCGACGCGCTCTGCGTAACCGTTCGCTTCAGAGGGACGCGGCGGGGGCAACTGTGTTGGCAAGCCGTAACTATTGGACACATTGAGCATCATCGGCGCGCCGGAGTTGGTCGCGTTGCTGCTTGCAACCGTGACGACAGTCTGCTGCGGCGCATAGAAGCGGCTCGGCACTTCCTTGACGATATGGTAGGTCACCTGCTCAGCCGAACCGATCTGGTCGGCCAACTTCATCCGCATGTGTGGCCCGCTGATTTCGGCGCCATCCTGCAGCATGCGGACTGAGCCTGTTGCCTCGACTTCATCCTCAAGCGGCCGATAAGTCAGGCGATCGGCGTAAATCAGCGTGCCAACCTTGCGCAGCTCGACATCACCTTCGGCTTCGGTAATTTCGTCAGCCTGCCCCTCAATCTGATCAGCCACGATGAACAGCGGATATGCGTCATCCTTTTTCAGTTCTATCGGCTTTTCTGGAGCAAGCATCGGCGCCACTGGTTCGGCTGACTGTTTTTTCTTGCCCAGCACATCGAACTTGCGTTCTTTTCGCAGATTCAACGGCAATTCACTAACTGCTGCCAGCTGCATGGCGACAGAACGCTCGGCAACAGGGGTGGTGCTTTCGCCTTGGACTATCGCCCGCTCAATATCAGCCGCCGCGTGCCCGGTCTGCACTCCGGCAAACAGACAACAGACGAAAACGGCAAGCGGGCGGCGGGAAAAACCGGGCATCAGGGCAATCAGTGAAGGTCCGGGACCGGAACGGCCGATGCCCGAGTGTTAAAATCGCGCCATTTTACAACGAACCGAAGCCTACCCGCTTATGCAAGCCACGCCGCGCGATCAACTTGTTACCGACTGGGTTGCCAGTCGCTTTCCCGAGCAATCCGTCCGGATCACCCCGGCCTCGGCCGATGCCAGTTTCCGCCGCTATTTTCGCCTAACCTGGCCGGATGGTCAGACGCGCATCCTGATGGACGCTCCGCCGGAAAAAGAGGACTGCAAGCCCTTCATCCATGTCGCCGGGCTGTTGGCCAAGGCTGATCTCGCCGCGCCGCGCATTCTCGACAAGGATCTCGACAATGGTTTCCTGGTCCTGACCGACCTCGGCCGCATTGGCTACCTCGACGCCATCAACGCCGACCTCAGCTTGGCCGACTTCCTGATCCGACCGGTACTCGACACGCTGATTCAATGGCAACTGTCCACCACGGCCGGCGTCCTGCCGCCCTACGACGGCACCCTGCTGCGCCGCGAACTCGACCTCTTCCCGGAATGGTTCATCGGCCGTCACCTCGGCATCGAACTGGCCGACGAAGACAAGATCATGCTCGATCGCACCTTCAAGTACCTGATCAACTCGGCGCTCGGCCAGCCCAAGGTTTTCGTCCATCGCGACTTCATGCCGCGCAACCTGATGGTGGTCGAGAGCGCCGAGCGCCTGACGCCGGGCATCATCGACTTCCAGGACGCCGTGATGGGGCCGATTACCTACGACGTCGTCTCGCTGTTCCGCGATGCCTTCATCTCCTGGGATGAAGAACAGGAAATTGACTGGGTCGTCCGCTACTGGGAAAAGGCCCGCGCCGCCGGCCTGCCGGTGCGCGAGGACTTCGGTGCCTTCTGGCGCGAATACGAACTGATGGGCCTGCAGCGTCATCTCAAGGTGCTCGGCATCTTCTGCCGCCTGAAGTACCGCGACGGCAAGGAAAAATACAGCGAAGACCTGCCGCGCTTCATCAATTACGCCCGCAAGACCGCCAGCCGTTACATCCAGCTAAAACCCCTGCAGAACCTGCTCGACCGCCTCGAAGGCAACACCGAGCAGATCGGCTACCGCTACAAATAGACGCCGATGAAAGCGATGATCCTCGCCGCCGGCCGCGGCGAACGCATGCGGCCGCTGACCGACCACACGCCCAAGCCGCTGCTGCTGGCCGGCGGCAAGCCGCTGATCGCCTGGCATCTGGAACGACTGGCGGCGGCGGGATTTCGCGACATCGTCATCAACCACGCCCACCTCGGCGCGCAGATAGAACAGGCGCTGGGCGACGGTTCGCAATGGGGCCTGCACATCCAGTACTCTCCCGAGCCGCCGGGCGCCCTGGAAACCGCCGGCGGCATCGCCACCGCCCTGCCGCTGCTCGGCGACGAGCCCTTCCTGGTGGTCAATGGCGATGTCTTCTGCGACTGGGACTTCGACCAAGCCCGGCAACGCGCGTCGAAAAAAGCCCATCTCGTCATGGTCGCCAACCCGAGCCACCACGCCGGTGGCGATTTCAGCCTGGACGGCGAGCGGGTGATTTACGCCAACGGCGAGCAAACGCTGACTTATGCTGGCGTCGGCGTTTTTTCCCCCACCTTCTTCGCTGACGTAAAGCCGGGCACGGTAATGAAGTTACGCCCGCTGCTCGACAATGCAATTCGCCTCGGCACACTGACAGGGGAACGCTTCGCTGGCCGCTGGGTCGACGTTGGAACGCCGCAACGCCTGGCTGAATTGGATGCCGAACTGAGAACCCCATGACCCACGCCCACTTTCTCGCCCGCCGCAAGCGCCTGCTGAAGACCATCGGCGACGGCGTCGCCATCGTACCCACCGCCCCGGAAGTCATCCGCAATCGCGATGCGCATCATCTTTACCGATTCGACAGCTATTTCTGGTATCTGACCGGCTTCCCGGAACCGGAAGCAGTCGTCGTGCTGATCGGCGGCAAGAAGCCGAAATCCATCCTCTTCTGCCGCGAAAAGCATGAAGAACGCGAAATATGGGACGGCTATCGCTACGGCCCGAAAGCGGCAAAAACCGCCTTCGGCTTCGACGCTGCCTATCCGATCGAGCAACTCGACAAGAAACTGGCCGAGTTCCTCGTCGACCGCGACACGCTGTGGCACGCCATCGGTCACGACACCGAATGGGATACCCGGATCGCCAAGGCCCTGAACGAAGTCCGCGCCCAGACCCGGGCTGGCAAGCGGGCGCCGCGTGCCATTCATGACCTGCGCGCCGAACTCGACGCCATGCGCCTGGTCAAGGACAGTGCAGAGGCCGGCATCCAGCAACGCTCGGCCGATATTGCCAGCGCCGGCCACGCCCGCGCCATGCGCGCCTGCCGCCCCGGCATGGCCGAGTACGAACTGGAAGCCGAACTGACTTACGAATTCCGCAAGCGCGGTGCCGATGCCCATGCCTACACGCCCATCGTTGCCGGCGGCGCCAACGCCTGCGTGCTGCATTACGTGTCGAACGACAAGGTACTCAACGACCACACCCTGGTCCTGATCGACGCAGGTTGCGAAGTAGACGGTTACGCCGCCGACATCACCCGTACTTTCCCGGTCAATGGCCGCTTCAACCCCGCGCAGAAGGATGTGTACGAAATCGTCCTCGCCGCACAGACGGCGGCCGTCGCCGCCACCGCGCCAGGTCGCCATTTCATGGAAGGCCACGATGCCGCCGTCCGCGTGCTGACTCAAGGCCTGATCGACCTCAAGCTGCTCACCGGCAACCTTGATAACCTGATCGAAAAAGGTGATTACAAGCGCTTCTACATGCACCGCACCGGCCACTGGCTCGGGCTGGATGTGCACGACGCCGGCGAATACAAGGTCGGCGACGCATGGACGACCTTGCAGCCAGGCATGACCCTGACCGTCGAACCCGGCCTCTACATCCGCCCCGGCACCGACATCCCGCCAGCACTAGCCGGCATCGGCATCCGCATCGAGGACGACGTGCGCGTCACGGAGAATGGTTGTGACATCTTCACCACGGCGCCGAAAACGGTGGCCGAGATCGAGGAAGTCATGCGCCATGACTGAAGCAAGGGTTGAACACGTCGAGACCCTGATCGTCGGCGCCGGCCCGGTCGGCATGACGCTGCATCTGGCGCTCGCGGCCGGCGGTCAGAAATCATTGCTTTTGGACCGTCGACCGCAAGAGGCGCAACAAGGTGACCCCCGCGCCCTCGCCCTGTCACATGGCGCCCGCCAGTTGCTTGAACAGATCAATAGCTGGCCGACCCGCAACGCGACGCCGATCGAAACCATCCACATCTCACAGAAGGATGGTTTCGGCCGAACCCTGATCAACCGCACCGACTACGACCTCCCCGCCTTGGGCTACGTCGTCCGCTACCGCGACCTAGCCGGCGCACTGGCCGCCAACCTGGCCGCCGACGCCGTGCTGTCGGAGGCAGAAATCCTCGACATCGTCCCCGGCGATGAACACGTCACCGTCGCACTACGCCACGCCGGCCAGTTGCGTACCATCCAGACCCGATTGCTGATACACGCCGAAGGCACGCCGGGCGACGACCCGGCTGTCAAGGTCAGCAATTACGAGCAGCATGCGGTCATCTGCGAAGTCACGCCAACGCCGGGCCACAACAAGCGCGCCTGGGAACGCTTCACGCCCGACGGCCCGCTCGCCCTGTTGCCGCTCGGCGACGAATACTCCATCGTCTTCACGCTACCGCCCGCCAAGGCCGACGCCGTAATGGCCATGGACGATGAAGCCTTTACCGCCGCCCTGCAAACCCAGTTCGGCCAGCGCATGAGCTTCGCCAAGCCCGGCAAGCGCAGCCGCTTCCCGCTCGCCTTGCGCCTGCGCGACACGCTGGTCAAGGACAACGAAGTGTGGATCGGCAACACGGCGCAAACCCTGCATCCGGTCTCCGGCCAGGGTTTCAACCTCGGCATCCGCGATGCCTGGCAACTGGCAGAAATTCTGCTCAAAAACGGCATTGACCGTGAAGGCCTCGACCACTACGCAAAAATCCGCCGCCTCGACCGCCAAGGCAGCGCTTTTTTCACCGACCAGATCGTTCGCGCCTTCTCCAACGATTTTGCCCCACTCAAACTGGCCCGCGGCCTTGGCCTGCTCGCCCTCGATCTCTGCCCTGCGGCACGCCATTTCGTCGCCAAGCGCATGATCTGGGGCGCCCGGGCCTGGCCTTGATCCAGCCCAAAGGCGCGAAACCCCGGCATCGGTTACAGTGCCGGGCCGCTCACCTGTCAAGTCCCGCATGAAGACAAGCACCGCCTGGTTCCTCGCCTGCCGCCCGAAGACGCTCTCCGTCTCGCTGTCGCCGGTCCTCGTCGGCACCGCCGTCGCCTGGCACGACAGCGGCACCCTGCTCTGGCTACCGCTGCTTGCCGCCGCATTGGGCGCCGCCTTCATCCAGATCGGCACCAACCTGTTCAATGATGTCGGTGATTTCCTCCGCGGCACCGACACCCCCGGTCGCCTTGGCCCGAAGCGCGCCACCGCCGAGGGCTGGCTAACCGCCGGCAAGGTCAAGGCCGGCGCCTGGCTGAGCTTCGCGCTGGCCTTCCTGTGCGGCATTTATCTGGTCTGGCACGGCGGCTGGCCCATCGTCGCGATCGGCCTCGCCTCACTGGCCGCCGGCTGGGCTTACACCGGCGGGCCAAAGCCGATTGCCTACGGGCCGCTTGGCGAAGTTTTCGTCTTTATTTTCTTCGGTCTGGTCGCCGTCGGCGGCAGCCACTACCTGCAAACACTGAACCTGACACCGATGGCGCTGCTCGCTGCCGTACTGGTCGGCATCCACGCCGCAGCGGTGATCACCGTCAACAACTACCGCGACCTCGACGGCGATGCGACAAACGGCAAAAACACACTGGCGGTTCGTCTGGGACGGCCAGCCACCCGGCACATCTACATGCTGGAAATAATCGCCCCTTACGCGCTGTTGCCGCTGCTTGGCAGCCTCGGCTGGCTGGCCGCGCTACCACTGCTCTCGCTACCGCTCGCCCTGAAACTGATCCGGCGCTTCCACCACGAAGCCCCTGGCCCGGTCTTCAATAACATCCTCGCCGCGACCGCCGGACTGCAGCTGACTTTTGCCCTTCTGCTTTCACTCGCTTTTACAATTTGACTATTTTTTAGGCGCCGACTCGGGTAAAATGCGCGGCTCCCCACGATTTGCCCGCCGCCCCTACGCCTATGGATTTTGTCGGTTTCCAGCTTCGCAACAACCTGTTCGTCGCCCCCATGGCTGGCGTGACGGATCGTCCTTTCCGCCAGTTGTGCAAGAAAATGGGCGCCGGTCTGGCCGTGTCCGAAATGGTCACCTCCAATTCCCTGCTCTACGGCAGCGCCAAGACGCTGCGCCGGGCCAATCACACCGGCGAAGTCGCCCCGATCTCCGTGCAGATCGCCGGCGCCGATCCGAAAATGATGGCCGAGGCGGCCAGACACAACGTCGACAATGGCGCCCAGATCATCGACATCAACATGGGTTGCCCGGCCAAGAAGGTCTGCAACGTGATGGCCGGCTCGGCGCTGATGCAGGACGAGGAACTGGTCGGCAAGATTCTCGACGCCGTCGTTGCTGCGATCCCGAACACCCCGGTCACGCTGAAATTCCGTACTGGCTGGAACATCGCCAACAAGAACGCCCCGACCATCGCGCGCATCGCCGAATCAGCCGGCATCCGTGCCGTCGCCATCCACGGCCGGACGCGCTGCCAGCAATACACCGGCGAGGCGGAATACGACACCATCGCCATGGTCAAGACGCTGATCAGCATCCCGGTCATCGCCAACGGCGACATCACGACCCCGGAAAAGGCCAAGCACGTGCTCGACGTGACCGGCGCCGATGGCGTCATGATCGGCCGCGCCGCCCAGGGTCGTCCCTGGCTGTTCCGCGAGATCGAACACTATCTAAAAACCGGCGAGCACCTGCCACCGGCCGAGGTCATGGAGATTCACAGCATCCTGCTGGAGCATCTCGAAGACCTTTACGCTTTCTACGGCCCGGAAACGGGGTTCAAGGTCGCCCGCAAGCACATCTCCTGGTACACCAAGGGACTGGTTGGCTCGGCGGCCTTCCGCAAGGAAATGAACGTCCTGCCCAGCATCGATCAACAGATGCAGGCAGTGAACGACTTCTTCAGCCGACTGGCGGCTGAGCATCAGCATTTGAAATACACAGAGGAGGCGTTGGCAGCATGAGCCAACAAGACATTTCCGCTTGCGTGCTGGGGGCACTCGAGCAATATTTCCGCGATCTGGATGGCGAGAAACCCTGCGCCATCTACGACATGGTGCTGAAAAGCGTCGAAAAGCCGATGTTGGAGGTTGTCCTCTCCAAGGCCGGCGGCAACCAGACAATGGCGGCCGACATGCTGGGCATCAACCGTAATACGCTGCGCAAAAAACTCACCGAGCACCAGATGCTCTAGTTGCTAGTCATTGGTCGTTAGTTATTAGCTAACGGCGCAACCCCTAGTAACTCCCGCCAACAACCAATTACCAATAGCTCACGACTAACATGACTATCAAACAAGCGCTGATTTCCGTCTCCGACAAGACGGGTGTTCTCGAATTCGCTCAGGGCCTCGCTGCCCAAGGCGTGAAGCTGCTGTCCACCGGCGGCACGGCCAAGATGCTGCGTGACGCCGGCCTGGCCGTCACCGAAATCGGCGATTACACCGGCTTTCCGGAAATGCTCGATGGCCGCGTCAAGACCCTGCACCCGAAGGTGCATGGCGGCATACTGGCCCGTCGCGACTTGCCGGAACATCTGGCGACCATCGAACAACATGGCATTCCGATGATCGATCTGGTCTGCGTGAACCTCTACCCGTTCGCCGCCACCATCGCCAAGGCCGGTGTGACGCTGGAAGATGCGATCGAGAACATCGACATCGGCGGCCCGGCCATGGTTCGCTCCTCGGCCAAGAACTACAACGGCGTGGCCATCGTCACCGACCCGGAGGACTACGCCCCGCTGCTCGCCGAAATGAAGGCCAACGGCGGCGCCCTGCAACTGTCCACCCGGTTTGGCCTGGCCAAGAAGGCCTTCACCCACACTGCCCGCTACGACAGCATGATCGCCAACTGGCTGACCGGCCTCGACGAAGGCGCCGAAGCCAAGCCGGCCGAAGCCGCGCCGGTCCCGGCCATCTTCCCGGCCAAGCTGCAACTGGCGTTCGACCGCACCGAAATTCTGCGTTACGGCGAGAACTCGCACCAGTCCGCCGCCTTCTACCGCGACACCACTCCGGTCGCTGGCAGCATCGCCGCCTACACCCAGCTGCAGGGCAAGGAACTGTCCTACAACAACATCGCCGACTCCGATGCTGCCTGGGAATGCGTCAAGTCCTTCGACACCCCGGCCTGCGTGATCGTCAAGCACGCCAATCCGTGCGGCGTCGCCATCGACGGCACCCTGCTCGCCGCTTACGAGAAGGCCTTCAAGACCGATTCCACTTCGGCCTTCGGCGGCATCATCGCCTTCAACGGCGAAGTCGGCATCGACGTGGTCAACGCCATGAACGAGCGCAAGCACTTCGTCGAAGTACTGATTGCCCCGTCCTTCACCGCTGAAGCCAAGGCGGCGCTGGCCTCGAAGCAAAACCTGCGCGTCCTCGTCGTGCCGATTTCCCGCGTGCTCAATACGCTGGAATTCAAGCGCGTTGGCGGCGGCCTGCTGGTCCAGACCCCGGACAACTTCACCGCCCAGGCCTCCGGCCTGAAGATCGTCACCAAGGTGCAGCCGACCGCGCAGCAGATCGAAGACCTGCTCTTCGCCGAGCGCGTCGCCAAGTTCGTCAAATCGAACGCAATCGTCTTCTGCGGCAACGGCATGACGCTTGGCGTCGGGGCCGGCCAGATGAGCCGCGTCGATTCGACCAAGATCGCCAGTATCAAGGCGCAGCACGCCGGTCTTGAGCTCAACGGATCGGTCGTCGCGTCGGATGCCTTTTTCCCGTTCCGTGATGGCGTTGATGTTCTGGCTGCAGCTGGAGCAAAGGCCGTCATCCAGCCGGGTGGCTCGATGCGCGACGAAGAAGTCATCGCCGCGGCCGACGAACATGGTCTGGCCATGGTCTTCACCGGCGCCCGCCACTTCCGCCACTAATAAAAACAAACCCAAAGAGATCAGCCATGAAACTACTGGTAATCGGTTCCGGCGGCCGCGAGCACGCCATGGCCTGGCGCCTGGCGCAGACCCCCGGCCTGCAGAAGGTTTTCGTTGCCCCGGGCAATGCCGGCACGGCGCGCGAGCACGAGCTGGAAAACCTCAACATCACCGACCCGGTAGCGCTGGCTGATTTCGCCGAGCAGAACAAGATTCACCTCACCGTCGTCGGCCCGGAAGCGCCACTGGCAGCGGGGGTAGTCAATGTTTTCCGCGCCCGTGGCCTGAAGATTTTTGGCCCGACCAAGGAAGCGGCCCAGCTCGAATCCTCCAAGGATTTCGCCAAGCGTTTCATGGCTCGCCACAACATTCCGACCGCTGGTTTTGGCACCTTCACGAATGCCGCCGAAGCGCATGCCTACATCGACCAGCAAGGCGCCCCCATCGTCATCAAGGCCGACGGCCTGGCCGCTGGCAAGGGCGTCGTGGTTGCGATGAGCCTTGAAGAAGCCCACGCGGCCATCGACGACATGCTATCCGGCAACAAGCTGGGCGACGCCGGTGCACGCGTTGTCATCGAAGAATTCCTCGATGGCGAGGAAGCCAGCTTCATCGTCATGGTCGACGGCAAGAATGTGCTGGCGCTGGCCTCAAGCCAGGACCACAAGCGCATCTTTGACGGCGACCAGGGTCCGAACACCGGCGGCATGGGTGCCTACTCCCCGGCCCCGTGCGTGACGCCGGAAGTGCATGCCAAGGCGATGCGCGAAATCATCCTGCCGACCGTGCGCGGCATGGCCGCCGATGGCATCCCATTCACCGGCTTTCTCTACGCCGGCCTGATGATCGGCAAGGACGGCTCGGTCAAGACGCTCGAATTCAACTGCCGCATGGGCGACCCGGAAACCCAGCCGATCCTGATGCGCCTGAAGTCCGATTTCGTCGAACTGCTGGAACACGGCATCGACGGCACGCTGGATCAGGTCGAAGCCGAGTGGGATCGCCGCATCGCGCTCGGCGTCGTGCTGGCTGCCGCCAATTACCCGGACACTCCGCGCAAGGGCGACCAGATCACCGGCCTGCCGAACGGCAACAGCTTCGGCGAAGACTGCCACGTCTTCCACGCTGGCACCGCCAATGCCGACAGCACGGTGGTGACCAGTGGTGGCCGTGTGCTCTGCGTCACCGCGCTCGGTGAGAACGTCAAGCTGGCTCAGAAGCTGGCCTACGAATCCGCCACCCAGATTCACTTCGACGGCATGCAGTTCCGCAAGGATATTGGACACCGCGCAATCAGCCGCTGAACCATTTCAGCAAAAGCAACTCAGACGGGCGGCTCATTCTGGTCAATGAGCCGCCCGATTTCATTTCAGGAAACTTCATGGATACCACCCGCCTCAAGGATTTTTTCACCGGCCTGCAAAGCCGCATCGTCGCCGAACTGGAGGCCTTCGACGGGCAACTTTTCCGTACGGACTCCTGGGTTCGCCCGGAAGGCGGCGGTGGCATTTCCCGGCTGATCGAGGAAGGCGACTTCTTCGAACGCGGCGGCGTCAATTTTTCGCACGTCACCGGCAAGTCGCTGCCTGCGTCGGCCACCGCCGTCCGCCCGCAACTGGCCGGGCGCTCGTGGGAAGCGATGGGCGTTTCGCTGGTGCTGCATCCGCGCAACCCTTACTGCCCGACGGCACATATGAACGTGCGCTGTTTCGTGGCCAGTAAGGAAGGCGAAGAAGATGTCTGGTGGTTCGGCGGCGGCATGGACATGACGCCTTACTACGGCCAGCGTGATGATGTCGTGCACTTCCACCAGACCTGCAAGGATGCACTGGCACCGTTCGGTGACGAGGTCTATCCGAAATACAAGCATTGGTGCGACGAATACTTCTTCCTGAAACATCGCAACGAACCGCGCGGTGTCGGCGGCGTGTTTTTCGACGACCTGAACGAAGGCGGTTTCGAGCGTTGCTTCGAGCTAACCCAGGCCGTCGGCAATGCCTTCACCGAGGCCTACCTGCCTGTTCTCGCCAAGCGCCGCGAGATGCCTTACGGCGAGCGCGAACGCGACTTCCAGGCTTACCGTCGAGGCCGTTACGTTGAATTCAATCTGGTCTGGGACCGCGGCACGCTGTTTGGCCTGCAATCCGGCGGGCGCACCGAATCGATCCTGATGTCGCTGCCGCCGATCGTCAAATGGCGCTACGACTGGCAACCGGAAGCCGGCAGCCCGGAGGCCGAGTTGTACGAAGTATTCCTCAAGCCGCAGGACTGGGCCTGAAAACTACTTCAATTTGCCTTTGACGACCCGGACCCGTTCCGGGTTTTTTACGCCCATCCTGCCACCGCCGCCCTGCAGATTGCCGCAGGCGCAGGCGGCCTTGATATGCGGCACCGAATTGACGATGACCAGACAATCCAGGCACTCGTAGTAGAGGTCGCCGCCGGTCGGCAAGGCGGCTGGGTCGGGGGATGGCTCGACAGGATAGAAGTTATAAATCTTGCGCATGTCTATATTCAGCATTTCCCCTCCCCATTGTTTTTGATCTCGGCCTAATGCACGTCAAGCAGTGCACTGGCCCGGTAGTGTTTGTTGGCTTCTTCGCTTTTGCCCAACTGGTCGAAAAGGCGCGCCAGCTCAAGGTGAGCCTCCTGCGTCACTTCAACGGACAGTGAGGCTTCGAGATAGCTCTGCGCCTTGCCCCACAGGCGCTGGCGCTGGCACATCCGGCCCAGGGCCATGAGCAGCAAGGCGTCATCCGGGTGCCGGCGGAGCCAGGCCTCGGCCTTGGCAATACGGGCGGGCAACTCACCGTCGCTCAGGCGGCCGTAAATCACCAGCAGCTCGGGTTGCCAGGCATCGTCCCCGGTCGCATCAAGGGCAGACTCAATCAATTTCTGTGCTTCGCCGTTGGCACCAAGCGCGTTCAGGGCACGGGCGGCAGCCAAAACGACACGCCGGCCGCGCTCTTCATTCGGCAAGTTGCGCAAATAGGAGATCAATCGCCGCTCGTCCACGCCACGCTTGGCGATGCTGGCCAAGTGGGCCTGGGTCAGGATTTCACCGACCACCTCGTCAGGCAGCGCATCACGTTTGGCCAATTGACGCACCAGCTTGATCACACCATCCCAGTCACCCGCCCCCTGACGAGCTCGCAGCTCGAGTCGCAGTGCCGCAATATGACGCCCCTGCTTGCCTTGCAATTTTTCCAGGGCAGCCAGCGCCGCATCGAAGCGCCGTTCCTCATTGGCCATTTCGGCATCGAGCATCAGGGTAGCGGCTTCAGTGCGCGGATCGTCGGTCTTCGCATGCTCCAGCCAGTATTGCTGCTTGGCCGGTTCGCGCATGCGCTGGGCCGCGCGGGCAGCGATCAGCGCCGACAAGCCGGGTGCCGTACCGGCGCCATGGGCTTCAGCGGCCTTTTTCATGGCCTGACCAAAACGCCCCTCGAACAACAGGCGAACGGCATCCTGAAAAACCAGACCTGCCTTGTCGCGTTGCTGTCGGGCGCGATATTCGCGAACCCGTTTTGGCAGTCCGAAAGTGGCCGAAAAGACACGCATGACCGCATAAAAAGCCATGAACAGGCCAATCAGAGCGAGAATCAGCAGATTGAGCGAAACCTCGGCGCGCCACGGCGGAAAAACCAGCAGCACGTAACCATCATTCAGACGCGCCCCGAGCGCCACCGCAACTGCCAGCCCGAACAGGGCAAGAATCCAGAACAGGCCCCTCACCGCTTTTCCTTGGTCTGACGCAGCGCGCGCAAGGCGGTCTGGGTGTCGTTGAGGTTAGGCAATTCGACATTGATTTCGCTCGCCGTCATCTGGCGCAGCGTTGCCTGGGCGGCCTGAACCGACTTGTCATTGATATCAAAATGCCGGGCAAGCCATTCGCCACCCACCTTCAATTCATTGCGAAAAGTCCATTGATCGCGAGCAAACAGGGCGAGACGGGCATTCAACAGCCGCAGTTTGAGATTCTCGCGCAGGAAATAACCCTGACCGGGTGCCAGTAGCGCCGTGTCGTCACGGTCAAAGCGCTGGATACGGACCAATCCCTTGAGCTCCTGCCAGATGTCGCCTCCCGTCCGTTGCCACCACGGTTGTGCCTCGACCGCCTTCTGGCTTTCGGTCTTTTCAGCTGGGCGACCATAGGAGGCAAGCGGCAATTTGTCGACGCCCAGAATGACCTGCTCGAGGCGCAAACTGATGCCCGGCATATCAACAAAAGGCAGCGCGTTGAGCTTTTGCAGATCCTTGGTCACCGCCTTGCGCAGAGGCAGGTATTGTGGCCGGTCCAGGCGGGCCAGACGAGCATCGGCAGTCTGCATGGCCAGCACGGCGACCGGCACGTTGCCGGCCAGTTGAAGTTGCTGACCCGCCAACGTGATCGCCTGTTCAACCTCAAGCAGCGTCGCCTCTTCGCGGCCGCGAGCGATATCTTGATTCAGCGCCTTGAGCGCTTCGGTCTGCGTCTGGAATTCGGCAAAGCGCCCCTCGACGGCACCCAGCTTGGACTGCAGGGCCTCGATCTGTTCGCGCGTCTGTTTCTGGGCGCCCCGTTCTTCCTTGTTACCAGTATCGAATTCGGCCAGCTTGCGGCTGACTTCCTGCTGGGTATCAAGCAGCTTCTGGCGGGTTTCGAACCACTGCCAGCCGGACAGGCCCAGCGCGGCGACAGCCACGAGCAGCCACGGCCCCTGGCGGGAAGCTTTGCGCACCGGCACCGGTGCCGGGACCATATTCGTAGGGGAGGGGGTATTGTTTTCGGGCATCATGCCGGCCAATTATAAGCACCTAAGCCGGCGAGGATGCCGGCGTCGGCTGCTGCGGTGAGGATAATGTTGCTTAAACCCAATGCCCGGGCGTTTTCGGCGATTCTGGCATGGGGAACGAAGAGCGGTGTTTTTTGCAGGAAGGCGCGACCTTCGGCGTCGAGCCGATCGACCAGATAACGCAGGCCTTCGCTGCTTGAGACGGTCAATGCGTCAAGCTGTCCGGATCGCCAAGCGGCCAGCAGAGGCTGCACGCCAGCGGATGGGCCGGAGCGGCAGTAGCAGGTGATGCAATCGACGCTTGCCCCGCGTTCGCGCAAGGTATCGGCCAGCAGCTCACGGCCGCCATCACCACGGAAGATGGCGATGCGCCTGCCATTGACTGATTCGGCAGCCATTTCCGGAAGTTCGAGCAGGGCCTCGGAATCAAAACGTTCGCTTGGTACAACGCAGCCGAAAATACCTTTGGCGGCCAGCTCCCTGGCCGTGCCTTGGCCAACGGCGGCGGGTTTCAGGCTGACCGGCCACCCGCCATGCGCCAATATCGCCGGCAAGGCGTGATCAACGGCATTCGGGCTGATGAAAACAGCCAGCGAGTAGCTTTCCAGTCGCGCTACCGCCTCGATCAGTGGCTGAGGATCTGTCGCTGGTGAGATTTCCAGCAACGGAAAGATCAGCGGCTTGCCGCCGGCGGCGGCAATCGCCTCGGCCAGCGGCGCTGCCTGCGCCTGCGGCCGGGTCACAACGATGGTTCGGCCGGCGAGCGGGCCGGTGGCGGTCATTTGCAGTGGGCGAGCTTTTCCAGGATCGCGTCGGCGCCCTTGGCACGCAGTTCAGCCGCCAATTGCAGGCCGAGCGCTTCGTCGTCGGCCGGGTTGCCGCGCAATTCGGCACTGACCACTTCCTGGCCGTCAGCCGTCGCGACGAAACCGCGCAGCCAGAGCTGGCCGTTATCGATGATCGCGTAGCCGCCGAGCGGCACCTGGCAGCTACCGCCCAAGGCGCGCGAGAAGGCGCGTTCGGCTTTGACGCAGTGGGCAGTTTCTGGATCGTTCAAGGGGGCAACAACGTCGGCCATGTCGGCGGCGCCGTCGATCAGCTCGATGCCCAGCGCGCCCTGACCGGGGGCCGGCAGCGACTGCTCGGCGGTCAATACCGACTTGATGCGGCTTTCCATGCCGAGGCGGATCAGGCCGGCGGCAGCCAGGATGATCGCGTCGTATTCGCCGGCGTCGAGCTTCTTCAGACGGGTATCGAGGTTGCCGCGCAGGCTCTTGATGACCAGCTGCGGATACTTGGCACGCAGGATGGATTCGCGGCGCAGGCTGGAGGTACCGACGATGGCGCCAGCCGGCAAATCATCAAGCCCGTTGTACTTGTTTGAAACGAAGGCATCGCGCGGATTCTCGCGGGCCGAGATGGCGGCCAACACGAAGCCTTCCGGCATCACCATCGGCACATCCTTCATCGAATGCACGGCGAGGTGGGCCTTGCCTTCCTGCATCGCAACTTCCAGTTCCTTGATGAACAGCCCCTTGCCGCCGATCTCGGCCAGCGGGCGATCGAGGATCTGGTCGCCCTTGGTGGTCATGCCGAGAATGACAACCTCCGCCCCGGGATTTAAACTCGATAAGCGATCTCTAACGTGCACCGCCTGCCACATGGCCAGACGGGATTCGCGGGAGGCAATGACAATCTTCGAAGGACGGGACATGATCAGGCAATGGGCAGGGCTTTTGGGAGGGCTGATTCTAGCATGGCTGGCCGCCCCCGCCTTGGGCGCAACGGACCTGCCGGCCGCCGCCGATTTACGCTCGGAAGCAGCGCAGGCGGCCAAGCTTGGCGGCCCGCTGATCGTCATCTACAGCCGCCAGGACTGCAAATACTGCGAAGCCGTCAAGCGCGACTACCTGAAGCCGCTCGCCACCAACCCGCACTACCGCGACCGGGTGGTCATCCGTCAGGTCAATCAGGATGGCGAGACGCAGGCGCTAAGCGACTTCAAAGGTGCGCCCTCGACCCATGCCAAGGTCGCCCAGGCCGAGAAGATCAAGCTGGTGCCGGTCGTCGCCTTCTATGGCACCGACGGGCGCAAGCTGGCCGAACCGATAGTCGGCGCCCGACTGCCCGATTTCTACCAAACCTATCTGGAAGACGCGGTGGAACAATCCAGCCGTGCTTTGAAAAAACCATGAGCGAAACGATCAAGCCGCCCGAACAGCGCCCGGAACATCCCGATTTCTGGTGCAAGCGCTTCGGCGAGGGGGTGACGCCCTGGGATGCCGGCAAGGTGCCGGTGGCCTTTGCCGATTTCGTTGGCGCCCAGACGACGCCACTCAACACGCTGATACCGGGCTGCGGTAGCGCCTGGGAGGCAGCTCATCTGGCCGAGCTTGGCTGGCCAGTGACAGCACTGGACTTTTCACCGCTGGCTATTGAGAAAGCCCGTGAAGTTCTGGGCGATTCGCCAGTCAAGCTCGTTTGCGCCGATTTCTTCACTTTCGCCCCCAGGCAACCGCTCGATCTGATCTACGAACGTGCCTTCCTCTGCGCTTTGCCGCGCAAGCTGTGGGCCGACTGGGGCAAACAGGTCGCCGAATTGCTGCCGAGCGGCGCCCGGCTGGCCGGTTTCTTCTTCCTCTGCGACCAACCAAAAGGCCCGCCCTTCGGCATCCTGCCGGCGCAGCTCGACGAATTGCTGCGGCCGAATTTCGAGCTGATCGAAGACAAACCTGTCGCTGACTCCGTCCCCGTCTTCGCCGGACGGGAGCGCTGGCAAGTCTGGCGGCGGCGTTAGCGGTATCATCGTGGGCTAACCCCAACGCGATGCCCACACAATGAAAACCGATACCCCCCAGACCATCTATCTCAAGGACTACACCGTCCCCGCCTATCTGGTTGACACCGTCGACCTCGATTTCAATATCGAAACCGGTGGCACCACCGTGAGCTCGACGCTGGCCATGCGCCGCAACCCGGCCGCGGCCAGTCAGCCGCTGGTCCTCGACGGCGACGAACTGGAAACGCTGAGTGTCACGGTCGACGGCCACCAGGTGCCCTTTGCGGCCACGGCCAGCACCCTGACCATCACCGATCTGCCAGAAACCTTCACGCTGCAGACCGTCGTCCGCATCGACCCGGACAAGAACACCCGCCTCTCCGGTCTCTATCGCTCGACCGATGGCTACTTCACCCAGTGCGAGGCACAGGGTTTCCGCCGAATCACCTGGTTCCTCGACCGCCCGGACGTGATGTCGACCTACACCGTGACGCTGCAAGCCGACCAGGCCACCTATCCGGTCCTGCTCGCCAACGGCAATCCGGTTGATGCCGGAGAAGAAGCCAATGGCCGTCACTGGGCAAAATGGGCCGACCCGTTCAAGAAGCCGGCCTACCTGTTCGCCGTCGTCGCCGGCAAGCTTGACGTGCTGAAGGACACCTTCAGGACCGCTTCCGGCCGCAGCGTGCAGCTCGCCATCTACGTCGAGCCGGGCAAGCTCGACCAGTGCCCGCACGCCATGGCCGCGCTGCAGAAATCCATGAAATGGGACGAAGACCGGTTCGGCCTCGAATGCGACCTCGACCATTACATGATCGTCGCCGTCGGCGACTTCAACATGGGCGCGATGGAGAACAAGGGCCTGAACATCTTCAACACGAAGTATGTACTCGCTCGCAGCGATGTGGCCACCGATGTCGATTTCGAGAACATCGACCGCGTCGTCGCCCACGAATATTTCCACAACTGGACCGGTAACCGCGTCACCTGCCGCGACTGGTTCCAGCTCTCGCTGAAGGAAGGCCTGACCGTCTTCCGCGACCAGGAATTCGGGGCCGATCTGCACAACCGCCAGACCGCCCGTATCCGCGAAGTACGCGGCCTGCGCGCTGCCCAGTTCCCGGAAGATGCTGGCCCGATGGCCCACCCGATCCGCCCGGCCAGCTTCGTCGAGATCAACAATTTCTACACCTCGACCGTTTACGAAAAAGGCGCCGAAGTCATCCGCATGATCCAGACCCTGATCGGCCGCGACGACTTCAGGAAGGGCATGGACGAATACTTCCGCCGCCACGATGGCCAGGCCGTCACCTGCGAGGATTTCGTCGCCGCGATGGGTGCTGCTTCCGGCTTCGATTTCACCCAATTCATGCGCTGGTACAACCAGCCGGGCACGCCGCACGTTGCGGTGGACGGCCATTTCGATGCTGACAGTCAGACCTACACGCTGACCTTTACGCAATCGAACTCCCGCGCCAGCGACGAGCAGCCCTACATGATCCCGATCCGCGTCGCGCTGTTTGCCGAGGATGGCCAACTGCTGCCCAACAGCGAACGTCTATTGCAGATGACGGCCACCACCCAATCCTTCGTCTTCAACAATGTGGCCAGCGAACCCGTTCCCTCGCTGCTGCGCGATTTCTCGGCCCCGGTCATCCTCAACTTCGACTACACGCCGGAGCAACTGACCCTGCTGCTGGCCCATGAAAGTGACCCGTTCAACGCCTGTGAAGCTGGCCAGCGCCTGGCTTCGACACTGATTCTTGAGGCCACCGCAGCCATCGCCGCCGGCCGGCAGCCGGTCTGGCCCGCCAGCTTCGTCGAGGCCGTTCGCCGCCTGCTGCAAACCCAAGCCCGGCGTGGCGCCGCCTTCGTGGCCGAAGCCCTGACCCTGCCCGGCGAATCGACGCTGGCCGAAGCGCTGGACGTCGTTGATCCCGATGCGCTGCATGCTGCCCGTAACGCGCTGCGCCGACATCTGGCCGAGCAACTCGAAGGTGAATTCTCCGGTCTTTACGCCGGGCTTGCCCCCAACACTACCTACGCACCGACCAGCGAACAGGCCGGCCGGCGCGCCCTGCGCAATGCCTGCCTGGGCTATCTGCTCGAACTCGACACGCCAGCCGTCCGCCAACTGGCGTTGCAGCAGTTCGCTAGCGCCGACAACATGACCGACCAGTTCGCCGCACTGTCGGTGCTGGCCAACGTCAATGCCGACACCTGCCCGGAACGCGACAAGGCACTGGCTGATTTCTACGCCCGCTGGCAACGCGAAGCGCTGGTTGTCGACAAATGGCTGGCCGTTCAATCAACCAGCCGCCGGCCGAATACGCTGACCACGGTCAGGGCGCTCACCGCCCACCCGGCCTTCGACATCGGTAATCCGAACAAGGTCTATTCGCTGATCCGCGCCTTTGGCGCCAATCTGGCACGCTTCAATGCCGCGGACGGCAGTGGTTATGCCTTCATCGCCGAACGGGTGATTGAACTGCACGACCGTAACCCGCAAGTCGCTTCGCGTCTGGCCCGTTGCTTCGACCGCTGGAAGAAATTCGACACCGGCCGACAGCGCCACGCACGTGCAGCGCTGGAAAGCATCCGCGATCATGCCAACCTGTCGCGCGACGTGCTGGAAGTCGTGACGCGTTCGCTGAGTGCTGACTAAACCAAGCGACCGGACACACATAGCGATACGCATTGTTGCAAACGGTTACTTGAAATGGCGAGGGGCTGGCCTTATCTTGGACACATGCGCTGATCAGACATCAGCCTTGACGGCCTCCCCCTCCCCCCAAGACCCCAGGCCGTCCAGAAAGCCCCGTACCTCCCCCTGTACGGGGCTTTCGCCTTTTTGCGGCAGGCGTTTCAGATTATTCTTGCAGCCATGGCCAAGCGAAGAAAAAAGAAGATCGAACGCGTCATTCATCTCTCCGCCGGGCCATTGCCCCAGCGGCTGGCTGAGCGCTTCATCGACCATCGGCTGATTTTCAGCGATGCCAGCCAGCTCCGCCATGGCGGCCTGGCCGCAGTCCTGTTCGAGCAGCCCGATAGCGAAGCAGTGATCGCCACCCGGACCGTCGCAGTCACTGGCAGTAATGAACTCGAATTGCAGGCGGCTGTTTTTGCGCTGGAACAAGCCAGCCGGCACTTCCCCGGCGAGCCAGCCGCCCTGTTTTCAGACAATCTGGATGCCGTCAGTCGCCTGAATCTGGCGAAGACGCGAGGCCTGGCTCAAGACCCTGAACTGACCGGCATCTTTGCTGCGCTGGATCTTGGCGTACTACTGGCCAATGCGCGCATTGTCTGGATCAAGGGGCATTCGTCCTGCCGTGGCAATGCACTGGCCGACCAGCATGCCCGGGTAGCGGCAAGCTAAGGATCTTGGCTGGCGCACAATCAGGGCGGGGATGCTCACCCCCTGATCCACGGCCCCAGCAACTGGCGCAGCGCGGCTTCGTTGTAACCGTTGATCACCTCGTCGCCGACCTTGATCAGGGGCACACCGTTGCCCCCCAATTTCTTGTGTTCGCTTAGCGCTGACGAGCTTTTCTCGATGTCATATTCGGTATAACGAATACCGTTGGCAGCGAAGAACTCGCGGCTCATCTTGCAATAGCCGCACCAGTCCGTGGCATAGAGCAAAACCTCCGGCTGGCTGGCCGTCACCGCCGCCTCGGTTTGGGCGCTCCGTTGCTGCAGCAGTGGCCGACCAAACCAGAATGCCGCGCCAAAGGCCAGCAGAACCAGCAGCCACTTGCCCGCACCGCCGCGGCGCTCCGGTTCCGCCGTCGTCATGTACAGCGGTGGAGTCGCCGACGGCGCCGAATGGCCTGCCTTGGCATAGGCCCGTTCGCACGAAGGGCACTGCCAGTCCGGGGACTGGTCTTCAGGCCGGCGGGCATAGTTGCAATGGGGGCAGATTTGGCTCAAGGCAAGTTCTCGCTAGAAGATTTCAGGAATTTTTAACCAGCGCCTTGGCGGCAGCCCATTGCCGGCGACTCACCGGCAGTTTTTCCGGGACACCGCGCAGCAACGCCCAACCGTAAGCTTCTGCATCGTCGACGACCGCTTTTTCAAAACCGGCCAGCGCCGCCTTGGCAACAAGCACCGAGCGGTGCAGGCGCAGGAAACGGTCGGCAAATTCAGACTCAAGATGGGTCAGCGCTTCATCAAGCAGGTATTCACGCTCGACGGTACGGGCAGTCACATATTTGAGATCGGCCTTGAAGTAGAGCACTTCGGCGATCGGCACCAGCAGCAGACGGCCACGCTCGTGGCAGGAAAGGTGAGTTCGTCCGCCACCACGCACTTCCTGGCCAATGTTGGCCAGCAGCGAAGCATCCGGCCGAGGCCCCGGCACCTTCTGCAGGGCGGCCAGCAGACGCTGAACCCGGACCGGTTTCAGCAGGTAATCGACCGCATTGAGATCGAAGGCCTGGACGGCGTAGTTATCGTAGGCCGTCGTAAAGATCACCGCCGGCGGCTTTTCAAGACGGCCAAGGTGGGTCGCCAGTTCGATACCATCCATGCCCGGCATGCGGATATCGGCCAGCACCACATCGACCGCCTGTTGGCGAAGTGCCTCAAGTGCCAGCAAGCCGTTCGCTGCTTCGCCCACCACCTCGCTCGACAATTGCGCAGAGAGATCGGACAGCAGGGCACGCAGGCGGTCGCGCGCCAGTGGCTCGTCGTCGACGATCAGAACTTTCAGCGGGTTGGCGGGAGTTTGCGGCGTTGGCATGGCAGGATGATACGAACCTCATAACTGTTGTCGCCGACCTCGATTTCCAGGCGGGCTTCGAGATCGTAATACAGGGCCAGCCGTTCGCGGATATTGGCCACCGCCATCTGGTTGCCAGCGGCATGCTGGGCCTGACCAGCGGTTGGATTGGCGATGGCAATCCACAACTCGTCGCCCTTCTGTTCGATGCCGATGCGGACAGTGCCGCCCGCCGCAGACGGCTCGATGCCATGATAAACAGCGTTTTCCAACAGCGGCTGCAGCATCAGCGGCGGAATCGGCAGCGCCATGGAAACCTCCCCGATTTGCCAGTCGATCGCCAGGCGCTCGCCCAACCTGAGGTCTTCCAGCGCCAGATACTGCTTGGCCAGCGCTATTTCGTCGGCCAGACTGACCAGTTCGCAGGGGTCGCGCATGGCGGCCCGAAACAGGTCCGACAACGACTCAAGCGCCGCTTCGGCCTCTTTTGGTCGCGCCCGAATCAAGGACAATACCGCGTTCAGCGAGTTGAACAAAAAGTGCGGCCGAATGCGGGCATTGAGCGCCGCCAGCCTCGCCTCGGCCTGCACCGGCGAAAAGGCCCGCGAACGGAGTTCGAAATAAGTCAGCAACAAGGCGGCCATGGCCATCGCCAGCAACATGGCCCGCAGCGCACCGCCTGCCTCGACCAGACCGACGGAGCGCGCATAGAGGACAAACACCGCCGAAACGCCACCGGCAAGGGCAAGCACGCAGGCCTGGCCGACGCGCAGCGGCAGACGCCACAGGATGTCGCGGGACAAGGACAGCAATCCGAGGCAGAGCAGAAGCAAGGGCTCGACGACTGCCGCCAACCCGATGTACTGCCCCATCCAGCCGTCGATTTCGGGGGTTTGCACCAGTGCCGCCAATGCCGCCAGCGCATTGACGCCGAGCAGCAAACGCAGCATCACCCCAAAATTGCGCCAGTCGGGCAAGGGGTAGGTTGCGGGAAAGTGCCGTATACTTATCATCTTTGTGCGGATTTGTTCCAAATTCGTCGCCAATCTGCCCCATTCTAGACCATAGTCATGACTTCCAACGCCAATCAATACACTTGGGCCGGCCGCTTCTCGGAGCCGGTGTCCGATCTCGTCAAACGTTATACCGCCTCGGTCGACTTCGACCAGCGCATGTGGCGCCAGGACATCCGCGGCTCGCTAGCCCACGCCCGCATGCTGGCCAAGCAAGGCATCATCGCCGCCGCCGACCTGGCCGACATCGAGCGCGGCATGGCTATCGTCACCGAGGAAATCGAGTCGGGCAAATTCGAATGGTCGCTCGACCTCGAAGACGTGCACCTGAACATCGAGAAGCGCCTGACCGCGCTGGTTGGCGATGCCGGCAAGCGCCTGCACACCGGCCGCTCGCGCAACGATCAGGTCGCCACCGACATTCGCCTCTACCTGCGCGATTCGATCGACGACATTCTGGTGCTGATCAATGCTTTCCGTTCAGCCCTGGTCGATCTGGCCGAGAAGGAAGCCGCCACCCCGATGCCCGGCTTCACGCACCTGCAGGTCGCCCAGCCGGTCACTTTCGGCCACCACATGCTGGCCTACTTCGAAATGTTCGGCCGCGACGCCGAGCGCTACGCCGACTGTCGCAAGCGCGTTGCCCGCCTGCCGCTCGGCGCCGCCGCGCTGGCCGGCACGACCTACCCGATCGACCGCGCCTACGTTGCCGAACAGCTCGGCTTTGAAGGTGTCTGCGAAAACTCGCTGGATGCCGTGTCGGATCGTGACTTCGCCATCGAATTCACCGCCGCCTGCGCCCTGCTGATGATGCACATCAGCCGCCTGTC
>JAGTRV010000183.1 GCA_018262245.1 Pseudomonadota bacterium | reverse complement strand
ACCCGCCCCGCAACCACGCCAGAGCGCCGCGGCGCCGCAGCAGGAATCCGGCGGCGGCCTGTTCGGCGGCCTCGGCGAAATCCTCGGCGGCAGCACCGGACCGCGCGGCGGCCACCGCGAAGGCGTGATCGAAGCGGCCGCCAAGAGTGCCGCGCGCGGCATGGCCAGCAGCGTCGGCCGCGGGCTCGGCAACCAGATCCTGCGCGGGGTGCTGGGGTCGATACTTGGGGGACGGCGATGAAAAGGGGCGGCTCAGCCGAAAAGCCGTGGTCCCCTATTGCCCAGTTATGTTGCCAGTTGTGGCGGGTGCAATAATAGGGGACAGACCACGGTTTTCCCCTAGAATCCCCGTTCGATCAACTGAACGAGGAGAACGCCATGCCCCGCCGTGCGCGTTTGTCGCTCCCCAATGTGCCGCTTCACATCATCCAGCGCGGCAATAACCGGCAGGCGTGCTTTTTTGCCGACGACGATTACCGCTTCTATCTCGACTGGTTGCGCGAACACGCGGCCCGGACTGGCTGCCGCGTTCATGCCTGGGTACTGATGACCAATCACGTCCATCTGCTGGTTTCGGCAGACCAGCCGGAGGCATCCGGAGCCTTGATGAAGGCATTGGGGCAGCGCTACGTTCAATACATCAACCGGACGTATCGCCGCAGCGGGACGCTGTGGGAAGGACGTTTCCGCTCGTGCCTGACGCAGGAAGAAAGCTATCTGCTTTCTTGCCAGCGATACATCGAATTGAACCCGGTGCGCGCGAACCTGGTGGCGCATCCGGCGGATTACCGCTGGTCGAGCTATCGGGCGAACGCGGAAGGTGAATCTGATACGCTGCTGACGCCGCATCCGCTCTATGACGCGCTGGGGACGGATGCGGCAAGCCGTCAGGCGGCGTACCGCGAGTTGTTTCGTCATGAACTGGAACCCGGCTTGGTGGACGAAATCCGCCGAGCGACGAATGGAAATTTTGCGTTGGGCAATGAAGGCTTCGCCGCGCAAGTCACCGCGGCTTTGGGCCGGCGCGCGGTTCCTGGAAAATCCGGACGGCCGCGCCGGATGCAGGAACCGGAGTCTGGGGACTTGTTTGGCGGATAAGGATAGGCAAACCGTGGTCTGTCCCCGGTTTGCCTATGAACTTTCGGCCAGCCAGCGTAGAATAAGATTTCACTTATTCGCCTTGGAGCCGACCATGAAGACCTACCTCCCGATCGCCCTGCTGCTCGCCGCGCTGCCTGCTCTGGCGCAGGATGTCGCTGACCTGACTGCCGATACCAAGAAAACAGTGTTGCCGGTCGTACCCAAGGTGGTCAAGGCGATGCAGGAGGCTGTTGCCGCAAAGGGTGTGGCCGGGGCGATTCCGGTCTGCAAGGAAGAGGCGCCGGCGCTGATCAAGGAAAAGCGCAAGGAAACTGGCTGGGATATCCGCCGCGTCAGCCTCAAGACGCGCAATGCCGAGCGGGCCACGCCCGACCTTTGGGAAGCGCGACAGCTCGCCGACTTCAACATCCGCGCGGCCAATGGCGAGAAGCTGGATACGATGGAGAAAGGCGAGATCGTCACCATCGATGGCAAGCAGGTCTTCCGCTACATGAAGGCGCTGCCGGTTGCCGATGTCTGCCTGACGTGCCATGGTCCGGCCGACAGCCTCGATGCCGGCCTGAAGGCGGAACTCGGCAAGTACTATCCGCATGATCAGGCTACCGGCTATGCCAAGGGCCAGATTCGCGGTGCGTTGACCGTCAAGCGTCCGCTCTAGCGTCGGCGCCGACCGCCGATCCGGCGGTCGGCGACCTTGCCGCCAAGAATCCATTTGCCAAGCCGTCGGGCGGCGTATTCAATGGCACCCGAAGCTTGACAGGGGAAAACGCCGTTGGATCAATCGAACGCCCGGCAGAATACGCCAGCCTGGGGCGCCGGTCTGGCGCTGCTGGCAGCGCTGGGCTTTTCGCTCAAGGCCATCTTCGTCAAGCTGGCCTACCCGTATGGCGTGGATGCGATCACCCTGCTCGCCTTGCGCATGGGATTTTCGCTGCCGCTATTCCTGTGGGTCGGCCTGGCCCGGCAGCGCGCCGGGTCGACACTTTCGGGGGGCGATTGGGGGCGGCTGTTCCTGCTTGGCTGCCTTGGCTACTACGGCGCCAGCATCCTCGATTTCTGGGGGCTCGAATACATCTCAGCCGGGCTGGAGCGGCTGATCCTGTTCACCTACCCGACGCTGACGATCCTGATCGGCGTGCTGTTTCAGGGCAAGCCGCTCAAGAGACGCGAGATTGCTGCCGTCGCGCTCTGCTACGCCGGCATCGGTTTCGCGTTCATGCACGACCTCGGGCTGGGCGACTCGCGGAGCGTCTGGATCGGCAGTGCGCTGGTCTTCGCCTCCAGCATTTCCTATGCGCTCTACCTGTCGGGCAGCGCGTCGATGATCTCCCGCCTCGGTGCGATGCGCTTCTCGGCGCTCGCCATGCTGATGTCTTCGGCTGTGACGCTGCTGCATTTTGCCGTTTCCCACCGTTTGACCGCTTTCATTCAGCCCCTGCCGGTCTATGGCTGGGGCCTGGCGATGGCCTTGTTCGCGACGGTCGTGCCGGTCTTTGCCCAGTCCGCTGCCATCCGCCGTCTGGGGGCGGGCCGGGCTTCGCTGTTCGCAATGGTTGGGCCGCTGCTGACCATCGGCTTTGGCTGGTGGCTGCTCGACGAGTCGATCTCGCTGGCGCAGATGGCCGGTGCGGCGCTGGTACTGGCCGGGATTCTGATCGTCAGCCGCAGGTCATGACGCGCGCTTCGGGTTAGAATCGCTGGCATGATCGGCATCCTCCTTATTACCCACGGCAGCTTCGGCGAGGCGCTCGTCCAGAACGCCTGCCACGTGCTGAACAGGCGTCCGGCCCAGCTCAACCAGCTTGGCGTCGCCGCGCAGGACGACCCGCTCGACCTGCTGCCGCTGGCCCGGCAGATGCTGAATCTGGTCGACAACGGCAAGGGTGTGCTGGTGCTGACCGACATCTTCGGCGCGACGCCGGCCAACCTGGTGCTCAAGCTGCTCGAACCGGGACGCGTCGAAGGGCTGACCGGAGCCAATCTGCCGATGCTGCTGCGTGCCCTCACCTACCGCGACAGGGGCTGGGAAATCCTGCTCGCCCGTGCCCGCGACGGTGGTCGCGACGGCGTCTTCAACATGCTGGAACACTGACGGAGGGCGCATGCTTTCGCATGAAACCGAAATCATCAACAAGCTCGGGCTACATGCGCGGGCATCCGCCAAGCTGACTCAACTGGCTGGCAAGTACAAGAGCGAGGTTTGGATGGCCAAGGGCCCGCGTCGCATCAACGCCAAGAGCATCATGGGCGTGATGATGCTGGCCGCCGGCAAGGGCACGAAGGTGACCCTCGAAACCGATGGCCCCGACGAGCAGGAAGCGATGGATGCGCTGCTCGCGCTGATCGCCGATCACTTCGGCGAAGGAGAGTGAGCGCATGAGTTTCACCCTGCACGGGCTTGGCGTTTCCAGCGGCATCGCCATCGGCCGCGCCATGCTGATGTCGCATGCGACGATCGAGGTGTCGCACCTGACGATCGCCCCGCGCATGGTGGACAAGGAAGTTGCCCGCCTCGATGCGGCGATCGCCGTCGTCCGACGCGAGCTGGAGGTGATGAAGGAATCGACCAGCAATGCGCCGGCCGAACTTGGTGCCTTCATCGACATCCATAGCATGTTCCTCAAGGACCCGGAACTGGTCGTCAAGCCGCAGGATCTCATCCGCGAGCGCCGCTGCAATGCCGAATGGGCGCTGGTCCAGCAGATGGAGCATCTGGTCGAGCAGTTCGAGCAGTTCGACGACCCCTATCTGCGCGAGCGCAAGTTCGACGTCGTGCAAGTGGTCGAGCGGGTCATCAAGGAACTGACGGGCCACGTCGGCCGGACCCTGGCGAAGACGGCCAGGGGCGTCAAGGAAGAGATGCTGATCGTCGTCGCCCACGACCTCTCGCCGGCCGACGTGATCGCCTTCAAGGATCATCGCTTCGCTTCTTTCATCACCGATGTAGGCGGCTCGACCTCGCATACCGCGATTGTCGCGCGCAGTCTGGCGATTCCGGCGGTCGTCGGCCTCGAGAACGCGCGCGCGCTGATCCGCGACGGCGAGCAATTGATTGTCGATGGCCGGCGTGGCGTCATCATCGTCAACCCCGATCACCGCGTTCTCGAGGAATACCAGTTCCGCAAGAACCAGATCGAACTGGAAAAATCCAAGCTCAAGCGCCTCAAGACCGCCAAGTCGGAAACCATCGACGGGGTCGAGGTCAAGCTTTACGCCAACATCGAGCTGCCCGGCGACGTGCCGGGGGCGCTCGAAGCCGGCGCCGAGGGCATCGGCCTTTTCCGTACCGAGTTTCTTTTCCTCGACCGTGGCGACATGCCGGACGAACGCGAGCAGTACGAAGCGTACAAGAAGGTGGTCAAGGGCATGGGGGGGCGGCCGGTGACGATCCGCACCTTCGATCTCGGCAACGACAAGGACATCCATCCCACTGTCAGCCTGGGCGACCGCGTCAAAGCCAATCCGGCGCTCGGCCGGCGTGCCATCCGCATGTCGCTGGCCGAGCCACAGATGTTCCAGACGCAGTTGCGGGCCATCCTGCGCGCCACGAAGTACGGGCCGATCAAGCTGCTGATCCCGATGCTCGCGCACGCCCACGAAATCGACCAGACGCTGGCTGCCGTCGAGCAGGCAAAATCGAGCCTGCGTGGCGAGAAGCTGGTGTTCGACGAAAAGACCGAGGTCGGCGGGATGATCGAGATCCCCGCTGCCGCGCTGGCCATTGGTCTCTTCCTGCGCCGCCTGGACTTCCTGTCGATCGGCACCAACGATCTGATCCAGTACACGCTGGCGATCGACCGCACCGACGAGCAGGTGGCCAATCTCTACGATCCCCTGCACCCCGCCGTGCTGATGTTGCTGGCGCACACGATGGCGAGTGCCGAGAAGGTCGGCATCCCGGTCTCGGTCTGCGGTGAAATGGCCGGCGACCCGAAACTGACCCGCCTGCTGCTTGGCATGGGGCTGCGCATCTTCTCGATGCACCCCTCCCAGATCCTTCAGGTCAAGAGCCGCGTGCTCAAGGCCGACGTCAACGAGCTTGCCCCCACCGTGCGCCGCATGCTGCGCCTGGACGAGCCGGGCAAGCTGCGCGAGGCGCTGGAGAAGCTCAACGCCTGAAGCACGGCCACGTTGTCGCGGTCGACGCCGCCGGATGGCCGGAAATCGCCAGCCTGTCATCCCTCTTTTGAACTAGACATAGTGGTGCGTGGCAATTTGTCACATTCCCCTGGCACGGTCGAAAGCGCAAAATCAGCGCCCGCTTAAGTTCGATCGTTCAAGGGGGAGTTTCATGGGGTATCGCATTCATCCGCTGGTGGCTGCCGTGGCCGTTGCCATTTCGTCGTCGGCCATCGCACAAGCCGTCCCGGCCGGGGGCGCGCCGGTCCTCGACGAGGTCGTCGTCAGTGCCGGTAAACTCCAGCCGGTGCCGGTTTCGAGCACGGTCAGCCCGGGCAGCATCGAGCAGATGCGTCCGGCAACCAGCGATACCGCCAGCCTGCTCAGGAACATTCCCGGCGTCAGCACCTATAGTGCGGGCGGCGTTTCGAGCCTGCCGGCCATTCATGGCATGGCCGATGACCGCATCCGCATCACGGTCGACGGCATGGACCTGATCGCCTCCTGCCCCAACCACATGAATTCGCCGCTGTCTTATCTCGATCCGAGCAACGTCGGCAATTTGCAAGTCTTTGCCGGTATCACCCCGGTCAGTCTCGGCGGTGACAGCATCGGCGGCACCATCGTCGCCGATCCGCGCCCGCTGCCCTTCGCAGCCCCCGGCCAGGGGCTGCTTACCACTGGCGAAGTCGGCGCCTTCTACCGCAGCAATGGCGATGCCTGGGGCGGCAACCTCTCGGCCGCGCTGGCCAACGAGTCGTTCAGTATCGCCTACACGGGGTCGACCGCCCGGGCCGACAACTACACCGCCGGCGGCAACTTCAAGACGACGACGGCGACCGGCCGGGTCGGCCATACGCTCCCCCTCGACGAAGTGGGTTCGACTGCCTACAACACCTGGAGCCAGCAGCTGGCGGTTGGCTTCAAGGGGAGCGGCAACTTGGTCGAGGCCAAGTACACCTTCGTCAAGACGCCCGAACAGCTCTATCCCAACCAGCGCATGGACATGCTCGACAACGAGCAGCAACGCTTCAACCTGCGTTATCTCGGCCAGTACGACTGGGGTCTGCTGGAGGCACGGGCCTATTACGAGAAGGTCGACCCGCATTTCATGGACTTCGGCCCCGACAAGCGCTTCTGGTACGGCCCTGGCGCGCCACCGGCAGGTTCCGGAGGTGACAACGCGGCCAACGGTTCCCCATGCTCCCCGATTTCCGGAACCCGCATGGTGAACGGCGCGATGGT
>JAGTRV010000371.1 GCA_018262245.1 Pseudomonadota bacterium | reverse complement strand
GTGTCGATGCGATAGGGATCGCCCCGCCAGGCGTTGGTGATCACGTTGTGCATCAGGCCATGCACGGACAGCGGGTATTCCCAGGAGAAGCCCTTGTCGATCCGCACGGGATTGCCGGCTTCGTCGACGAAGAGATCGTCCGGATCGGACGGCCAGCCCAGGGGCATGCCGTCGAGCGGATGATTGGGCTTGATCGCCAGCGGAGTATTCGGCGTTCGCGCGCAAGGCGGGATCGGGCGCGGGAAAGGTACCTTGTGGCGGAAACCTCCCGGGCGGTCGATGGTGCCGAGCAGTGTCATCAGGATGCTCAGGGCGCGGATGGTCTGGAATCCATTGGAATGCGCCGCCAGGCCGCGCATGGCATGGAAGGCCACCGGGTTGCCGGTGACGGTGTCGTGCTCCTTGCCCCAGGAATCGGTCCATGAGATCGGTAGTTCGATCCGCTGGTCGCGTGCGGTGACGCCCATCTCGTGGGCGATGCGGCGGATGGTATCGGCCGGGATGCCGGTGATGTCGGCGGCCCAGTCCGGGGTGTAGTCGACAACGCGGTCCTGCAACAACTGGAAAGACGGCTTGGCGCGGGTACCGTCGTGCATCGTGAACTCGCCGAGGAGGAAGGGATCGCACCCGTCGGTATGCGTGACGACCGGGCGGTTGCTGCCGCGGTCCCACCAGAGTTTGTTCTGCGGGTCGTAGCAGGCATCCTCGGTCGGTACTTCGGTGCGCAGGAACATGCCGAATTCGTCATGTTTTTCCTCGGCATTGACCAGTTGCCCTGCGTTGGTATAGCGGACCAGGAATTCGCGGTCGTAGAGACCCTTGGCAAGGATTTCGTGAATGATGGCGAGGAGCAGCGCGCCGTCGGTGCCGGGACGGATCGGCACCCATTCGTCGGCGATCGCCGAGTAGCCGCTGCGAACCGGATTGATCGAAATGAAGCGGCCGCCGTCGCGCTTGAACTTCGACAGCGCCATCTTCATCGGATTGGAGTGGTGGTCCTCGGCAGTGCCGAACATGATGAACAGTCGCGCTCTGTCCAGGTCGGGGCCGCCGAATTCCCAGAACGAGCCACCAATGGTGTAGATCATGCCGGCGGCCATGTTGACCGAACAGAAGCCCCCATGCGCCGCGTAGTTGGGGGTGCCGAACTGGCGGGCGAAGAGCCCGGTCAGGGCCTGCATCTGGTCACGGCCGGTGAACAGGGCAAATTTCTTCGGATCGGTGGCGCGGATCTTCGCGAGGCGTTCTTCGAGCATCGCGAAGGCTTCATCCCAGGAAATCGGCTCGAATTCGCCGCTGCCGCGCTCGGCGCCGGCCTTGCGGCGGAGCGGCTGGGTCAGGCGGGCCGGGGAATATTGCTTCATGATCCCCGACGAGCCCTTGGCACAGATGACACCCTTGTTCAGCGGGTGGTCCGGGTTCCCCTCGATGTAACGCACTTCGCCGCCGCGCAGATGCACACGGATGCCGCATCGGCACGCGCACATGTAACAGGTGGTCGTCTTGACTTCGACCTGGGCATCGGGCAGTGGTGCTTTGATCGGATCATGAATTGGAGAGGACATAGGCCTATCTTTTTGGGGGTTGAAGTCTCGCCTCCGCATCTTGGAACATGGCCCCTACGCGGGTTTTCTGCAAGCTCTGCAATTAGGCGCAATTCTCTCTATGGGTGTCTATAACCATATCGGGTGAGGATGACCATAACCCTGATGAGTGTGGGCCGATTTTCCCGCCTTTTTTTGACCTGAATTTGTCCTACGTCAAAGAGCTTTCAATTTCCGGTGATTTACTTATATACCTGTATTCAAAAGATAGCGGAGTCTCGCCGGGGTTTGCCGTAGAAGACCCTTGCAAAGAGCTCCCATGCGGGAGGCAAACATCATGGCTCTGGTTGAACCTCACGGCGGGCGTGGCCTGCTTGAGTTGCTGCTCGAAGGCGAAGCGCTTGCTGCCGAATTGGCACGCGCGCAGAGCTTGCCCAAAGTGCGCGTCAGTTCGCGCGAAAAGGGCGACTTGATCATGCTCGGGATTGGCGGATTTACGCCTCTCGAAGGCTTCATGTCACATGCCGACTGGGCTGGTGTTTGTGACGGCATGAAGATGGCCAGTGGCCTTTTCTGGCCCACGACCCCAAGCACCCCGGCGTAAAGCTGGTCATGGAACAGGGCGATGTCAATCTGGCGGGTCCGGTCAAGGTTCTTTCGCAAGGGGAGTTCCCGGAAAAATACGGCGATCTCTTCCTCTCGCCGAAGCAGACGCGTGCGCAATTCGAGGCGATGGGCTGGAGCAAGGTCGCGGCCTTTCAAACCCGCAACCCCATGCATCGTTCGCACGAATACCTGGCCAAGATTGCCATCGAAACCTGCGATGGTGTCTTGATCCACTCCCTGCTCGGCAACCTGAAGCCGGGCGATATTCCTGCCGAAATACGTGCCAAGGCCATCGCCAGGCTAACGGAGAACTATTTCGTCAAGAAAACGGTGATCCACGCGGGCTACCCGCTCGATATGCGCTATGCCGGCCCGCGCGAGGCTCTGTTACACGCACTGTTCCGCCAGAATTATGGCTGCTCGCAGCAAATCGTCGGCCGTGACCACGCTGGCGTGGGCAGCTATTACGGGCCGTTCGATGCCCATCATATTTTCGACCACCTGCCCAAGGATGCGCTGCAGACGGAAGCGCTGAAAATCGATATCTCCTTCTGGTGCTACAAATGCGGCGGGATGGCTTCGGCCCGCACTTGCCCGCATGATGATGCCGACCGCCTCCAGGTGTCAGGGACACAGCTGCGCAAATCCCTGTCCGAAGGTGCTGAAGTTCCTCCCGAGTTCAGTCGGCCTGAGGTTCTTGAAGTTCTGCGTGAGTACTACGCTGGGCTTGGCTAAGCGTGCAAGTCAAACCTGTAGCACGTTCAGCGTACTGCCACGATGCCGAAAACCCAGAGACAGGTTGATTTTGTTTTTAATTCCACTACAAAAAAGGAGTAAGTAGTTATGCCTACCTTCGTAAGAACCGAGAAATGCGATGGCTGCAAGGGACAGGACAAGACCGCCTGCATGTACATCTGCCCGCACAACCTGATGAAGCTGGACAAGGACGGTTCCGAAACCGGCCATGCCATGAAGGCCTTCAACCAGGAGCCGGAGCAGTGCTGGGAGTGCTACTCCTGCGTGAAGATTTGCCCGCAGGGCGCCATTGAATGCCGTCACTACGCCGATATCGTGCCGCTGGGCGGCTCGGTGCAGCCGATGCGCGGTTCCGATTCCATCATGTGGACCATCAAGTTCCGCAACGGCACGCTGAAGCGCTTCAAGTTCCCGATCCGCACGACGGCAGAAGGCTCGATCGACTGCTACGGTGGCAAGCCGATGCCGAAGATGTCGGAGCTCACCATCGATGGCGTTTTCACCAAGTCCATGATGGGTGGCTTCCGCGCCGGCGACCCTGCCGAACTGATCCGCAAATAATTGACCAATCGAGGAACAAGAAATGGCTGGAACATTTGAAGCACCGGAAGTCGTCCACGAAGAACTGGACATTCTGCTGATAGGCGGCGGCATGGCTTGCTGCGGTACGGCATATGAAATGATGCGCTGGGCCGAAGCCCTCAAACTCGAGACCGGCAAGGAACTCAAGATCAACCTGGTCGACAAGGCCGCGATGGACCGTTCCGGCGCCGTGGCGCAGGGCTTGTCCGCGATCAACACCTACATCGGCGACAAGCAGGATCCGGCCGACTACGCGCGTATGGTCTCCAACGACCTGATGGGGATCACCCGTGACGACCTGGCCTACGACGTGGGCCGCAACGTTGACGACTCCGTGCACCTGTTCGAGGAGTGGGGCCTGCCGATCTGGAAGACCGAC
>JAGTRV010000059.1:7580-24670 GCA_018262245.1 Pseudomonadota bacterium | reverse complement strand
AAGGCGGCTCGAGCGTTCGTTCGATCAAGCTGCTGCGTAAACCGACTCAGCCCTATCGTTTCGATCATCGACGGGATGGTCAGTGGCGGATCATTTCGCATCTGTCGCTGAATCATCTGTCGCTGACCGGCAATGGTCTCAAGGCATTCCAGGAGATGCTGGCGCTCTACGATCTGCCGAGAACGGCGGCCAGCCGCCGGCAGATCGAAGGCGTGCTCGATATCGAGCAGCGAGACAAAACGGTGTGGATGGCCGGCAAACCGTTTGCCTGCTTTGTGCGAGGCCAGGAGGTTCGCATCATCATTGACGAATCCAGCTTCGTAGGCAGCGGTCTTGATGTGTTCGTTCGCTGCATCGACCGCTTCCTCGGCCTGTACGTCAGTCTCAACAGCTTCATTCAACTGGTTGTGGTTTCCAATCGAACCGGAGAGGAATTGATCCGATGCGCACCTCGCAACGGCGACTCGATCCTGGCCTAGTCGATAGCACCCTTGAGGCGCCGGAACGCTACGAGTTTTTCCAGCTCGTGCGTCTGTATGAAAGCGTCTTCCGGAAAACGGCCCGGACAGCCGGTGGCGATGTCGTCAACGAGCGGATTCGCTTCCGTAATTCGTTGCGTCTCGGCTTTGCACCCAGCCAGGTCGACGCCATGGCACCGAGTTACCGGATCGATGAAGAAGGGCTGGCTACCGCCGATCTGGAGCGGGTCGAGATCACGCCAAGTTTCATGGGTATGCTGGGCGTCAATGGCACGCTGCCGATTCATTACACCGAGCAGGTCATCAACCAGGCGCGCTTCAAGCGTGATGACTCCGGGCGGGCATTCCTCGATCTGTTCACCAATCGCTCGGTTGGTCATTTCTACCGCGCCTGGAAGAAATACAAGCTGCCGATCCAGTATGAAACGGATCGGCAGAACCGTTTTCTCCCGATTATTCTGGCGCTGAGCGGACTGGGCTTTGATGCCTTGCGTCAACGCATGAATGAAGGACCAGGCGCCATCGACGATGAGTCGATTGCCTTCTTTGCCGGCCTTTTGCGGCAGCGGCCGGTCTCGGCCGAAACCCTGCAGCGCGTGATCAGCGGCTATTTTCGCGAAAGCGTCGAAGTTGAACAGTTCGTCGGGCATTGGTATGCCATTCCTGCTGAGCAGCGCTCGACGCTGGGTGGCCACAACGTCGTACTGGGCGGCAACGCCCTGGTTGGCGAACGGGTCTGGCAGCGCAATTTGCGACTGCGTATCCATATTGGCCCCTTGCGTCACAAGCGCTACATGGCCTTCCTGCCCAATGGCGAGCTGGCTGCCGCCCTCAAGAAAATTCTTACGCTGGCGACGGGCGGCCAGTTCGAGTACGAAATCTGCCCCATCCTGCGCGCGGCCGATGTGCGCCCGGCCAGCCTTGGCAGCGCGAACGGCTGCCGTCTTGGCTACGACAGCTTCATGCTGACCAAGCCGGAAACAGGCGACCGCAGCGATACCCGCTATCTCACCCATTTCATTCACTAATACAACGAACGACCGCGATGAGCACCTCTTTGAAGACCCTGATCAGCAAACTGAATAGCACCTGCCGCCAGGCAGCCGAACGCGCCGCCAGCCTGTGTATGTCACGCGGCAACTACGAAGTTGATCTTGAGCACCTGCTGATTGCGATTCTCGAAAACCCTGGGGCAGACCTGCTGGTCATCGGCAAGCGTTGCGGTATCAGCCCGACCGGCCTGGAACGCGAGTTGAACCAGGAAATTGACCGCTTCAAGACCGGCAACACCCGGACGCCGGTTTTCTCGACGCACATTCTCAAGCTATTCGAACAAGCCTGGCTGATCGCCTCGCTCGATGCCCGCCTGCCGCGCATTCGCTCGGGTCACCTGTTGCTGGCGTTGCTGACCGAGCCGGAACTGTCGCAACTGGCTTTCCGTGGCTCCAAGCTGCTGGCCAAGGTTCGTCTGGACGAACTGAAGCACAACTTTGACCCGATGACTGAAGGTTCGGCCGAAGCGGCAGAAGTAGCCGGGCTGGCAGCGCCGGCCGATGGCGGCGACCAAACCGACCCCTTGCTCGCCGGCAGCACGCAAGGCGGCAAGACCCCGGCCCTCGACCAATTCACCACTAACCTGACGCAACGCGCCCGCGATGGCAAAGTTGATCCGGTGATCGGCCGCGACAGCGAAATCCGGCAGGTGATCGACATCCTGATGCGGCGCCGCCAGAACAATCCGATCCTGACCGGTGAGGCTGGTGTCGGCAAGACCGCCGTTGTCGAAGGGTTGGCCTTGCGCATCGCCCAGGACGATGTGCCGCCACCGCTGCTTGGCGTCGAACTGCATACGCTGGACATGGGCTTGCTGCAGGCCGGCGCCAGCGTCAAGGGCGAGTTCGAGAACCGTCTGAAAAATGTGATCGATGAGGTCAAGAAGAGCGTCAAGCCGATCATCCTGTTCATCGACGAAGCCCATACCATGATCGGGGCAGGGGGGCAGTCCGGCCAGAACGACGCGGCCAACTTGCTCAAGCCGGCGCTGGCACGCGGCGAGTTGCGCACCGTGGCGGCAACGACCTGGGCCGAGTACAAGAAATACTTCGAGAAGGATGCCGCTCTGGCTCGCCGCTTCCAGGTCGTCAAAGTCGAGGAGCCAACCGAGATACTGGCCTCTGCCATGTTGCGCGGCATGGTGCCCTTGATGGAAAAGCATTTCGGTATTCGCGTTTTAGACGAGGCGGTGACCGAGGCGGTTCGCCTGTCGCACCGTTACATCAGCGGCCGCCAATTGCCGGACAAGGCGATCAGCGTGCTCGACACGGCTTGTGCCAAGGTGGCGCTTGGCCAGAGTGCCACGCCAGCCCTGATCGACGAAGCTGACAAGCGGCTGCTGCGCGAGCGGGCCGAACTGGCCGCGCTTGAACGCGAAGCCGCCAGCGGCGCCTGGCACGATACGCGGATCAAGGAACTCAAGGCGCAGATTTCCGCCATCGAATCTGATCTCAGCATCTTCAAGACGCGTTTTGAAGAAGAAAAAACCTTGGTGAATCGCGTTCTCGAACTGCGTGGACAGATCGAAAATGGCGAGGTGGCCGTCGACGCCGCACCAAAACCCAAAGCCAGGGCGCGCAAGAAAGGCGAGGGCGAAGCGGTCGGTGATAGCGAACTCGACAAGGCCCTGGCGCGTCTGCGCGAGTTGCAGGGCGAGTCGCCGATGGTTCCGCTGCAGGTCGATGGTCACGTCGTCGCCGAGATCATTGCCGCCTGGACCGGTATTCCGCTCGGCAAAATGGTCAAGAACGAGATCAACACTGTCCTCAACCTGAAGCCGCTCCTAAAGGAACGGGTCATCGGCCAGGATCATGCGCTGGAGGCTGTGGCCCAGCGCGTTCGCACCGCCCGCGCCAACCTCGAAGACCCGAACAAGCCGAAAGGCGTCTTCATGTTTGTCGGCCCCTCCGGTGTCGGTAAGACCGAAACCGCCCTGGCGCTGGCCGATATCCTCTACGGCGGCGAACGCAAGCTGGTTACCATCAACATGAGCGAATACCAGGAAGCTCACTCGGTGTCCGGTCTCAAGGGCTCGCCACCGGGCTACGTTGGCTACGGCGAAGGCGGGGTGCTGACCGAAGCCGTGCGGCGCAATCCCTATAGCGTTGTCCTGCTCGATGAAGTGGAGAAGGCTCACCCGGACGTGCTGGAACTCTTCTTCCAGGTCTTCGATAAGGGCGTCCTCGACGATGCCGAAGGCCGTGAAATCGATTTCCGCAACACCCTGATCATCCTGACCAGCAATGTCGGTTCGACGCAGATCATGCAGTCCTGTCTGAACAAGCCGGCCGAAGAACTGCCGGAAGCCGATGCGCTGGCCGATGCCCTGCGCCCGATCCTGTTCAAGTCCTTCAAGCCGGCCTTCCTCGGCCGTATGAAGGTCGTTCCGTACTACCCGATCTCCGACGACGTGCTGGTCAGCATCATCGAACTCAAGCTCGGACGCATCCGCGACCGGATCGCCGCCAACCACAAGGCTGAGTTCATCTGGGACGACAAGCTGGTCGAAGCCGTGCTGGCCCGCTGTACCGAGGTCGATTCCGGGGCGCGCAATGTCGATCACATCCTCAACGGCACCCTGCTGCCCGAAATTGCCGAGGTGGTGCTGGCTCGAATGGCAGAAGGCGCTGCCGTCGAGCGCATCAAGGTTGGGGCCGGGAAGAACGGCGAATTCAAATACGCCATCAAGTAAGCGGCGCATTCCATCGGTCAAGGAACTGGAGAGCTATGCATGTTTAACCTGAATTACGTCAACTTTGCCAATGCCTACCGGCGTTATGCCTCGCTGGACAAGGATAGTTTGTTCAATACCTTGGGCTGGGCTGATAAGGTCGGTTCGTCAGGCTATGCGCATAACGGGGCAGTGCTGACTAGTCTGGCGCTGCTCTCCAGTGGCGTACCGCTCAGCGGGGCATTGCGCATCGAGGCCGGCCCTCTGGCGGGCGCCAAGGCTTTCAACGGTGCCAATCGCCTTGCCGACTGGTTGAGCGTGCGTCATGAAACGCCGGAAACGCTGCCGCTCGACAAGGGCTTGGCTGAAGTTGCATATCAGCTGTTTGGCCGGCGCGGCATTGTTGCCTTTATTCAGGGCTCAGGCCCACAGGGTGGCTTGATCGGACTGCTCGATGGGCGAAATGCTGGCGCCTTGTGCTGTGCGGCAGAAATCAAACACCCGCTTGAAGTCCGCTTCTGGCAGCTACCTTGATCAGTCATATATCCCATTGGCTTAATAAAATTCGTTTAACATATCGCGTTGGGCTCGATCCGGTTTTCGATGAGCTGCTCAAAAGTTCATCCTGCCATTTATTTACACCACACCAACCGTTGATTGCATGACCATGAACAGCTTCCTAGATCTGATTTCCGGCGGCGCCGCCTGGCGCCAGACCGACCGGCTACTGACGCTGACCACGCCGGCCGGGCCGGATGCCTTGCTGGCCGAAACGGCCCGCATTGACGAAGTCCTCGGCCCGGTTGCCGAGCACGCCGGTTATCGCATCGAATTAACGGTGCTGACGGCCAACGCCGAGCTATCCCTGACTGCCTTGCTCGGCCAGCCAGCCCGTCTGGACCTGCAAACCAGTGCCTCGCGCACAGTGCGGCGGCCTTTCCACGGTCACATTACGCAAGTCACCCGTCTTGGTGCCAACGGCGGTTTCGCCCGTTACAAACTGATCATCGAACCCTGGCTCGCCTTCCTTGGCCACAATCAGGACAACTACCTGTTTCAGGACAAGAGCGTCATCGAGATCATTGACGAACTGCTCGGCGACTGGAAGTCCCAAGGCAAGCTTGTTCCCGATTGGCGCTGGAGCCTGGCCGATACCGCCGCCTACCCTAAGCGCGGCATGACCGTGCAATACCGCGAAAGCGATCTCGCTTTCCTCAAGCGTCTGCTGGCCGAAGAGGGGTTGTTCTGCTGGTTCGAACACCAGGCTGAAGAAGGCGACACCCTGGGTAAGCACACCCTGATCATCGCTGACCATAACGGTGCCTTCACCGATAACACGCAACCCCGCATCCGCTTCACCCAGGCCGGCGCCACGCTCTCCGAAGACAGTCTCGACTGCTGGCACGGCCTGCGCCAGCTCGACACCGTCGAAACCAACGCCAGCAGTTGGGATTACCGCAGCCTCTCGACCCGGCCGCAAGGCGCCCGCAGCAGTATCGACAGCGGCAGCCTACCCAAGACCGCTGCCTGGCACGACCCCGGCCAATACGCCTGGCAGAACAGCGCCCACGGCGAACGTATGCTCGGCAACCAACGCCAAGCTATCGATGCGCGAATGAAACAATTCGACGGCCAAGGCACCGTCCGTAGCGCCGCCCCCGGCACCACCTTCACGCTGGCCGACCACCCCGAACACGACCTCGACGCCCCGGAACAACGCAAGTTCCTGATCACCGCCGTCAGCCACCAAGCTCGCAATAACCTGCATGAAGCCGTCAATGGCGAACAAGGCCGGGAGCAGGGCGCTGAACAAAGCGTCGACCTCTACCGCAACCAGATCACCGCTATCCGTGCCAGCATCCCCTGGCGCCCGATGAGTGCGGATAGCCACGGCAGACACATCCACCCGCGCCCGACCATCAACGGCACGCTGACTGCCGTCGTCGTTGGCAACGGCCAACCCACCCACACCGACCGCGACGGCCGCGTCCGCATCCAGTTCCCCTGGCAACGCGGCGCCCAATCCGCCGGACGCAGCGAACACCCCACCGGCGCGGACAACGGTCCGGCCAGCGACGCCCTTGGCGTCTGGCTCCGCGTCATGACCCCGGTTGCTGGCGCCAACTGGGGTGGCCACATGACCCCGCGCCCCGGCCAGGAAGTCCTCGTCGCCTTCCAGAACGGCAACATCGACCGCCCGATCATCATCGGCACCGTCTACAACGGCAGCGGCAACACCGACGCCCAAGGCAACCAGCAAGCCGGCAGCACACTGCAAGCCAGCGCCAATGCCCCCGCCTTCTTTGCCGGCAAGGAAGCCGAAGCCCACACCCACCACGCCAGCCTCTCCGGCCTCAAAAGCCAGCAACTCAATGCCAGCAAAACCGGGCAGGGCGGCTACAACCAACTCGTCTTCGACGACACCCCCGGTGAGTCCCGCATCGAAGCCGCCACCACCGAATACCAGAGCGCCCTCCAACTCGGTCACCTCAAACAACAAAGCGACAACGCCCGCCAAGCCGACCGTGGCCACGGCGCCGAACTCGCCACCCAGGCCGCCAGCGCCATCCGCGCCGGCAACGGCCTCCTGATCAGCGCCGATGCCCGGCCCAACGCCAGTGGCGCCCACCTCGACAGCCGCGAACCCATCGCCCAAACGCAAGACGCCCAAAGCCTGACACAAAGCCTTGCCGACGTTGCTGCCAAACAGAATGCCGCCCTCAAAGGCGACCCTCAGGCCGACAAACTACCGGCCAGCGAAGACCTCAAACACGCCATCGACGTCATGAGCGCCACCGCGACTCAAGGCCAAACTCAAGCCGGCAGCGACACCATCAAAGCCACCCAGGGAGGCATCGGCACCGTCCCCGCCTGGTCAGAACCGCGCATCCAATACAGCGCCCCGGCCGGCATCGCCCAACTCACTCCGCAAAACCACATCCTCGCCGCTGGCAAACACCTCAGCATTGCCACCGGACAAGACACCAACCTGATCGCCCAAGGCAACCACAGCTTGGCCGTCAAGGATGGCATTGCGCTCTTCACCGTCGGCAAAGCCAAGGGCAAAAACAAACCCAACACCGAAACCGGCATCCACCTCCACGCCGCCAGCGGCCAGGTCAGCCTGCAAAGCCAAAGCGGCAAAACCACCGCCGCCGCCGACAAGAAAGTGACGATTGCCAGCACCACCGGCAACCTCAATGCCAGCGCGAAGCAGCACATCCTTGCCACGGCCCAAGGGGCTTACCTGAAGATAGAAGGCGGGAATATCAGCCTGCATGCGCCGGGCAAGGTGGAACTGAAGGCGAGTCAGAAGAATTTGACGGGGCCGAAGAGTGCAGCAGTGGAGTTGCCGAGTTCTCCGAGTTCAGGCGAACTGAATTTGATTCAGAACGGTTCAACTGAACGTTCAACCTACAGTCAGCGCGTCAACGTCGCGGGATTGATTGGTGGCGATCCTGAAAGTGGCTCGTTGTATGCCGCAATGCCTTATGAGGCATACAACGAACAAGGGCAAAAAATCGCTGCCGGACAATTGAGTGCGGACGGCTCAACTGGCTCCATTTCCACTTCAAAGCCGGAAAAAGTAAAAGTCGTCATAAGCCAAGGCGACTGGCTCTTCTTCCAGGATGTAAACCACCTCTGAGCGATAACCAGCCATGAATGCACAGACCGATACGGCCTTGCTCGAAGATGATCAAGAATCTGCCGCGACTGAGACGGAGCAGAAAAGCAACGCAACCAAGGACGACGCCGACAAGCAAAACGGCACGACACCAGCGCTCGACGTTAGTTTTCTTGCCTTGGATGGATCGCCCATTGCGAAAATGGGTATTGCCGTGCGCTGGGAGGGCGGAGAACTGCTCGCCCGTACCGATGCCAATGGCGCCATTCCACCCGTTGAAGCACCTCCGGGGGAAACACTGAGCATTGCTGTCCAGCGCTTTGACGGCAGCTACAAAAAAATCGGCGAATGTTGTATGCCGTCGAGCGATGGTATTTTGACAGCGGTTAGCCCCAATATTGTTGTCGAGGCCACGACGGAGAAGCATGAAGGGAAACCGGGTAACGCTGAGGAGGGTATCCCAAAACCGGAGCAGGGCGACCTCGGCGATCTGAGCGCAGCATCGAAAGAATCCGGGCCAGCAGAGACTGCGCAACCCGCTGGTGAGGCAGAAACCCAACGCACTGAGGCGGCCAAGCCTGCGCCTGCCGACACCGACCAACCAGCCCAAACGACTAAGCCGACCCCCAAACCCAAGGCGCAACCGAAGGCGCCTGATACCAAGACCAAGCAACAAGCCGACAAACCGCCGCAACACATTTCAGGCAAGGCAGAAGTCAAACCCAAACTGGAAAAAGGGCGAGACGAAAACGGCAACCCCCTAGCCGTAATCACCCAGAAAGCCATCGACTGGTGGAATAGCTGGCGCATGCCAACGTTCAATTTGTGGGGCACACCAACTCCGGTATCCAAAGGTAGTACGGTGCCGGTGACTCCGATTAAGGTCGATACCGAGATGGTGAAGAAGGTTGAGGCCTTGCTGGCGTTTGCGAGGGAGCAGACGGAGTACCTCTATACGGAAGGGACTGCCGGGGTGCTGGCCTCGATGGGGAAAGGGACGTTTAAGCATAAGAAAGATGAAAAGAGATCTTTTATATCCCGTGGCCTTTGCTACACCTACGTCAAAGTTGCACTGTCCCGCTCCAAGATCATTGATGGCGTGCTGGCCGCCCAGAAAGCAAGCACCACGCAAACGGATGCCGAGCATTACGCCATGCAGCTATCCGCCAGCAAAGCCGGGCCGGCCTTGATTGCCAAGGGATTCATGGATGTTACGGTAGAGGTGCCAGATGCGCGTTGGGCTGCAGCCGGCGATGTAATCGTCTACGCGTGGTCGGATACGACCTGGGGAACGCGTAAGAAAAAAGACCCGAAAAGTCCGAACCATGGGCATATCGACATTCGGGACTATGATTTTTATATCAGCGATTTCATTCCTTTGCCGCCGAACATGCCGGGGCACCCAAGGTGGTTCAGGGAACGTCCGAAAGATGCCAGTGGGCAATATCCGGTGCAGGGCAAGTACTACCCCGAGTACGTCAACATCCGCATCTACCGCAAAGTCTTCGACCCCTTGCCCACACAACGTATCCGTGCCTTCCTGCGCTGCATTCGTGAGTTTGAATGCCAGGCCGAAAAGGATGACAGCAAGCGTTACCAGATGCTGAATGCGCCGCTGCCATCTGGCGATTGTCGTTTCTCCAGCTTCAAGACGCACCCGTGGGATGGGCAAGGCAAGCCGGTCAAGGGTTCGACGGCAGCCGGGGCGTATCAGATTCTCTCAAGCACGTGGCAAGAAATTTTTGATAAAGGGCTGATCGAGCCGAAGGGGGATCGTTTCAGTCCTTCAATCCAGGACAGGATCGCTGTAATGAAGCTGGAGGATCGGGGCGTATTGCACCTGATACGTACTGGGTGTATCAAGGAGGCCTTGGAATTCAGAGGGCCAAAAGGAGAACTCGCATTGCCTAGCGAGTGGACAAGCCTTCCCGGCGGCAAGGAAAATGCGCATCGGCTGACGGCTGACAAGAAACCCATGAATATGGCGTACTTTCAAACGCTGTTTGACCAATACCTGAACGAAGAAAAGGCAAAGGGATGACCTATCTGAAAACTGTATGTGGACTGCTGTGGCTGCTGGTCGCTGGCATGGCTTGGTCGGCCGATACGCTGACGCCAGAGCAGAAAGAGGTTATGCAATTTATTGAGAAGATGTATTCGTATGATCCGATGACCTTTGAGGGTGGGGAGTTTTCCAAAAAAGATGGCACACCATTTTTTAGAAATCGAGTAAAAAACAATGCAAGCAAATATCAGCCACCAAGGCAATGCGTACTACTTAACGAGTTCTTCGATCCAGCATTAGTTAGTAAGCGAGACATCAGGCCGGGACTGGTTGAGTGCACGGCACCAAACCGTTATACATATTTGGCCGAAGACATCTCGTCGGCAATCAGGTTGGAAGACATCCCCGCACCCTACATCAAACCCCCCGTCGTATCCGGAAAGCGCGCCAAAGTCGAAGTCTTCCCCGCTGGCAACAAAACAATCTCAAACCCGCCAAGTTTTGATCTGGGCCGTAACCTCTATTTCCTCACCAAAACCGAAAACGGTTGGCGCATCACAAACGTGATGATTCATACGAAATGGCCGGACCTGGATGACGGAACACACAACTGCTATTTCTCGCTTGCGAAACCCGCCAATGACGAGGAGAAAAAGGAGTTCCCCAAGCATTGCCGCTGATGGCCAACCGGCCCGTCTCGACCTGCAAACCGCAGCCTCGCGAACGATTCTGAGGCCCTTCCGCGGCCACAATCGGGCGTGTCCGGAATTTTGTGTGTCGCTGAAAAACACAAGTACGTTCTACCAGCTGGTCGAGACTTAAGTGAGCGCTTCTAGAGGTGGGTGAGAGTAGGTCGGTGAGATCGTCCTCTTCGATTTTCCGAGTAATAACTGATAACGGAACAAAAAACCCGAAGCTTGCAAGCTTCGGGTTTTGTCCTTCAGATTCAGCTATTTCCAGTTTTCAACGAGCCATCAAGACTGCCCGTTCGATTTCCATCCCCCACCCAGCGCCTTGAACAGATCAATCGCCGCACCTAGCCTGGTTTGGCGCATGGTGATCATCGTTGTTACGGCATCGTTGTGGGTGCGTTGGGCATCAAGCACTTCGAGGTAGCCAGCATGGCCGGCTTCGTAGCGCAGGCGGGAAACGTCAAGCGCCTTGCGGGCACTGTCTACGCGGATGTTTTGGGCGGTTTCGGCTTCGCCGTCTTCACGCAGGCTGACCAGGGCATCCCGGACTTCCTTGTAGGCGGTTTGCAGGGAGTTCTGCCAGGCGATCAAGGATTGCTGGTTGAGGGCTTTGGCCTGATCGATGCGGGCTGAGGTGCGGCCGAAGTCGAGGATGGGCATCAGCGCACTGAGACCGAGCGACCAGGTGCCTGATCCAGCGCTGAACAGATCGGACAGTATCTTGCTCTCGCTGCCGATGCTGCCGGTCAGCGTGAATTTCGGGAAGTAGCCGGCCTTGGCGATGCCGATACCGGCGTTGGTGGCGATCAACTCGGCTTCGGCCTGGCGGACATCGGGGCGGCCTTCGATCAGGTCGGAGGGCAGGCCAGCCGGCGGGAGCGGCGGCAGAGGCAGTTGGCGCAGATCGCCGGCAGCGAGCTTGAGTTCCGGGTTGCCGGTCAGTAGCGCCAGCTGGTGTTCGGCCAGGGCACGCTGCCGACGTTGTTCGGCGATTTGCACCTGCGCGGCGGCGAGCGCGCCTTCGGCCTGGTAGCCATCGAGTGGCGATACCAGACCGGCATCGACACGGGTTTTCACCAGTTTCAGGCTGTCTTCGCGGCTCTTCAGGGTTTCGCTGGTCAGGGCAAGCTGCGCATCGTAGGCCCGCAAGGCCAGGTAGTTGCTGGCGACCAAGCCGGCCACCGTGATCCGGATGGAGTCTCGGGAATATTGGCTGGCCAGCAGGGTGGCTTGGGCGGCTTCGTTGGCACGGCGGACGCGGCCCCAGACATCGAGTTCGAACGATGTGCTGAGCCCGGCGCTGCGGGCATGGCGAATAGCCGGTTGCGACGCGACGTAAGTCGCCGTCTTGGTGCTTGCCTTGGTATTGCTGCTGGCGGCCGAACCATCGATTTCCGGGAAGAAGGAGGCGCCGGCTTCACGGGCCACGGCTTCGGCCTGTTCGACGCGGGCGATGGCCTGGCGGAGGCTGGCGTTGTTGCTTAGCGCCTGATCGACCAGATCGTTCAGCGTGGCGTCGTTAAACAGCGTCCACCACCGCGGATCGATGGCCGGATTGGGGGCGATCGCGACCGTCTCGGCCGGCTTGGCTTCGCCGAAGAGGCTGGGCAGCAGTGCCGATGGGCGCAGGTAGTCAGGGCCGATGGCGCAGCCGCTAAGTGCGAAGGCCAGCGCCAGCGGTGTCAGACGGTAAAGAGCAGGGGAAATCATGCTTGTTCCTCCTCGTTGTTATCGAGGTGCGAGGGGTCGATCTGCTTGCCGCGTTCCAGCCACTTGAAGAACAGCGGGATGAACAGCGTGGCGATGAAGGTGGCAGCCAGCATGCCGCCGAAGACGCCGGTACCCATCGACTGGCGGGCCGACGCGCCGGCACCTGTAGCCTTGACCAGCGGGAAGACGCCGAGCACGAAGGCCAGCGAGGTCATGATGATCGGGCGCAGACGCAGACGAGCCGCTTCAACCGCTGCTTCGGCCGCGCTCATGCCTTCGGCGTACTTCTGGGCAGCGAACTCGACAATCAGGATGGCGTTTTTCGATGCCAATCCGATCAGCACGACAAGGCCGATCTGGAAGTAGATGTCATTCGGCATGCCGCGCAGCCAGATTGCAGTCAGCGCGCCCATCAATGCGAAGGGCACAGCCATCACCACGGCGACGGGCAGCGACCACTTTTCATATTGGGCGGCGAGGATCAGGAAGACCATGATGATCGCGAAGCCGAAGGCTTGCAGCGAGGAACCTGAACTGCGTTTCTCCTGGAAAGCCTGGCCGGTCCAGGCAATGCCGTAGCCAGTGGGCAAGGTTTCTTCGGCCACCTGTTCAACGATCTTGATCGCGTCACCGGAGCTGATGCCCGGCTTAGAGTCGCCCATCACCTTGGCGGCGATGAAGCCGTTAAAGCGCTCGACCTGTTCAGGGCCGACGACGTTCTTCACCTTGCTGACTGCCGACAGCGGAATCATCGCGTTGGTCGTTGCGCTGCGTACGTAGACCTTGCCGATGTCGTCCGCCTTCATGCGGTAATTGGCTTCGGCCTGCAACTGCACGCGATAAACGCGGCCGGCCTTGTTGAAGTCATTGACGTAGAGCGCACCCATCGTGCTTTGCAGCGTCGAATAGATATCGGCAATGGGAATGCCCAGCGCCAGCGCTTTCTGTTCATCAACTTCGACGAACAACTGCGGCACGGTTGGGCGGAAGAAGGTGGAAATCCGGGTGAATTCCGGATGCGTCTTCAGCGCTTCCATGAACGTCTGGGTGATGTCGTTGAGCTTGCGGGCATCGCCATCGACACGGTTCTGCACGTAGACCTCAAAACCGCCAGCCGAGCCCAAACCCATGATCGGCGGGGGGTTGAACACCAGACCCATGCCGTCCGACTGCATCATGCCAATGCCCATGAACTTGCCAGCCAGATCCTGTGCCTTGCCTTGCCGTTCGGACCAGTCCTTGAGCGGAATGAACATGGTGCCGGCGTTGGGCTTGTTGCCGCCGCCGATCAGGTCGAAGCCTGAAACGATGAAGGTGTGCTTGACGGCCTCATCCTTGGCGATCATCTGACGCATGCCTTCGCCGGTCTTTTCCGTGCGCTTCAGCGTCGCACCGTCCGGCAGCATCAGCGCCGAGATCAGGTAACCCTGGTCTTCGGCCGGCACGAAACTGCCCGGGATGATGCGGAAGAAGGCCAGGGTGGCACCAATCACAGCCAAGAACACCAGAGAGCCAACGATACCGTGCTTGAGCGTGAAGCCGACGGCGCGGGTGTAGTTGCCGGTCAGGCGTTCGAACATCCGGTTGAACGGAGCGAACAGCTTGTTCTCGGTGTGCTGGGCCTTGAGGAGCAGGGCGCAGAGCGCTGGCGTCAAGGTCAGCGCGACCACGCCGGAGAGCACAACGGCCACCGCGACGGTCACCGCAAACTGTTTGTAGAGCTGGCCGGCAATGCCACCGAGGAAGGCGACCGGGATGAACACGGCACACAGCACCAGCACGATGGCAATCAGTGCCCCGGTGACTTGATGCATGGCCTTGATGGCGGCCTGCTTGGGCGGGAGCTTCTCTTCGGCCATCAAACGTTCGACGTTTTCGAGCACGACGATCGCGTCATCAACGACGATACCGATGGCCAACACCATGGCGAACAGGGTCAGGGTATTGATCGAGAACCCGAACAGCCACAGGCCGGCAAAGGTGCCGATCAGCGAGATCGGCACGGCGACCATCGGAATCAGCGTGGCGCGCCAGCTCTGCAGGAACAGGAAGACCACTGCCAACACCAGGATCATCGCTTCGACGAGCGTATGCACAACCTCGTGAATCGAGGCCGAGACAAAGCGCGTGGTGTCGAAGGGAATGACGTAATCCATCGCTTCGGGGAACTTGGTCTTCAATTCAACCATCTTGGCCTTGACCAAGTCGGCAACCTCCAGTGCATTGGCACCGGTCTGCAGGAAAACGCCCATGGCGATGGTCGGCTGGCCGTCCAGCGTCACGCGCTGGTCGTAACTGTAGGCACCGAGTTCGATGCGCGCGATGTCCTTCAGGCGCAGCACGCCGCCAGGGCCGCTGGCGCGGATGACGATGTTGCCGAATTCCTCTTCGCTCAGCAGGCGACCTTTAGCGGTTACCGTATAAACCAGTTGCTGGTCATTCGGAGCGGGTTCCTGGCCGATCTTGCCGGCCGCATTCTGGGCATTTTGCGCGCTGATCGCGTTCGACACCTCGGTGGTCGTCAGGCCAAGCTGGGCCATGCGGTCCGGCTTCAGCCAGACGCGCATCGAGTAATCCTGCGCACCAAAAATGGTAACGTCGCCGACGCCCTTGACTCGCTTCAGTTCATCGACGATGTTCAGACTGGCGTAGTTGGACAGGAAGAGCGTGTTGTACTTGCCGCCTTCCGACTTCAGGGCGACGACCTGAAGAATGTCGTTGGAACGCTTCTGGACAATCACGCCATTGCGTCGAACCGCTTCCGGCAGGCGCGGTTCGGCCGCCTTGACCCGGTTGTTGACGTTGACCGAGGCCATGTCGACATTGGTGCCGACTTCAAAGGTCGCCGTGATGGTCACCGCACCATTGGCACTGGCCGATGACGTGAAGTAGAGCATGTTCTCGACGCCGTTCAACTGCTCCTCGATCGGCGCAGCCACAGTCTTGGCCAACGTTTCAGCCGAAGCACCCGGGTAGGTGGCGGTGATCAGCACCGTCGGCGGGGCAATCTGCGGGTATTGCGCGATGGGCAATACCTGCGAGGCAACCAGCCCGGCAATGACGATGATGATCGAGATGACCGACGCGAAAATCGGCCGGTTAATAAAAAACTTTGCCATGGCCGTTCCTTACTGTTGCGTACGGGTGGTGGCGGATGTTCCCGATTTGCCGGCTACTTCCTGCGGCTTTCTGCCAGCTTGCTCGGCGCCGGGCACAACTGGCGGATGCGGATCGACCGGCATGCCAGGACGCAGCTTGATCAGATTGTCCACAATGACTTTGTCGCCGGCATTCAGGCCGCCGAGGATGACCCAGTCCTTGCCGTACCACTCGCCGGCCTTGACCGGACGGGGGGCAACCTTGTTTTCCGGGCCGGCGGTCATGACCAGCGTGCCTTGCTCGGTTTGAAGTACGGCTGATTGCGGCACCAGATAGACACCATCGCGCTCACCGGTCAGCAGGCGGACACGGACGAACTGGCCGGGCAGAAGCTGGCCGCCGGCGTTGTCGAATTCGGCGCGCAAAGCCTGGGTGCCCAGGGTGGTATCGATGTTGGTCGCGAGGAAATTGACTTTGCCGGGCTTCTCATATTTCTGGCCATTGGCCATGACCAGTTCGACGCCCTTGACGTCCTTGGTGCTGATGCGGCCAGACGGGAATTTCGCCAGATCGCTTTCGCCCAGGCTGAAGCGGACCCAGATCGGGTTGGTCTGGTAAATAGAGGTCAGCAGGCTGTCGCCGGTTGAGATCAGGTTGCCGTCCGATTTGATGGCGCGGCCGGTGGTGCCGGCGACCGGCGCCGTCACGGTGGTCCAGGAAAGATTCAGTTCGGCCTGGTGCAAGGCGGCCTGAGCCATCGCATTGGCGGAGACGGCATCGTCATAGTCTTTCTGGGCGATAGCCTTGGCTTCGGCCAGGCCTTTCAGGCGGCCCACTTCGCGTGCAGTCTGCTCGGCCTTGGCCTTGGCCTCGGCGAGAGCGATTTCATAAGGGGAGCGGTCGATCTGGAATAGCGGCTGGCCGGCCTTGACGGTTTCGCCTTCCTGATAGAGACGCTTGGTCAGAATGCCGCCGACACGGGCACGGACTTCAGTTTCGCGGGCGCCTTCGGTCTGCGCCATGATCTCGATGCTCGACGGCACCTTCTGCGGTTGCATGTCGAGGACAGTGACCGGCATTTGTCGCCGGAACACCCGGCGACAGCCAGTGCGCCAATGATGGCTGAAACGACGAAGGGCAGGGCCTTGCGAGGGAATTTTGAGGTTGGGGTCACGCCGGTTCTCCTTGATTATTTTTGCTGGCTAGATTATAAACATTCATGAATGTATGTAAATACGAATTTGTAACTAACCGTTATCAAGCATTTTAGGACGCATAAATTAACGGAAGTTCGTTCAGGAGAGAAAGTGGTACGCAAAACCAAGGAAGAAGCAGAGCAGACGCGGAAGCACCTGATCGACGCGGCGCGCACTGTGTTCCATGAGTGTGGCGTCAGCCGTTCGACGCTGGAAAAAATTGCCAAGGCGGCTGGCGTGACACGCGGCGCCGTTTATTGGCATTTCAAGGACAAGGCCGAGTTGTTCTTCGCCATGCGCGAAGATGTTTTTGCCCCGATGGTCGAACGGACCGATGCTTTATTGCTGTCGGATCAATTTGCCAATCCGCTCGACGCCATCGAAGCCTCGATCAAGGAGTTCTTCCGAGTCCTTGACGACTGCTCGGTCGTTCGTGAAGTGTTCGAGATCATGATTTCGCGCTGCGAGTATGTCGACGAGTTTGCCGCGGTACAGGAAGAAGTCGGCCGGCCGGCCCAGACCTTTCTGGCCAAGATTGAGCGCATATATCAACAGGCTGC
>JAGTRV010000059.1:0-7567 GCA_018262245.1 Pseudomonadota bacterium | reverse complement strand
CTGCCGAGCGAGGCACCTTGCGTCAGGGGTTGAGTCCGCTGGCCACGGCCAGGGATACCTGGGCGTTTACTACCGGATTGCTGCACCTGCTGCTCGGTTGCCAGAAGGGTTCGGATCTGCCGTCACGGGTGCCGGAAATGATTTCCGCCCACATGGCCTTGCGGCGGGCCTGAGCCGCAAGGCGTTCTTGATTATTTGCAGCAGGCAGCGCGGATGATGCGCTCGGTCTTGGCTTCATCGAGTTCGGCGTGACCACCTAGGGCCGCATTGCCGTGATCGCGCAAGGCCTGCATGACGCGAGTTGCCGCTTCGGGGTCATTGGCGTCGGTGTCGCCCAGATGCAGCGGCATGTTCAGGCTGCGATAAAAACTTTCAATAGCGGCAATGGTCGTTTCGGCGGAGGGCTGGGTCAGGCCGAAAACGGCACGTCCCATTTGTTCCAGCTTGGCCCGTTTGGCTTCGATCGTTTCTCTCAGCAACGCCGGCTGGATGATAGCCAAGGTCCGTCCGTGGTCGATGCCGTAAAGGGCGGTCAGTTCGACGGCCATCCGGTGGGTGGCCCAATCCGTCGGCACGCCAACACCGATGATGCCGCACAGGGCCTGGTTGGCCGCCCACATCAGATTTTGCAGCCAGCCGATGTCCCGACGTTGCTCGAATGTGTCGGCCAGGGTTTTCAGGGCGCGCATGACGGCCTCGGCATAGCCGTCCTGAACCAGGGCGCCGACCGGATAGGTCAGGTATTGCTCGCAGACATGGACGAAGGCGTCGACGACACCATTTTCCAGCTGACGGTCAGGCAGGCTGGCCAAGACCTGAGGATTCAGGATGGCAAAGCGTGGCCGGGCCGGCTGGACATAAAACACCCGCTTTTCGTGATTGGCGGCGCGAGTCACCACGGCGCCGGCATTCGATTCCGAGCCGGTCGCCGCCAGGGTCAGTACCACGCCTACCGGCAGAGCGCGTTCCACTTTGTGCTTGCTGCTGACGATGTCCCAGCCGTCACCGTCATACAAAGCGGCGCAGGCGATGTATTTTGCGCCGTCGCTGACCGACCCCCCGCCGACAGCCAGGATGAAATCCAGATTTTCGGTCCGTACAAGGTCGACGGCGCGGTTGAGCGTTTCGAAGGTCGGGTTCGGCTCGACGCCAGCGAATTCGACGACCTGATGACCGGATAATGCCTGTGTTACTTGCTCATAGACCCCGTTTTTCTTGATCGAGCCACCACCGTAGAGCATCAGCACCCTGGCGCCTTGGGGTACCAGTTCTTTCAGTTTGCTGAAGCTGTTCAATCCGAAGTGAATCTGGGTCGGGTTGTGATAACTGAAGTCAAAAAGGTGCGGCATGGCGGTTTTCCTTCGTGAGGGTTTTTTCGGTGTGGGCTGTCAGGATTTGTTTATGGCTGATTTTGCCCGATTGCATCGGCTAGCGGCCCAGCTTAACAGGGGCAAGCAGGGCCATCGCGATGCAGTTGGCCAGGGCGATGCCGCCAATTCAATTGGTGGTGCTTTAGCGCGTTTCGTCCACAATCATCATCATTTTGGCTTCAATCTCGGAAGCAATCCGGGATAGTTCGGTATTTTCGCCAAGCTCCGCCAGCATCGTGCTCGGGCGGGCCAGGCTAATTTGGGTGGCGCCGTTTTCGGTGAAGATTGAAATCCGCCACGGCATTGTCAGACTGAGTTGCATATCGGCGGCGAGCATTTTCTCGGCGTACCGGTAGTTGCAGATCTCAAATACCTGGCACTCTTCGTCAAGGCCGATACCTTTGCGGGAGAGTATTTCGCTGAAGTCGTAGGTATGCAGGATGACAAAGCCAAGACGCTGGATAACAGGATCCAGGTCGAAGCAAGCTTCGTAAAATGATTTGCTGCTTTCAACGATGTAAAACAAGGAAGTTCCTTTCTGCGGCCCTCTCGGGCAATCCTCGGGGCGCAACAGGCGCCAGCCCTAATTTAAGGGAAAAGCAGAATTCTGCCTGATCCGGCGCGTAAAAACAGATAGGCGCTAAGGTATCTGGTTCAGTTCGCTGCGTTTGTTTTCGAAAACGGATGGAGCAGCCCATTGCAGCAGGGTTTTAAAGTCGCAGCCGAGGCGGCTACTGCCTAATCAACGCAAATCACGACAATTGATTTCAGGCCACAATGCGGCGACAGGAACGGTGTAGCCATACTGCTTTTTAGCCGCTTTCGGCGACAGCTCGTCGCGGCAATACAGGCGCGCCAGTTCATCTTTTGCGTTCCACAGAACGACAACTTCCTCGCCGGATGGTGGGGCCGACGAAAAGACCAGTCCGGAGTCGATTCGCCAGCCACTGATGGGCCTACGGCTGGATGGATCGACACCGAATGTCTGCGCCTGGCGTTGGCCAAGCTGCTCCAGATAGGCTTCGACCAGAGGCCAGGAGGCATGCGGAAAGCGCAGCATCTGACTACGCAAGCCGTGCTGCCCAAAACCAAAGACGACGATATGGGCCGGAATACCCCAAGCCTCTCCGATATTGGTCCAGCAATCGTGGGTATCGTCTTCCTGCAGTCGGTTTTGCGGTTCCAGTTCCGCCCGGCTGAAACAGCTCAGCCGATGCCCGCCAAGCGCCACGCGTGCCTTGAGTTCGTCAACCGAGAGTTGACCGGGCAGGCTGTCAAATTCATGTATCCACGGCTTGGCTGCGCGACGCTCCGCTTCATCGCTGGCCGCGTAGCCTTGCTCTCGCGCCTGATAATCAGCGTAGCGTTGATAGATGAGCATGCCTGCCACAGCCATCAAAATCAGGGCAAGACAGGTCTTCAGCATTCCGTTTGCCGGCGCATTTTTTCCGCGCCGCAGTTGCTGGAGCGTCGCAGGTTTTGCCTGATCGAGAAAGGCGATGAACAGGATGCAACAAAATGTCGTTACTAGTGCGGCACCCCAGCGTACGCCGTTGGCCAACCCCGGCAGAAAGAAGCCAATCAGCGTCAGTGTGCATGCCAGCATGGCGGTGAGCTGACCAAACCACCAAAACCAGCGGCCGACATGATGATAGGCGGCCACCGCATCGACGCCATCAATGCGGTCGATGATCGAAGCCAATGCAACGGTAATTCCGCAATAAGCGGCAATTGCGCTCAAGATCATCGGAGGCCCCTGCAAGGCTGTGTACAAGCCTAGAGGCAGGGGAAAACGCCCAGCCAGAAGGATCGACACACCAGCAAGCAGGATAAACCCGCCACCGAGCATTTGGGTGTCTGGTATGCCGCTGGCTTTTTTCATGGCTTGATCTCACGAATGGCGGTTATCCGGCGGATGGTGTCGGGGTGGGTGCTCAACAAGTCACCACGGGCTTTGCCTGACTCCTGCAATTTGCCCAGCGCGCTGACCAGCGCCTCGCTTGAGGCGCAGCATTGCAGCAAACGGCGGGCAGCGAATGCGTCAGCCTCAGCTTCTGCCTCGCGGGAATAGCCTGACATGGCGAGCAGGGCTCCGGCGCTGGCGATGACCGACGACACATCGCCAAACCAGGCGGCCATGACCAGAGATATCGCAGTTCCTTCGATCAGTTGCTGTATGCCGTGGTGGTGTACCACGTGGCCCAATTCATGGGCCAACACGCCGAGGATTTCTTCGTCAGTGAGTTTGGCCACCAGACCGTCAAGCAGAACGATGTCGCCTGCGGGCAGTGCGAAGGCATTGGCGCCCAATGTGGGCGATCCCCTGAAATGCAGGCGCCACACCGGCGAATTGGTGTCATTCAGGCGTGCCCTTGCGTATTCGAGAATCTGTTGCTGGCGTGGGGCAGGAAGCACGCTGCTTGTCAGCAGGCCATGGTCGGCCTGGGCCAGCGCCAGATCGGAAATGCGCTGGACGGCGGGACTTGGCACGTACGGGGCCAGGCCTTTTGCCAGGGCAGGCAAGCCCCAGATATAGGTGCTGGCAAAGATCGAGCACAGTGCGAGCAAGGATGCCAATGCCCAGCGCCAGTGGCGCTGCATACGGACCACCAGTGATTCGCGAAGGTCGGCTTCTTGCAGCAATTTGGCCAACGCCGTCTCGTTGCTTACTTCGCAACAGGCCCCATCAAGGAATTCGATGCAGCGAGATGCACCGGCCAGCGGTTCGCCAAAATCAATGTCACTCAGCTGGTCGGTGCGATTAACCGTTGCGCCACACAAATACAGGCGGCCATCGCGAATGCTCAGACTCACGTCGTGCCGGCGTGCGCTGCGGCCATCGTAGTACGCGGCTTCAAGCATCAGAAAGATACGTCGAGACCCATGACGTCAAGCGCTTCGCTGCCCAGCGCCGCAGGATTCTCTGCCGCTTCGGAAACTGCCTCGCGCAGGGTCTGGGGGCTGGCAATGGAAAGATTGTTGGCCCGGAAATTGGCAAGACGAATCTGGGCAAATGGCCAGAAAAATCCAAGCGTGAGTAGCGTCATCAGCCAGTTGGTGACAATCAGGCCAATATACGAACTGACTTTCTGGGTGCTGATGAATGTCGTTTTGCCATAAGACAGATGATTCCAGAACAGGTTGATACCGACCACGCGAATCCATGGCACGACGATTGAATAGACCAGGACCAACGCAACTAAGGCTGCCTGCAGGAAGAGCATGGCCATGACCAGGCCAGCCATGCCGCTTTTGCCAATGATCGGGATGACGATGGCGAATAGCGAACCAACCAACAAGACTTGGGCCAGTATGCCAAGGATCAACGGCGCTTTCATGGCGCTATAGAAGATGGAAACTTGCCCGGCATAGTTGCACTGGCGATCGCCAAAGTGCAGATGGCTGGCCAGGAAAGCTTTTTGTTTCTGGATGAACGCCGGGACATAGAGACCAAGCGTGATCAGCGACAGACCTCCGTGTACCAGATAGAGGAGAAGCGCTTGCTGATAAGTACCCGAAAAACTGAGGCGAACGCCGCGATAGCTGGTGTTGCGGGCACGAAAGCGCATCGATTGAACCATCAGCCACGGAAAAGCCAGGCCAAAAACGGCCAGCCCACCGAGCTTGGCCGCTCCACCGAGTTTGTCGGTCACGCTCAGAATAGCCAGCAGGATGACCAGCAGGATGCGTCCAAGGAGAATGGCTTTGGGCTTGCCGTGATAATTGAGGGCGGCACCGTCAATAATCAGGTTGCAATGGAAATACTTCTCTCGCCGAACTTTGGCCCAGGCCGAGTAGATGCCCAGCGTCAGGAAACTCAGGGCCATGTTGACCAGCCAGATCCGGAAATACTCGCCCCCGTTGCCGCGAAACGCGATCTGGATTTCCTCATCGTCCCGGGCGACGCGTGGAGGTACGGTGGGGTTGGCGGCAGCGGTCGACAACGGCGATTCAGAAATGGCTGACGTTGAACTGCTCGGGCTCGTTGCATGTCGTGACAGATCGTATTCAGCCCGGCAAGCAGGGTCGGAAAGCACCCGGTAAGCCTCGCGAATTGCATCAAAATGCGAGACCGGTAACGGGTTTTCGGAGTTCATCCGCTCGCGAAATTTTTTCAAGGCCAGCGCGTAGGCATTCTTGATCTGTGCCTCAAGGGCATCGGCGGTCACACCAAGCGTGGCGTAATGGCAAGCGGCTTCCAATCCTTACTCCCTGACTGATTTTTTGTTTTTCGATATTGGCAGCCGATTCCGCGAGGTACGAGGATTGTGTATGCCAAATGCGTACTTTATCACGGCAACTTAACTTCTTATGATTTTGATGTTGTTCCTGGCTTGCTGTCCCGAAGTGCGGATTTCCGCATTTTTTTATTTTTCATGAGCGGGAAACCGCATTATTCTTAGTTCCTGGGACTATTCAAGGTTTTGTTTTTTCAATTTATTCAATTGCTTGACAGATTTGTTCTGGCTGGCACATCTCCTGCAATCGCATTTGAACTATCCGCGCTGCGGCTAACGAAAAACTCTGGAGGAAATATCCATGTCCAAGACCATTTGCCTTGCCCTGATCGCCGCCTTTGGCGTTGCTGCTCCTTTGGCCGCCCAGGCCCAGACGCCTGATGTCGTTCGCCTCGGCAACCTGAAGTTTGCCCACTACGGCGCGGTTTCCTACATGAAGGAGGCCTGCGGCAAGTACAACCTGAAGGTCGAGGAGCGCATGTTCCCGAAGGGACCGGACATCATGCCGGCCATCGTCGCCGGTGAAATCGACATCGCTGCGCTGGCGTCCGACGGTGCCATTTCCGGCCGGGCCAATGGCGTGCCGATCTACACCGTGGCAGGTTTCGCCAAGGGCGGGGCACGGATCGTTGCGGGGATCGATAGCGGCATCAAGAGCATTGCCGATCTCAAGGGCAAGAAGGTCGGCGTCACCCGAGGCGGCGCCCACGAACTGCTGCTTTACGCGGAACTGGAAAAGGCCGGCCTGACCTGGTCCGACAAGCCGGGCAAGGACGTGCAGGTCGTTTTCCTCGCCTTCGCCGACCTCAACCAGGCGCTGGCCGCCAAGCAGATCGATGCGATGAACCAGTCCGAACCGCAGTCTTCGCAGGCAATCAACAAGAAGTTTGGCGTCGAAATCATGAAGCCCTACACGACCAGGATGGGTGAGCCGGTTCGTCTGCTGGTCATGACCGAGAAGATGTACAACGAGAAGAAGGATGTCGCCCAGCGCCTGATGAAGTGCTTCGTCGAGACCACCACGCTGTTCAACAAGGACACCGCACTGGCCGACAAGTATGTGCGCGAACAGATGTTCAAGGGGCAGATCACCTCGCAGGATTTCAAGGATGCGATGGATAACGCCGATTACACCTACGACGTGACGCTGGAGCATGTGGATATCACCACCGAGTTCATGCAGAAGTACGGTGTTGGCCGCATGGCCAAGCCGCCGAAGGCGGCCGAGTGGGTCAAGCTCGACCTGCTGCAGAAGGCCAAGGCCGATCTGAAGGTGAAATAAGCCATGCTGCAGAAAATGAAAGACTTCGCTCACGGTGCGCTGGTGCCGGTGCTCTTGCTGATGCTGTGGGAGGCCGGCTCGCGGGCCGGGCTGTTCTCGGAGGTACTGCTGCCGTCCCCGACGGCGGTGGCCATCAAGTGGTGGGCCTACCTGATGCCGGGGCAGCCGCAGGAAGCAGGGCAGAGCACGCTGGCCTGGATGTTCTCCGGCGAACTGCCGCATGACGCTTACTCCAGCCTGTTCCGCGTCATTGCTGGCTTCCTGATCGGTGCCGGTCTGGCCTTGCCGTTCGGTCTGCTGATGGGGGCCAGCACCCGCATCTACGCCCTGTTCAACCCGCTGATGCAGATCCTGCGGCCGATTCCGCCGATTGCCTACATCCCGCTGGCGATCCTCTGGTTCGGGCTGGGCAATCCGCCTTCCTTCTTCCTGATCGCCATCGGCGCCTTTTTTCCGGTGCTGATGAACACCATCGCCGGTGTGCGGCAGGTGGATGGCATCTACCTGCGGGCAGCGCGCAACCTCGGCGTCAATCAATGGACGATGTTCACCCGAGTGATCCTGCCCGCCGCCACGCCCTATATCCTGGCCGGTGTGCGTATCGGCATCGGTACCGCTTTCATCGTGGTGATCGTTTCCGAAATGATCGCGGTCAATGACGGCCTCGGCTTCCGCAT